>JAALKB010000010.1:0-34017 GCA_011088265.1 Gammaproteobacteria bacterium
CCCCCCCCCCCCCCCCCCCCCCCCCCCCCCCCCCTCCCCGACGCTCTTCCGATCTTTCCAATCCCGCGTCCCATAAGCAGACTGCAGATGAAATCTGGGCTGACTTTGGTGACTCTCTGGACGCCGTGGTATTGACCACAGGAACGGGCGGTACAATTTCTGGCTTATCCCGATATTTGAAACAATACAATCCCAACATTCGAATTATCGCGACGGAACCAGCGGAGTCACCCATCCTGAGTCAGGGGATCGCTCGCAAGCATAAGATCATGGGAACGGCGCCTGGGTTTATCCCGGACACCCTGGATCAGTCAGCCTATGACGATATTCTCCAGATTACTACTGAACAGGCTTACGAAACCACCCGATTGCTTGCCACGAAGGAAGGGTTGTTTTGCGGTATTTCCTGTGGAGCCGCAACCTATGGTATGTTGACGCTGGCTAAGCGGTCTGACTATCAGGGGAAGACATTGCTAGCTATTTTACCGGATACCGGTGAGCGATATCTGAGTACGGATTTGTGGTCCTGAGTCGGGATGGTTTTGAGTTTTTTCCAGGACTAGATATGTGTGGATAGGATATTGGGGTCAGTGTCGTAATTATTCGTATCCTTCGATGAGAATTAAAGAGTATGGTGAAGGCTCGGTTCTCAAATCAGTCACTGTTGGTATGTATTCCAAGCGGAGACCGTAGAACGAGGATGACATAAATGCGACTGTACGCTATCCAACTCGGGAGCAGGTCCCTGAGATTTGCACCAGGCTTGTCAAATTCAGGTTGTTTAACCACGAAACCCATTTAAACCCATTAGGAGAAATCCATGAGCCACGTTTTTCCGAGACTCGCGAATCAGAACTCACCAACCATCGCGCGAGGCCAGGGTTGTTATCTTTATGATACCAATGGACGGGAGTATTTTGATGGATCAGGTGGCGCTGCGGTATCCTGCCTTGGACATGGTGATGCGGAGATCAACGCGGCCATTGAAACCCAGCTTAAGCAGGTCGCATTTGCCCATACGGGATTTTTTACCAGTCAGCCAGCAGAGCAATTGGCAGACCTATTGATTCAGCATGCTCCCGGGAATCTTGATCGTGTCTATTTTGTCTCCGGTGGTTCCGAAGCAGTGGAGGCGGGAATTAAGTTAGCTCGACAGTACTTTCTTGAAATTGGACAACCGAATCGCAAAAAGGTAATTGCCCGGTTGCAAAGCTATCATGGCAATACGCTGGGAGCGTTGGCTGCAGGCGGTAATCTATGGCGTCGGGAGCCGTTTTCTCCGTTAATGATTGACACCTCCCATATTTCTCCCTGTTATCCCTATCGTGGGTTAAAGGAAGGGGAAAGTGAATTGGAATACGGTCATCGGGTAGCGGATGAGCTGGAAACGGAAATTCTTCGCCTGGGAGCCGATCAGGTTATGGCCTTTCTGGCGGAACCCGTGGTTGGGGCAACCATGGGTGCCGTACCAGCGGTGGAGGGTTACTTTCAACGAATTCGTGAGATTTGTGACCGTTATGGCGTACTCTTGATTCTTGACGAAGTCATGTGCGGAATGGGCAGGACGGGACATCTTTTTTCCCATGAAAGGGATGGAATCAACGCAGATATTGTGACTATTGCCAAGGGATTGGGAGCAGGCTATCAGCCCATTGGCGCCATGATATGCACGGATCAAATTTATACTGCCGTGGAGCAGGGGTCGGGTTTCTTCCAGCATGGTCATACCTATGTGGGCCATCCAGTGGCCTGCGCTGCGGGACATGCTGTGGTGCAGGCGATTTTGAATCGTGGGCTATTGGCCCGAGTGAATGAGCAAGGCGAAAAGGTTCGTCAGGCGCTCCACGACAAATTCGACGAACATCCTCATGTTGGTGATATCCGCGGACGCGGTTTATTTATGGGCGTGGAGTTAGTGCAGGATAAAGAAGATAAATCTATTTTCGATCCTTCTTTGGGAGTAAATAAACGATTCAAGAAGAAGGCCTTTGAGGCGGGGTTAATTTGCTATCCCATGGGGGGGACCATTGATGGCAGGCAGGGCGATCATGTTTTACTCGCGCCCCCATTTATCATTAATGACAACCAGGTTGAAGAATTAGTGGATAAATTCTCCATTGCCATGCAAGGAGTGATGGCCTCTTTGGGGGAGGCCAGATAATTGATGAATTAGCTGCCAGCAAATGGACGGATCATTAGATGACTAACAGGGAAATTTTATACTGGAGTCCGTATTATCTTCTCTATCTAAATATAGTGATAAGTACTGTTGAGCCAAACCGAATGAGCCAAACCGAATGAACCAGGCTGAAAGAGGACGTGGATAAAAATAACCGAAAGCCGGACCGAAAACAGCCTAATCTGATTTTGATCCTGGCTGATGACATGGGGTTTTCTGATATCGGTTGTTTTGGTGGTGAAATCGAAACTCCAAATTTGGATAAACTGGGATTTGATGGAATACGATTTAGCCAGCTTTATAACAGTTCCCGATGTTGCCCAACCCGGGCCTCGTTGCTGACTGGTTTGAGCCCGCACCAGGCCGGAGTGGGACACATGGTTGATGACTGGAGAGTTGATCCAGCTTATCAGGGATGGTTAAGGGAGGACACGGTTACTATTGCTGAGGCGTTAAAAACGGGTGGCTATCGTACGTTTTACTCTGGAAAATGGCATGTGAATTGGAGTTTTGAGCCAGAGGTGGGACTACCCGGTAACACGCATCATCATAAGCTCGGTGACCCCGGGTATCCCCATCCTCTGCAACGCGGTTTTGACCGCTCCTATGCATTGATGGCAGGAGCGACCAGTTTGTTCAATCCCCAACATCTTTTGGAACAGGATCAATGGATTGAGCCGCAACAACCAGACTACTACATCACGGATGTCATTACCGACAAGGCCATCGAGATGATTAATGAGCATGTCGGTTCTGATCCTATCGACCGTGATTACCTGGGCTCTGGTGGGTCAGCCCCCTTTTTTCTGCATTTGAGTCACATCGCTCCACATTGGCCTCTACAGGCATTGCCCGAGGACATTGAAAAATATCGAAATTATTATCAAAAGGGCTGGGACAGGTTACGCCGTGACCGCCACGAAAAGCTTCAGGAATTGGGGTTAATTCATTCCCAATGGAAATGCTCTGAAAGAGATGAGTATGCACCTCCATAGGATTCTCTCAGTCTAAAAGAGCAGCAATGGG
Source organism: Gammaproteobacteria bacterium (assembly GCA_011088265.1). GTDB lineage: Bacteria > Pseudomonadota > Gammaproteobacteria > Arenicellales > Poriferihabitantaceae > WLWV01. Next base: position 3,206 of record JAALKB010000010.1, read on the forward strand.
AAGCGTCCCGTATGGCGGTGTATGCTGCCATGATTGATCGCATGGATCAGTCCGTGGGACGATTGGTTACTGTTTTGAAGCAGAGGGGTCTGTTTGAAGATACCGTGATTATGTTTCTGTCCGATAATGGCGGTTGCGCGGAATTTTTGCATGAGGACGGGTGGTGTCAGTGGTATAACCATCCGACCTGGGACGGTCGACCTATGCGGGTAGGCAACGACAGGGAAATTCAACCAGGCGGTGACGATACTTTTATGAGCTATGGCCTGCCTTGGGCCAATGCTTCGAATACTCCGTTTCGTTTGTTTAAACATTTTGTGCACGAAGGTGGAATTTCGACACCGGTGATTCTTTCCGGCAACCAATTTACTCAACCGGGGAAGATTATCCATACTCCCTGTCATGTCCAGGATATCATGCCGACATTTCTGGATCTTGCGGGTGTTGCCTGTCCAGGTCAGCGTGGTGAGACAGATGTTCAGTCCATGGAAGGGGAGAGTTTTGTTTCATTGATCCATGATGAGACTGGGATCCACGATGAGGCTGGTGAAAACTCATCCTGGCAAAGGACAAAACCGATTTGCCTGGAGCATGAGGGCAATGGAGCGATTAGAAAAGGAAAATGGAAAGCGGTGCGAAAGTACCCCAATGGATGGGAGCTATATGACATGGACGCGGATCGTACCGAGCTAAATGATCTCGCCGGTTTGTATCCCGGTAAGTTAAAGTCATTAATAGATGAATATAAACAGTGGGCTAATCGATGTGGAGTAGGGAGCTGGCCCCCCGGAGACTGGCCGGATTGGATGAACAAGGATGAATTTCGTGGAGCCTAGTTGCTGAGCTGCAAAAACTATCCTCCATCGATCTTCCTTAGATAAGCAAAGACAGACGAGAATATGAAAACGCCCGATTGGAACTCCCAATATATTGGAACTCCCAATATAAAGTGGATATCAGGGCATAAGTGCGTTAGGGGAAGTATTCCTGGAACCCTATTCTTACCAATATTGGCCGAAGAGGACACTAGTTTCTAATCGACCCAATCAATTTAATCACGGTTTTATGAATTGCTTTATCTGACGCTTTTTTCGTAAACATTGGGCGGGTGTCTAAAGAATCGATCAGCACTATTAGTACTTCTGCAAGGGCTTCGGGATCCCAGGTGCTATCAATTTCCTCGTTCTCAATGGCCTTGTTAATTGCGAATGCAACTGCGTCTGCAGCCAATGTGTGTGCTTCACTAGCGATGGCCGTGGCTTTTTCGTTACGGTTGATTTCTGCGTAAATTTCTGCGGATAATTGTGTATAACCAGGTTCATTACTTTGTTGGATTACATGAGAAATTAACTTTTCCAACGCGCCAAACAGGCTTCCACTATTGGTTATTTGTCTGGCGAATTCGTCATCTTGCCTTCGCTCTTCTTCGACAATGGCGATAATAATTTCGTCTTTTGAAGAAAAATAACGATATAGCGACCCTGGACTCATACTGATCGCCCTGCACACATCTTGCATCGATGTACTATGAAAGCCTTTTTCAGCAAAACATTGCATTGCTGCGATAATAATTTCGCTCTTTTTCTGCTCACGACGAGCATGATTGACGGTTCTGGCCATGGTATTTTTATATCGCGAATAAACATTCGCTTTTATATTGACAAGAAGTAAATTTATTGTAATATGCGAATAGGTATTCGCATATTATGTGATGCTAATAGGTAAATCAAGGGAATCCAGGCGATGCGACCGGTAATCTAACACTAGTAATCTAGCGGAGGAAAAGTAGATGAAAAATTTAAAAAGATGTAGTCCAACAACTCTGTTATTGGCCTTGATGAATGTCCTGGTTCCAATGCAGTCTGCTCACGCAGCGGAGCGCTGCAACACCTTTACAGCAAATAGCTGCTTTGGCGTGGATTGGACAACGGTCACAGAAGACCAGATAACGTTGATCAGTTCCCATACCAGGGATTCGAACGGCAGGACTCCACTACATTGGGCTGCCTCAAGAACAAGCGACCCCGCAGTAATCAATGCTCTGCTTGATGCGGGTGCTAATATTCATGCAAAGGACATGCTGGAATATACGCCACTACACGCCGCCGTTGAAGGAATTAAGAGTGACAAGGGAGTCATAGATGCATTGCTTCAGGCGGGTGCACAAGTTAAGTCGGAGGGCGATTCCAGCATTGCTGGTACTCCGCTTCATGTTGCGGCAGTCAGCAATGAACCCTGGGTAATTGAAGCCTTACTCGAGGTGGGTGCAGATCCCAATGCAGGAGATTTTGACAATATGACCGCATTGCATACTGCTGGATTTGCGAATCCGAATACTGAAGTACTTACCGTTTTGCTCAAGGCGGGAGCAGATGTCAATGCGTCGGGAAAGGTTGGTTCACGAGCACAGCAGGCAGGGTACACACCGCTACACGCAGCAGCAAAGGGAACGAGGAATCCTGAAGTAATCCATACCCTGATCAATGCGGGAGCAGCATTGGAGGATCTTAACAGAGATGGCTATACGCCTTTGCATATTGCTGCCGATGCGAATAGAACCCCGGCGGTGATCAGGGTAATGATCGATTCCGGTGCCAGGATAAATGCGATCAATGATGAGGGTTTCACCCCTTTGCATGCTGCAGCATATACGAATTTTCCTGAAATGTTAGAAATATTGATTGAAGCAGGTGCTGAAGTAAATGCGCTTTCATCTGATGGTTTAACGCCATTACACATAGCGGCCATTGGGAATGCCGACCCAGCAGTAATCGCGGCGCTAATAACATCAGGGGCGGAAACCCATGTGAAAGACATGCTGGGAAAAACACCCTATGATTATGCAAAAAAGAATAAGTTATTAAGGGAGACAGATGGTGATGGCTACCGTATGCTTGAGCTTGCGCAGTAACTTCTGTGCATGAGTCCTGTATAGAAAAACAATGTTAGCTGGAATGTAAATTACGCATAGTCAAAAGGCTTTACTAAAAATTGCGCCATGCTAGGGTCAAAGAATCCTAGTGTATCAAATCTATTCTTTAATCAGCCCTAGAGGATAAGTCTTACTGGGGTGGGCGTTCTACTGGAAAATATTCTGATTTATATTTCTCACATCATTTTTGGTCTTTAACTTATGGAGAAGTACGAGCCTTCCAGGAGCTACCCCGGGGATGCTTTTTTCAATTATTACCTACACATGGGGTTTTATGGAAGTAATTTTAATTTTGCCGACTACACTGCAGCAATGGGCAAGGTTGGCAGAGATTCAAAATCGAATAAGTAATGCATCCTGATCAATCCACCTACTGAGATTAATTAGGGAGATTGCTGTTTAAAATTGTAGTGGAACCCCAAAGCTCACCAGCTTCGTCAATGGAGGTATTTCGATTATGGCTGTAAAACGTATTGTGGCCAATTTTTCCACAAAGCCCTCGGTGGTTGATGGGGAACAAATCAAGACCTTTTACAAGCAGGTGCTTGATCTTAAAATTGTGATGGACCAGGGATGGATCTTTACCTTTGCTTCCGACCAAATGAGCCATCCATAATTGTCTTTTGCCTCCGAGGGAGGAGGCGGTACGTCGGTTCCGCATGTTTCCATTGAGGTGGATGATGTGGACGTTGCATATAAAAAGGCAGTTATATATGGCGGTGAGATCGTCTATGAGCTGCAGGACGAACCTTGGGGCGTACGGCGGTTTTTTGTGCGGGACCCTGCAGGGATGACACTGAATATCATGTCCCATTTATGATTGGAAGATTGCCAGTTTAAAGCAACAGTTTTTCCCAAGTGGGTCTGAGTAAGTCGAAACTTCAGTTCTCAGTCAGACAGTCTCCGCAGTGATTCTTTCAATGGTCTCCTTAGCGATTATTTTGTTCTAGTGCATGTTCCGAGGACGAATATTTTGAACTATTTCACTATCAACTATTTCACTATCAACTATTTCACCATTAACTATCTCACTATCAATGAACGGAAAGACAAACTAATGCGATGTCCTAGCGCTTTGGTTTTTGGGATGCCATGCTGCCAATCTGTCTGAACAGCATCATCCATGTATATTGCAGAACCGGGTTGTAAGGGGTAATAGCATTTTATCGATGGGTCGGATATGTTTCGAAATGCCATCTCCCGAGCTATGCCCAGCGATACGATCGAGACTCCAGTGTGTTTATTCATTTCCATATCCCCGTCTGAGTGGTAACTAATGTAATGATTGCCATCGGGATAGTTGTTAATCAGGCAGCTGTTCGGTCGGTATGCAAAATGCTCTTCAATTTGGTCGCAAAGCGGATCCAGGAATTCAGGTAAGGTTCGAAATTGATAGTGTTTTCCGTTGTAACCATAGGACACCCCAAACGTGGCTGTTTTTCTGGATTGGAATTGGTGATTCCAGCGAATGTTGGCCTTCAGAAAGTCAAAGAACTCTTTGTGCTCCTGAAGAAAGCGGTCTACATAAGTGATCGAAGGGGCAATTGGCTTAGGGCTTTTGAACAGATCAAGTTGGGTAGAATGAATCATCCTGGAATTTCATCTGTTCTCGTTATTGTTCAGTTCGGACTGGTTTTCTGGGAATTCCATTATGAAAATAATCTGTTCGTTTGACGATTGCTAAGCCAGGTAGTCGGTTTCCATGGGAAACGTTGACAATAACACCGGCCCATCGGACCGAAGCCACACCGGCTGCTCAAGTTTTGCGCCTTCATGGCCGTGCAACTCCCCCACATAACATTCGATACAGACCACCATGTTTTCTTCGAAAATGCCGTCATACGCCCCCCATTCTTCGTCTTCCCGATACCAGATAAAGGGGTACTCCACTCCAAGGCCGCAACCATGCGCAACATCGGCGTACCGATTTGGTAAGCAATTGTCCGGGAGTTGGTAGGCTTTATCCGAATACTCCAGAAAACCGATACCGGGTTTGAGTAATTCAAGATTATGTTGAAGTTGTTCATGGGCAAGGTTGTAAAGATACTTTTGGGTATTGTTTGGTTTCTTGTCTCCCACAACCCAGCTACGGGAAATGTCGTTATAAAAACCCATGGGTCCAATCATGTCGGTATCAAAGGCGAGCATGTCACCGTTCTCAATAACCCGGTCGGAAGTTTCCTGAAACCAGGGATTGGTCCTCGGGCCACTGGTTAGCAAGCGGGTCTCTGGATATTCACCTCCCCGATCAATGGAACCTTTAACCATCAATGCCATTGCCTGGGATTCTGTCATACCCGGCTCCAATTGTGCCTTCATGTCGGCCACACTTTGCTCACAGGGACGAAGTGATTCGGTCAACGCATCTCAATTTCTACTAATGATTTTACCGATCTAGCCCGTTCCATAATGGGTTTTCCATCGATCAATTGGATTTTCTCCCGTTGAAAGGCCAGAACGAGTTCAAGGTCTACTCGATCGATAGCAATTTGTTCTCCAGTTACCCCGGCTTCTCCTAATACGGTTTGTAGATCAGCGACCAGGCGAGTGGAGATTTCCCGACAGCGATTACCCACGACAATAAAATCCGGGAAAAAGCGGGTCTGACTTCATCAATGTGGATAAGGTTTTGGGATAAGTGCATCGAGCTTGGTAATTCGAATAGCACCACTTTTCCACTTTCCAGAATCAGGGCATATCGGCAGAGATTATGCATGGTCCATACCTGCATATTTCGGCTCCCGGTTGCGTAGCGAATGTTGACTGGGTCAAACAAAATGACGCCAGCGCAATCAGTTTTATTCAACCAACCGCGAATCCGGTTAATACGGTATTGCTGAATCTCATCTAATTTTCCCTGATCGATCATGTCAATGTTGTTTCTGGTAATGGCTATACGGGTCAAGGACACGTCGAATTTATGTTGATCAGGAACAGATTGTACCAGGAAGGCATTACGTCAATGATTTGTCTACTTATATGCCTGGAATCTGTTACAACATCATGGCGTCAGGGCTTGGTTCTGGCGCTCAATCCTGACTCTCAACCCCGATTCCCAACCCCGATTCCCAGTCCCGACTTTCAGTCCTGACTTTCAAAGCTGACGTTTAACCTGGGTATCCCACTTTCGCTCAAACACGATTTTATCTCCTTCATAGGCAATCAGATTAGCCTTAATATAGAAGTTCGAAGAGTCGCAGGTTAGTTCGGTGGTTGTTCCGGTTTTTACTTTCCATTCATCACGCTGAAGAGATTGCATGCCAGTGATCACGGTTTTTGCGCTATTGGGATCAGCCGGGTTAATTTGGTGGAGCTCATGATTGGTTTCATGCTTGATCAGTCCGTGGACATTGCTTTTTGTCTTACCGAAATCATTCAGTATTTCTACTTGAGTCATTTCTCCGGCAATATCTTTGGTGACCCGACGATAGCTGTCAGCAGGTTGGAGGGCTTCCTGGTCATAGGGTTGGCAAATAAGGGGTTCAGGCAGAGTCACTGGCTGGTTTTGATGCTGGTTTTTGCTCTGATCAAAAACCGGGAGTTCGATGAAGCTGTTCGGACTATGAAGTGTTAGTGTTGTATCTTCGCCGGCGGGCCAAATTAGTGGCCAATGGGCTGTGGCGACGGAGACCCGTATGCGATGTCCATGGGGGATGATATAACCACAGTCGTCCAGTTTGAACTGGATGGTTTCCGTTTGCCCTGGAGTCATGGGTTTCGGGTTTTCATGGCCATTACGATGGGTCAGATTCAACACACCATAGGTGATGAGCGTGCTTTCACCAGTAGGAGCAACATCACATAGTTTCACCGTGATATTACCCACTGGTTTATCTGCAGTTAGTTCCAAATGCATAACGGGAGCTCCAAAGAGGGCGAGATTTCCAGACATAATGTCGGCGTCAAAGGTCAGTGATCTGGCGTCGTCATCCCGTTGATCTGTGGGCCAGTCTGGACCAAGCCATATAATGCAATATTCACCGCCATTTCCGCCAGTGTCCTGGGGGGACTTAATGGCGTATTCCGCAGATTCGCCAATGGCTTGACTCAGTCCCTTGGGGCTTAGATAAAAACTAACGGATTCAATATTTTCACAGGGCCATTGATTTTCTCCGATCCACGTTCCGGGGCGTTCCGCATAACTGGGTTTGGGTGGAACGCTATCCATCATATAGGCTCGGTACATGGGTTCATCCATGATTCCATTATCAATTCCTTTTAACCAATAGTCCCACCAGCGTAGTGATTCCTGAAGAAAACCAACCTGGGGCCCAGGGACAGCGAAATGGGGATATTTATGGGCCCAGGGTCCGGTGATACCTTTTCGAGGGCATTCAAGGTGTTCCAGCATTCTTGGAATGCTATTGCTGTATGCATCATGCCAACCGCCAATCAACAAGGTTGCAGCTTCAACATCCGCATAATTTTCATCGATGGAGCCGTGTTTCCAAAGTTCATCGTGATGGGGGTGTTGTAACCATTTTTCCAATAGCAGTGGCGTATTTTCTAATCGATTGAGCCAGACTTCCCTCCAATCATCAGGACGGAGTGCAGCATCTGGTGGCCGTGAAGAATAGGAGAACATGGTGCTTGCCCAACCAAGGTTTTCCATGAGTAAAGCACCGCCCTTATAGTGGATATCGTCGGTATAACGATTGTCTGTGGAACAAAGGGAGATGATTGCCTTTAAGGCCTTGGGTTTTCTTGCTGCGACTTGTAGGGCGTTGAATCCACCCCAGGAAATGCCCATCATTCCCACATTGCCGTCGCACCAGGGTTGTTGAGTCAGCCATTCGATTACTTCCAATGCGTCGTCCTGTTCCTGGAGTAGGTATTCATCGTGCATCAATCCATCGGAATCCCCGTTGCCTCTCATGTCCACCCGGATTCCGGCGTAACCGTTTCCGGCATACCAGGGATAGGTCATGGCGTCCCGCTCATGGGTGCCGTCCCGTTTTCGATAGGGTAGGTATTCAAGAATGGCAGGAACGGGCTGGTGATTTTCCATTTCCGGGTTGGCCTGTTCAGGCAGCCAGATTTTCGCGGCAAGCTGACAACCATCACTCAATGTGATCCAGGTGTTTTCGATTTCTGAAAAACTCTGGGGATAGGTTTGGATGACTTTCATGCGATAGTTCCGATGTGGGATTGGTGGCGGATGTCAAAGAAATAGGAAAGAAAATTAGAAAGAAAATCAGAGTTTCAAATTCAGGTAATTCCTGATCGTTTACTACACACTTTTTTATTCTTCATCGTCAATGTCCTGAACTGTGAATAGACCAAAAAAAGGCGAAACATGCAAACACGAAAGAATAAAAGCCGGGATAGGTTGCTTTTCCAACAGCCTTCGCTCCTGAGTATCGTTTAGATCTCATTTCTGGTTAGTTTGGTCGTTACCAGATCTGGCCTTGTCATGACTGTTATTGTAAGACCTGAAAATTCACTCATGGGGCTCTTTTTGTATTGGAACGATAAGGCGCTGGCCTTGACTTCATTGTAGATTATCGCGATCATTCCAAGCTTAAACTCCACGAAGAAAACCTTATAAAAACCCTGCAGGAGTCCTGTAGATAAAGCCCCGTACACATTCCCGGGCGCATCAATGAAAATAGTGATCTGATCGTTAATGTGAATTCTGGGTATTATATCGTGACTGATAAATTTTTTGTTTAAAATCAAATAACTAAGTCGACTATTTCTGGTTCTTCCTGATTGCTTATAGTTAATTATTTATAGATGATTATTTGCAGATAATTAACTGTTTTATGAAAGAGTATGTCACGCCACGACTCCTGAAGGGTTATATAACAAATTCAAAATGGAAGTCCAGAGGATAGAGTTGGGTCAGGAAAATTTTCCTGGTTTTGCTCCGATACGGAGCCGCGATAAGAAGAGCCGGGGTGCTAAGGGCAGGGTGCCAGGGTCAGCGTGTTACGGGGAGGACGTTAAGTGGATATGATCAGTATGAAATATAATCAGTATGAGTAAACTAAGGGTAGCGGCAAAGGTAGCGGTAGTGATGGGTTCCAGGTCCGACTGGGATACCATGATAAAGGCATGTGAAGCGCTTGAATTATTCCAACTGGGCTACCACACCCGTGTGGTTTCCGCCCATCGCACACCAAAAAAGATGATGGACTTTGCCACGAATGCAAAGGAAGACGGTTTTAAAGTCATTATTGCTGGTGCAGGAGGGGCTGCGCATTTGCCAGGTATGATTGCGGCCTGTACCTCACTGCCAGTGCTTGGCGTCCCAGTGAAAAGTCGAATGTTAAGCGGATGGGACAGCTTGCTCTCCATTGTTCAAATGCCCAAAGGCGTAGCTGTGGGCACTCTGGCTATCGGAGATAGCGGCGCATTCAATGCGGGTCTGATGGCGGCGCAAATTCTGGCGCTGGAAGATGACAATCTAGCCGAACGGCTGGAAGCCTGGCGCTCAGAGCAGACGCAAACTGTGTTGGAGCGCGATGACCCCCGGTCCACATAATTCCCCTGCCGGTCGAATGAAAAACACAAAACTCAGTCTTCCATCTTGGCTTGGGGTTCAAGCTATCAAAACGCATAGCAGTGTGCCATCTTTACTGCTATTGCTAACTACGTTCGTGGCAATTCCACGGAGTCTGGCAATCCTACGGAGTCTGGCACTTGCATAATCATCCCGTTCTGGTCCTCGGTGGAGGACAACTTGGTCTAATGATGGCAGAAGCGGCGACTCACCTTGGGGTAGTGGTGGATCGTCTGGATACGGCGACTGACCAATTGATTCCGGGTACATCGAATCTTCGGGTTGATACGGATTTGACTGTTCTACTCCGTCGTTATTCAGTGATCACGGCGGAAATGGAACACTTGCCGAACAATGAACTGGTAACAGCGTTAAGGGATTCAAATTTGTGGGCCAATGGCAGTGCGTTCTATATCCTGCCGGCTAGAAATCGACAAAAAAGCTTGTTGGATGAAATTGGAGTTAATAATGCACCCTGGCAGATGCTACAGGTGGTGGATGATTTGCCTGCGGTTCATGACGCATTAGGGGAAACCCTGATTATCAAAACCACTAGAGGTGGTTACGATGGGAAAGGGCAGTGGGTGATACCTCGAGGCATACAACATGACATTCCACCATCGGCCTTTGGTGAGTTGATTGCAGAGCAAAAAGTGGATTTCTCCAGGGAAGTTTCTTTAGTCGGTGCCCGAGCCTCTAACGGTCAAACGTTGTTCTATCCATTAGCTGAGAATCACCATCATCAAGGAATTTTGCGATTTAGTATCGCTCCGGCCAGAGCAAGTTCACATCTGCAGGCGGAAGCTGAGCAAATGTTAACTAAAATTATGGAGAGGCTTAACTATGTGGGGGTGATGGCGATGGAGTGCTTTGAAGTGGATGGCAAGCTTATGGTGAATGAGCTGGCTCCCCGGGTTCACAATAGTGGACACTGGAGTCAAACCGGGAGTGGAGTAAATCAATTCGATTTGCATATCAGGGCTTTGAGCGGAGTAGTATTCCCTAAAGTCCCTTCTTTTCGATCTACTTTGATGATGAACCTCATTGGTTGTGATTACCATCCCCACTGGAACCAGATAGATGGGGTACACTGTTATTGGTACGCCAAGGAAAAAAGAGAAAATCGTAAATTGGGGCATATTAATATTAGTCAAATAGATTTGGGAGATATTCAGGGTAAAGCCGAATGTTTAAGACCGTTATTGGATGAGGAACATCGATCCATGCTGGATCTGGCGATGCTTCGTTTTTAACGAGTCCCATCAGTTCTGGTGGATGGGTTTAATTCATGCTCTCTTCCGGTTTCCCTGGATTAGGTCCAACAATGCGGGCCCGAAGATCCAGACCAGAGATCCAGATTCGAGGATCCAGGTATTGACCAGATATTGGCCAGGTATTGGGATAGATACTTTTGAAAAAGACCAGGAGATATGATGAGTTACCATTGCATGTCATACCTGGCTCGCTATTCCTTTTACTGTTTCGCCTCAAGTTTGAGCGATGATTGATGTAGGCGGTAAATTGACAACCTCGAAATCAAAACATATCTCCACACATCAAAGCCCGCAACCCACGGCCACAGACCCCAGGGGTGAAGGTCCGGTTCATAGTGGCTCAACCGAAGGGTTGGAGTTACATAAAGGGTTTTTATTGACCCGGAATAGCCGAGATACTCACCAGGGTACTGAAATTGAGTTATGGGTTGCCACTGACCATGGACCCGTGCAGCTTAAATTCCAGGGTGAACGTCCGATTTTCTTTATTAGTCAATCCGACTCCGGGCAGGCTAGAATAGTTTTGGGAGAGTTGGGTCTTCAGATGGAGATAAAACCCCTGGAACTGAATACCTTCAATCATTACCCTGTATGCGGCATTTATTGTCCCACTATCCAGATTTTCTTTCGTTCTCAAGAAGGTTTAAAACGCGCTGGCATTGAAGTGCTGGAAGGGGATATTCGTCTACATGAACGGTTTCTGGTCGAACGATTTATCTGCGGTGGTATTGAATTTACTGGCCATGCCTTGCAGCGAAGAGGTTACCTGGAATATGTGCGGTGTCGGGTAAAGGCGACGGAATATCGCCCTCCTTTGAAATTGACTTCTCTGGATATTGAATGCGAGCTCACTGGAGAGCTATTCTCCATTGGATTGTCCCATCGGACCCTGCCCGGGGAATCCATTGGTTCCTTGCAGAGCAATGATTCCCATTCCGTAGACGAAGTTCTAATGATTGGTCGACCGAGTGATGATGGCGGTAGTGAGCAAGATGGAAAGGTAACTCAAAAGAAGACTGGAATTATTTGGTTCGATGATGAGAAACAATTGCTGCTGGGTTTGATAGATCGAATTCGGGTCGTGGACCCGGATATTTTTATTGGTTGGAGTCTGGTGAATTTTGATTTTCGGATATTATACCAACGGGCCAATTTCCATCGCATCAGGTTTCAGATTGGTAGAGCGAATCAACTTGCAAAGTGGCGCGATGCTCCGGAGGACAAGGAAAAGGGTTTTATCAACATTCCAGGTCGGGTAGCCATTGACGGTATTGATTCCCTTAAATCGGCCACTTACAGTTTTCCGAGTTTTTCATTGGAGTCCGTTTCAAGGGAGTTGTTATCAAAGGGGAAAAAAGTCGAACAGGATGTGGACGATCGCTTCGCGGAAATCAAACACAATTTTCTTTATAACAAAAGAAAACTGGCGGAATACAATATACAGGACTGCCTGTTGGTACTGGAGGTTTTTGAGCACACCCAGATGCTTGATTTTCTTCAACTACGGGGGCAGCTGACAGGCCTGGAGCTGGATCGGGCTGGTGGATCGGTGACAGCGTTTACGAATCTTTATTTGCCGCGATTACATCGCTCAGGTTATGTGGCTCCAGTGATTCCCGGGGAAGGGGGCTTAACCAGTCCCGGTGGATATGTCATGGATTCCTTGCCAGGGCTTTACAGGAATGTTCTGGTGCTGGATTTTAAAAGTCTGTATCCGTCCATCATTCGGACTTTCAAGGTTGACCCGTTGGGGCTGATTGAAGGTCTTAAATCCCCAGAGAATGCCATAGAAGGTTTTCGCGGCGCCAAATTTGATCGAAAAAAACACTTTCTACCGGAGATCATTACCGATCTATGGAAACAGCGGGATATCGCAAAAAAGAATAATGATACGGTTCGCTCTCAGGCCATAAAAATCCTGATGAATTCGTTCTATGGCGTGTTGGGGGCAGGCGGGTGTCGATTTTATGATCCCAGATTGGCAAGTTCCATTACCATGCGTGGACATGAGATTTTGCAGACTACCCAAAAGTGGATCGAAGCGCTGGGGTATCAGGTTATTTATGGCGATACTGATTCTATCTTTGTCTGGTTACAGGGGGAGCCAGAAGTAAAAACCTGCCTGAAAGCTGGAAATGAAATCGCTAAGCTGATTAATCAAAATTGGAGAGACAAGCTGAAGGCCGAGTTTGATCTGGAGTGCTATCTGGAGATTGAATTTGAAACGCACTTTAGCCGATTCTTAATGCCAACGGTTAGGGGTTCCGAGGCAGGTAGCAAAAAGCGCTACGCCGGATTGATTTCAACTCGATCGAGTGATTCCGGTGAATTGAAATCAAAAATCGTCTTTAAGGGGCTAGAAAACGTTAGAACGGATTGGACGGATTTGGCAAAAGAGTTTCAAGCGGAACTTTATGAGTTGGTTTTTTCCGATAAGAATCCTGCGGAACTTGTGAAACAAACCGTGGAAAACACCTTAAGAGGACAAAATGACGACAAGCTGATATACCGAAAGCAGCTACGTAGAAAACTTGACCTCTACGTCAAAAATGTTCCGCCTCATGTGCGAGCGGCAAGGCTGGCGGATCAGCGAAATCACGATCTGGGTAAACAGCTTCGCTATCAATCCAAAGGCTGGATCAGCTACGTCATGACTCTAAATGGCCCTGAGCCTATCGAATACCTCACTAGTCAAATTGATTATCAGCATTATATTGATCGTCAGATTCAACCGGTAGCGGATGGAATCTTACCTTTCGTAAACCTGGATTTTGAATCCATTACCAGCGCACAAGCGGTTTTATTTTGATTGATATCTGTCTCCTCGTGATTGGTTATTCGTGATGTCATGGTTGACAGACCTGTCTCTTATTCACTATCTATTGCTGGTAGTGATTATTGCTTTTGCGGGTTTGGTGCATGGCACCATGGGGATTGGATTTCCCATGGTTGCGACGCCACTGATCACGGTTTTTATGGATGTGCGTTCGGCAATTTTGTTTACCCTGCTCCCAACCGTGATGGTGAATGTTGCGAGTATCTGGCTTAGTGGGAACTATCAGAATATTTTTCGCCAATATTGGTGGCTTTTTTTTGCGGCGCTAATCGGTGCCTTGATAGGGAGTTATTTGCTGGTTATTTTCGATCCATCTCCTTTCCGCCTGGTGTTGGCATTCTTGATTTTCCTGTTTTTGGTTACAACCTTTTCAGATCGTCTTTCTAATCCCTGGGTTAGCGCGGATAATTATTTGGTAATGGCAGCATTTGGTTTTGTCGCAGGAGTATCCGCAGGGACTACCAATGTTATGGTTGCTGTTTTGGTTATTTATCTGCTTGGCATTGGTCTTAAGAGATTGGAGATGATTCCAATATTGAATACCTGTTTTCTTTTGGATAAAACGGCTCAAATTGGGGTGCTTGGTCTGGAGGGTTTTGTGAGCTCAATGCTGGTTTACCAAACTATCCCACTTTCTATGGTTGCGTTGGCCGCATTGCTGATGGGACGACGAATTGGAAAGAAAATGGGCATGGAAACCTACCGAATGATACTTTACGGGCTATTGTTTGTTTTGGCGTGTACGCTGATTATGCAGTTCATTGTTGAAACCTGATTTTGGTTTATCAATATTGAGTCGGTGGAATCAAAGTGCCCGTCGCTGAAATGGTACTATCAGGTGGGTAGCCAGACATGCCAGGTAGTCGATTTTGTTTCGGTTAGTCTTACTGCTACTAGCATTTTCAACCCTAAAAAGATTCACAAAACGAGTTGGAAAATCATCCATCTCCAGACATCAAAACAACATTAATACGGTAGAGTGAATGAGTAAATCGACCTTGGGTGTCTTACTGACTCTCACATTTGTGACTCTGGAGTCAGCGCAATTCGTTTTCTTCGGCGGGCTCTTCCAAAAGATGAGTCCTTATCTTTTTGGCTTTCTTGTGTTCGGTATTACGACGCTGGTATTCATTGGCGGTACATTCCTATTTCGTCGCGATCAGTTCAATATTGCGCTCGGGGAACTATTGGCAGTGAATCTTGGTGCAGTGGTAACATTCACAGCCTATCTCACATCCGTGCAATTGGTTGAGCCTGCGGTGACTTATACGATTTCGTCCGGCTGTATGCCACTGACGGCCTATGTTCTTTATCGGTTGGGGGTTCGTGAGGGAGAACCGATGCGTAATCCATTTGAAGCAACTGGAAATATACTGATTTTCCTGGGGGTGTTGTTTTTAGCGGTGATCACCATATGGGGACTCGCCGGATTCGTTCGTGGCGGCTCATTATCCGCCATACTGGGAGTGTTGCTTGCCGTACTTGATGGGGTGTTTTTTACGTTGATTCTGGTTTACTCCAAACGCATGAACAACGCTGGTATCGGACCCAGCGCGGTATTGGGTCTGCGATTGCCTATCTATGTGCTGGTCACTGGCTTGCTGGTTTATTGGGACTTTGAGCCGAGTGAGCCTATGGATAACATGGAGTTGGCGTATTATGCCCTGATTGGGTTTTTATTGGCCATTCCACCCTTGTATTTGCTACAAAAGGCGGTGCCGTTGGTTTCCACCTTGACCCTGGGCGCCTTGACTGCATTGGGACCCTTGTGGTGTTTGCGTTACAGCTCGTAGAGGGTAGGGTTGACTATTCCATGGTGACGTTGATTGGACTATCCATTTATATTACCGGCGCGATTCTTGCAGCCATTGGCGCAGTACGAGGCGACTCCATAACTGGCTCTTGACCTGATACCTGTTGATTTTCTACATGTCCTTTCATCTATCTCATGTATTGTAAGCCTGGCTTTAGGACTTATCCCAGGAATGACCTTAGCAAAGGTTGAACCTCTGTTTTCTAATATAGCAGCCAAAACCTGATCTAAGTGGTACGGAATATTGTCTCGCCCGATCTTCAGACCAACCATAAATATCAGCAATACCGAAACGCTCGGGCTGACGTTGCTTTTCTGTGGGAGGTTGATCAATGGCCTCTCGACGATGATCATAGTCCGAGATCCGGAATAACGCCTCTTCATCATCGTATTTATTGACATGCACGGTAATATTCAATGGTAGACGCATGCTAGTCGAAGGAGACTCGCTGGGCCACCCCACACATAATCCGGCGACTGGAAATACATGCTCTGGTAAATTCAGTTCCATGGATAGAGACTCGATATTGTCCCTGACTTCGCTAATAGGACAGCAGCGTAAGCCAACGGAATCTGCGGCGATGATGAAGGTCTGCATAACAATTCCAGCGTCCACCGCCGCGTTCATAAATGAATCGAGATGGTCGTTGGCAAAGGGATAGTCTTTTTCTTCGCATACTTTCCGAATTCGTCGATTGTCTGCGCACCAAACCATGAATTGTGGTGCGTGTTCGGTCCAGGCGATTTTAGGGTTGGAACTGATAATGCGCTTTCGTTGGGATGGATCTGTGATTCGAACTACACTGACCTGTTGGAGATCGGATTTTGAAGGAGCTGAAAATGCTGTGGCGAATAACAGTTGCATCAGCGACTCCTGAATTTTTTCAGATTCAAACTTTCTCGCCGAAGCATGTTGGAGAATGGTTCTAAGGGTTGAATTATCCTCAGTTGGTTGGGTGGTGTGTCCACTTTGTGAGTGCTCTTCACCGCATTGGGGAAAATGGTCACAAAGTGGTAGTCCGTATCGATCTTCAATGAGTCGTTGAATTGTCATGGTTGATTTTTTCTGTTCCAGAAGAGGTCTTATGAGGGTTCGGGTATACTTTACTCAATGTTATTACTCAGTGTCATTACCGAGTGCCATTACTCGATACTATTTGGCCACTCTGAAAAGAGAGCAATATGATCACCATATTAATCCATAATTAATCCATGACTCTAACCTGCTATCAGACCGATGAGCAGAACTTTTTCCCATTGATGATGATCCATTGAAGATAATAATGAAACTCTTTTGGAAAATTATAATCGGTGCTGCGGTATTTTCTACCGTTCTGGCATTTATTCTATATTTGCATATGGTTGGGCGATTTGAAAATGGCTCTTCTTTTGATATTTCTTCTTCCAAAGAAAGCTCCCGTGATGCTTCTGCGTTCACCAGAGTGGATCAATTGCTTAATGAAATGGAAACAGGGGCTGTTGCCTTCAATGTCCCAACTAACATTAATATAGACGACTCTGCGCTAGTTCAGCTGATACTCAGTATTGCCGAGACCACAGAGCAACTGAAACAGTCGATTATTGAGGAAGGTCAGAAAGTGGGGGCCACCATAAAAATCAGCAACAGAATGCAGGCTTCCCTTTCTGGCTCAATGTTTCAGATTACGAGGATTACCCCAGAAGTACAGGTTATTTCGGAGCACCAACAGACCCAGTGGAAATGGAAATACATCCAAAAGAAGAAGGCAGGCATAAGCTGCACCTGACCTTGAGCGTTTTATTGGAAATTGATGGGCGTGACACTCCCAGGGCAATCAGAACCTTTGATAAGACCATAGATGTGAATGTCACAGTGGAACAAAAAATTTCTCACTTCTTCAAAAATAATTGGCAATGGCTTTGGACCGCAATGCTGGTTCCGTTTGTTGGGTGGTTATGGAGACGGAAGAAAAGTAGCTAACTACCGGTTTTTTGATTGAGTGGATGCTTTATCATAAAGCCTATCATTGGTAGGCCAATAACTTTATGACCCGTGACTCTATTGTGGTTTATCTCGCTATCAATTCCCATTCCATTTTGATCGCCATTATTAATTGAAAGACTCTAAAAAAATACCCTGTTCCATCAAATCCCCAAAGGAAGCCAAAGAACTGATTTCGACCGAAGAGAAGGGGTGATGGAAAAAAGAACTCTGTTTGCTATTTTGTGCATCACTTATTTTTCGTTTTGCACCTTATATACCCCTCAACCATTATTGCCGTTATTGGTATCCGAATTGGGCATTTCGGCTAATGATGCAACCCTGTTCATTACTGTGACACTGGTCCCGCTGGCCATCGCGCCAATTATCTATGGGTACTTTCTTCAGGCTATTCCTGCTCGAACGGTACTGTTTTTCGCGGTGGCTTTATTAGCCATCAATCAGCTTCTATTTCTCTTTGCCACTCATTTGTGGCAGTTTCTTGTTTTGCGTTTTCTTCAGGGATGTCTATTACCCGGTATTTTCACAGCACTAATGACGTACTGTTCGTCAATGTCGTCGAAGGACAGTGTGCGAAAGGTAATGGGGTGGTACATCGCGACCACTATACTGGGTGGATTTTCCAGCAGGTTGTTCGCCGGATTGATTGCCGATGCCATTGGGTGGCAATGGATTTTTGGATTCACTGCAACGCTTTTGGCTCTATCACTTTTGTTGCTGCGATATATCGCAGCTGATGCCATACTGAGTTTTGCCAGACTGGATCGCCGTTCCATTACCCGTGTGCTTCGTTCTCCTCTTTTTGCCCACGGTTATCTTGCGCTGTTTTTCATTTTCTTCGTCTTCTCTGGCATGTTGAATCTACTGCCTTTTCGCCTCACTGAGATTAGTCCTGGTATTTCTGCTTTCGATATTTCGCTATTTTATTTGGGTTATCTTATCGGTATGCCAATCGCTATCTACAATGAAAAAATCATCTCATTTTTCGGTGGGGCAGGTCGGGCATTGTGTTGGGGGCTCGGCCTAAACGTTATTGGTTTGGTAGCTTATTTAACCACGGAAATACACTTCATCTGGTTCATGATGTTAAGTTTTTCAGCAGGGATGTTTTTTATTCACGCGACTTTATCGGGGCTGGTTAACTATTATGCGAAAGAACACAAGGGCGTGGTAAATGGCTTGTATGTGTCAATCTATTACGCAAGTGGAGCGCTGGGTTCCTGGCTACCTTCAGTGTTCTATCAGCGTTATAGCTGGGAGGCGCTCATCTACACTCTGGTGGGTATGACCCTGTTAGGCGTGTTTTTTGTCACTCGGATGACCAGAGCTACCAGGACCCTTGAGGAATGCCTATCGGACTGGCAATGAATGGGGCTGGCAATCGGACTGGCACTCAATAATAACTATGATCGGGAATAACCATGATCGGGCATGATAAAGCATCTGTGCTACTACCGGAGATCCCTGAGGACGGGCGTGGAATCTTATCTCGCAGAATCCTAGTTCACACCTTAACCCAATGAGCGTCGGTGTTAGGGATATATTTATAGATTGTTTGAAATAAAAATGGAAACCTGTATATACTATCGCGAGAATAGTTATAAAAAGCGGTTCAAAACTTTGTAAAACCTTATTTGTAAAACCAATGCGAGGAAATAATTTCATGAAAAAAATCACTGCATTAACCGGGCTAATGGCTGGCGCATGCATGCTAATGTCCCAAGGCAGCATCTCCCAGGAGTGCGAGGAGCTGATTCTGGGTTCTGCTATTTCGCTGACAGGCAAATATGCAACAAATGGTATTCATGCGAAAAATGGATATGAGTTTGCATTTAAGAAGATTGCTGAAAACGGCGGCGTAAAAATTGGTGATAAATGTTACAACTTTAAAGCCATCTATTATGATGATGAATCAAAAGGTGACAGAGGTGCAACACTGGCTGAAAGATTGATCAATCAGGATAAAGTTCAATACATGCTTGGCCCATATTCTTCCGGTCTAACCAAGGCAATTGCTCCTGTTACGGAAAAATACCAAATCCCCATGGTTGAAGCGGAGGGTGCATCCCGTTCACTGTTTAACAAAGGTTACAAATATCTGTTTGCGGTGCTTTCTACTTCTGAACAATATCTGGCTTCAGCCATCACATTAGCGGCTGAACAGGCAAAAGCGTCTGGTGGTAAAGTTTCTGATGTAAAAGTAGCTGTAGCGGTTGAGAATGATCCTTTCTCTCTCGATATCCGAGCGGGTGTACTTGAAGATGCGAAAAGAGTTGGCATGCAAATCGTTGTTGATGAGCAGCTTCCCCGTGATCTTTCTGACATGAGTGCTATTCTGACCAAGGTCAAGTTATTAAAGCCTGATGTATTAATTGTCAGTGGACACTCCAAAGGTGCAGCGACCGCCGTTCGCCAAATTGGTGAGCAGAATCTGAATGTACCGATGATTGCAATGACGCATTGTGAGGCAGCGGACGTTGTGGGTAAATTTGGTACAGCTGCCAATGATATCCTGTGTTCGACTCAATGGGCTGAAACCCTGACTTACAGTGACTCGCTTTTTGGAACTGCTGCGGAGTATGAGGTTGAATTCAAAGCGAACTACACTGAGTATGAAAACAAAAAAGTTCCTTATCAAACCGCCCAGGCTTCTGCGGCTGTTTATGTTTTCAAAGATGCATTCGAAAGAGCAGGTACTCTTGATAAAGAAGCGGTAAGAGATGCGATTTCTGCCACTGATCTTTCAACTTTCTACGGGCAAATCAAGTTTTCAGAAGCGGGTAACAATATTGCCAAGCCCATGGTACTTCGTCAGATCCAGGACGGAGAATACAACGTAGTTGCTCCATCTGCATTTGCTTCCCACCCTCTTAACTGGCCGCGTAAAGCGCAGTAAGCAGGCGTTTCATAACAAACCGGATATCATTATGATATCCGGTTTTGTTTTAAGCCCAGGGTTTCCTCCGGTTTTCTGCCCCTATCAGAGAATATTCCAGCACTATGGACCAGATACTTATCAACTTATCGTTACTCGCTGAGTTTCCTATCGTCAACCTGAAGATAATTCTCGATGGTGTGATGATTGGGGCTCTATTTGCACTTGCCGCTTATGGGTTAGCCCTGGTTTGGGGAGTGATGAACGTAAAAAATCTCGCCCAGGGTGATTTCGTTATTGCCGGCGGGTATGTAGCATGGTGGATGACCCAGCAGGGCTTACCGCCGTTGCTGGGGGTGCCTGTTGCCTTCATCGTATTATGGGGTATCGGATGGGTCATTTATAAACTCGTCATCTCCCGAGTCATCGAGAGGGATCTGTTTACCTCCTTACTTGCGACCTTCGGATTAGCAATCATGATGGCGCAGCTTCTCAATTTGATGTTTGGTTCCGATACCCAGAGTGTGTCGTTGGACTATAAAACCCTTTATTTCTTTGACGGTCTAATCGATGTGCCGGTTGCCAAATTGATTGGTGTTCTGATGGCGTCGGTTCTTGCTGCGGGCGTTATCATATTCATGAAATCCAGCCGTATGGGTCAGGCGATCCGGGCAACGGCTCAGGATGCCCGGGCTGCAAGAGTTCTTGGCATTGATACGGAAAAAGTTTATTCGTTTACATTTTCACTGAATGCCGCTATTTGTGGTGCAGCGGGAGCTATTATTGTTATGGTTTGGGTTATTCAGCCCTTCTATGGCATCACTCATTCTGTCAGGGCATTTGTGATTGTTACTGCGGCAGGTCTTGGAAATCTACCCGGGGTTATTGCGGCAGGTCTGGGTATTGGTGCGCTGGAACAATATGGCGCACATATCTTCGGCATTGGTTACCAACAGGCAATTGCAGTTCTCCTGCTTATTTCGGTATTGATCTATCGACTAATTCAACAGCGCCGAGTGCGTAAGAGCTTGCAATAATTGTCGGGTGGAGTGACGGAACTTACTATGAAAAATAACAAATCAATCCTTTATGGAATTCTATTGGCGTTTATACTGATCGCGCCTTTTGCTTTCCCGGACTTTCGAACTCAGCTGGCAACCTTATGGCTGATGATTATTGTGGCGATGACATGGGATATGACTGGTGGGCAAATGGGTTATAACTCGTTGGGAAATATTGTTTTCTACGGCACAGGAATGTATGTGGCGGCGATCATTACCATTGCACTTGCCTATGATGTTGGGGGATACACCAATGCTTTTGGGGGCGGCGTCTATAAGTTTACCGACCAGCAGTATTTTCTTGGTATGTTCCTTGGGCTAATTGGTGCCGGGCTGTTTTGCGCCGCAAGCGCTGTGATCATTGGCTATGTGACGTTCGGACTAAGGGGGCCTTATTTCGCTATCGGAACGCTGGGCGTTGCCATCGCAGCCGGTGAGCTTGTCTCTAACTGGGAATGGGTTGGCGGTGGTCAGGGTATTGCCTTACCGGTGTATCCTGGTGATCTGGATAATGGAAAACTGCTTTTCTATTTTCTTTTTGCTTTTACCGGTGTGGTTTTGTTTATTTTCCTTAAGTGGCTTTATGCAACCCGATTTGGTGCCGCGATCAACGCTATTCGCGATGATGAAGAAAAAGCAGAAGCTATGGGTATTCATACTTTGAGGTACAAGCTTACCACCTGGGCGATGTCGGCATTTTTTATTGGTATTGTGGGTGGAATTTCCGCTTTCCAGCTTATCCACTTTGAACCACTCGAAACGGCATATCAGACGATTAACCTTGGAATCTTTATGGTGGTTTGTGTCTTACTCGGAGGCAAAGGAACTTTATGGGGGCCCATTATTGGTGCCATACTTTTTCATGTTTTTAAAGAAGTGACGTGGAATTACTTCCTGGGTTGGCAATGGGTTGCATTGGGAGCGTTAATCGTTGTGACCGTGGTTTACTTTCAAGACGGTGTTATGGGGTATTTAGCCCACCGCAAACCCGAATGGTTTGGCGTTCGTGTGGACGAGAATAAAGCTGAGGTATCCCAATGAGTTCAATAATCGAAATTCAGGGTG
The DNA here is from genome assembly GCA_011088265.1 of Gammaproteobacteria bacterium. Taxonomy (GTDB): domain Bacteria; phylum Pseudomonadota; class Gammaproteobacteria; order Arenicellales; family Poriferihabitantaceae; genus WLWV01. The sequence continues at coordinate 25,548 of JAALKB010000010.1, forward strand.
TTTCAAAGTCCTATGGTGGCGTAGTTGCAAATAAGGATATCTCCTTAAGTGTGGAGACAGGGGGTATTACCGGGCTGATTGGCCCTAATGGCTCCGGAAAGACCACCTTGTTTAACTCAATCGTTGGTTATCACCCCATTGACGAGGGTTCTATCAAATTCGAAAACGAGGAAATTTCCCGGTTTCCGGTACAAAAAATCGCCCGCAGGGGATTGCTTCGTACTTTTCAGCAAACCCGAATTTATGGTGCCATGAACTGCGTAGAAAACATGTTGATTTCTCTGCCCCACCGTAAAATGAAATTTCTGGATTCCTTTAGTCTCAATAATAAGTCGGACTACGAAAAAGCGAATCGTTTGCTGGAGTTTGTCGGGCTATATGAAAAGCGTTTGTTAAAAGCAGCTTCTTTGTCTTTTGGTCAGCAGAAGCTACTGGAGTTTGCCATGGCGTTGATGAATGAGCCTGCTGCCCTGTTGCTGGATGAACCCACTGCGGGAATTAACCCCACATTGATAAATGGATTGATTGATCGGTTAGTGCGAGCCAACCGGGAGTTTGGGATTACGCTTTTCATTATCGAACATAATATGAGAGTGATTATGAACATGGCCGATAAAATCTACTGTCTTGCCCATGGTGAAATGTTAGCTCAGGGCTCTCCAGACGATATTCAGAATGATCCTCGGGTAATTGAAGCCTACCTTGGAGCGCACTAATGGGGATAGTTAGTTTAATGAGTGCCAGATTAACGAATAAGGTGCCAGGTTGTCCTGCCTCATCCCTCAAGGCCTTATCCCTTAAAGAAGGTATAAAAAATTATGAGTAATGTAGAAACTAACGAAGGCGATAACAAAGGCGATAACAAAAGCATTACGGGTTATGGCGCTGGTGGTGTTGATGCGGTAATTTCGGTTGAGGAAGTTGCTCGGCAGGCCGCTGAAATCGCAGAAGTTATCACCGTTGAGCAACTGGACGAACTCGCTGGATCGGAGTCTTTTGTTTCCATCAATAATCTGCGGGCTGGTTATGGGAAGATGGAGATTCTTCATGACATTAGCTTGCGTATCGGTCGTAAACAGTCTCTATGCTTAATCGGTCCAAATGGTGCAGGCAAGTCAACTATTCTGCATTCAATTTTTGGGTTTACTAATATTTTTTCTGGGCAAATTACCATTGGAGACGGCGATGATAAACTCGATGTGACCTCCCTCACTCCCAATGAAAAGCTCTCCAGGGCTGGTATCGCCTATATTCTTCAGGATAAATCCATTTTTCCTGGTATGACTGTGGAGGAAAACCTCTGGATGGGTGGTTTCCTTAAAGATCAACCAGCTCAGGCGAAACAGGCGACAGAGATGGTTTTTGATAAATATCCAAGGTTAGCTGCCCGGAGAAAGCACCAGGCGAAGGTACTGTCAGGGGGAGAGCGGAGATTGTTGGAGATATCCCGGGCATTGGTCATGAACCCGGAAGTTTTGCTGGTGGATGAGCCTTCCATTGGTTTGGAACCCCGTTTCATCGATATGGTTTTCGAAATTCTTCATGATCTGCAACACAACGAAGGAAAAACCATCATCATGGTAGAGCAAAATGCCAAGAAAGGACTCGAATTTGCGGATATTGGTTATGTTCTGGTTTCTGGTGAAATTGCCATTGCAGGCAAGGGCGACGATTTGTTGAACAATCCTAAAGTGGGAGAGCTATTCCTGGGTGGATAGAAGTCTGGGTGGGGTAGGTGTCCTGGATATAAATAGGTGCCCTAGATAAAAAACATCCAAATCGCAACGAGAGCAAGGGTGGAGCCAAAGATGGTATTCAGGCGTTTTGCATTACGCTTATTTCGAAATGTCCGTGCGAGGGTATCTCCTAAGACTGTCCAGAGTGAAAAAGCGATCAGGTTGTTAATGGTAAAGACGATGGAGATCCAGATAACCCACTCGAACAGATTGTCAGTTTCAGGATCCAGGAATTGGGAGAACATTACCGCAATAATAAAATAGGCCTTTGGGTTCAATACCATGAGTACCACGCCGTCCCAAAAGCCAGCGGGTTTTGGTTCGCGGGTGTCAGTTAATATGCCAGAGCGGACCAATTTCCATGCCAGCCATAGAACATACAGTGCTCCAAGTATCTTGATGGACGAGAAAATAATCGGAAATTGATTCAAAACCGAAACAAGTCCAAGTCCAATAGCCAGAGTAACTATGAAGGTTGCAAGGTGGTAGCCTGATGTAAGTGGAAGGGTGGAGAGAAGACCGAATCTGGCACCATTGGTTGCAAAGAAAATATTTCCAGGGCCGGGACTGTATGCCAGTGGAAAAAGAAAAATGACCAATGCAATGATGAGTTGAATAGTCATCTGTTCAGTATGGGAGCAGGGGTAACTGGTACATACGGAGCCCTTGGGGTTCTTCTAGAGTTTTGGCTATGGGGGCGGTGGTTTTGGTTCAAGCTGAAACCGCCTCCATTGCAGCCATTACGTTTTTACGGGAACATCTGGCACCAGTTTGCAGATATTCCATGGCGCGCAGTGAAGCTTCGTGAGCGTCTTCACTGGATCCTGCCACACAATCTTCGATGACACGGCAGAAATAGTCGGATTGATGTCCATCAACAAATGTATAGTGAACGCAGACATCCGTTAGGCCTCCACAAAGAAGTAGCGTATCGATTTTCAATCCTTTCAAAAGAATCTCAAAATCGGTACCAAAAAAAGCAGAATAGCGACGCTTTTTAATTAGATAGTCAGTGGGGAGAAAGCCTGTTTGCTCGACGGCGATATCCGTGCCCGGATTCGTTTCTATGCAATGTATATCCTCGCAGCCATCCAGCTCCCGGCCAAAGTCAACAAGATCCGGTCGATGGACCTCCTGAATGAAAATGACAGGAATCTGTTTCTCTCTGGCTTTATCGATAACAGCCCGGGCATCTAGCATACGATCCACGTATCCCGGCATGCTGGGAATGGCTTCATCGGTCCGGTCTTCGAAAGTCTCAGCCTGAATGTCGATCACAATTAAAGCGGCTCGCCCTTCAATCAATTTACGCTTAGCCTGGTTCTGCTCATTCATTGGTATCAAATATTCGTTTTTATGCGTGGTGTTTTTGAAGAAAAGAGACTTAACCTCTGTTAGCGCTGGGCCTGAGCTAGGTTTTAGGTGTCGCTTAACGAGTTAATGGTGAGACCGTTTCGCTGAAAAATCTGCCCGAAGCCATCGATGTGATCGGGTATGCCTGCACGACGCAAGCAGCTCCACATCTGCGCCTGATTACTGGTGATCACTGGCTTATTGGTGAGGGCTTCGATTTCCTGAGCTACCTCCAGAGCACGTATTCCCCCACAACTCAGGAAGATGGCATCTGCATCAGGGTGATCAATTTCCAGAGCGAATTTCTTCCAATATTCTGGAGTAACCGTACCGAATTCAATTCCAGTTTCAAGGTTAAGTCCTTGAATATCAAGCACATTAAATCCTTTTTGATAAAGAAACTCTGCCTCATTGGTATTGATTTCGTCCAGGTAAGGGGTGCCCACAACCAGCTTTTTTGCATTAAGCTCTCTGAGCGCATCCACCACTCCCGTTACCAGTGTCATGGGAATTGCATAGGGGGCACCTTTGGTGATCTCGGAGAGAATTCTTTGCTCTCCAATCACAATGGATCCCGAGGTACAGCTGTAGCTGATCACATCTGGTTTGGTGTCTGGCTGAATCCTTGAGGCGGCGTCTGCCATAAACTCAATGTGCTTTGAAAGGGTTTCATTGGTGGTGTAATCGTCGGTTTTTAGTCGTGTAATATGGATAGCGACCCCTTCAGGAACCATATCGGAAAAGTCCGATTCAGCAGCAAGGTCCGTTGACATAAGAATAAAACCGAGTCTCGCCCGATGGTGTCTTCCACCGTCAAATTCAACGTCTCTCGTCAACGAACGGATGGTTTCTCCAGGTCTATACATTTTGGATATCTGTTGTTATCAGAATTGGTGAGTTGCCGCTTTGGGTCATGGGAAGAAAAGTGCGACTCACAGCCATCGACTTCGCGGTACGCTATGCTAGAAGAAGTACAGTCCTCGTTATTATTTCTTTCACCGTTACTTCTCTCGCTGTTATTTTTCTAATTGTCATTTCCCGCGAAACGGGTTAGATCATTGAGGCTGCTGGAGCAATCTATGCCAAAGCGAAGTTAACGCCGGGTTATGTCAACGCCAGGCTTATGTTTATCTGGACTATGTCTACCAAAAGCCACGTCAATTACAGAGCATGTGATCAAAGGCCATGTCAATCAAGCGCTATGTTAACCAAAAGTGGTTACTTAAACCACTAGTTCATGGATAAGTTATTTTCGCAAAAATGGATGAGAATGAAAATTATTCGTCCATTGAATGGATAAGAGTATCGGGGTTGAACGCAAGCCAGGCGAAGGAAAAATGAATTCCGCTATCGACAGCAGCTAACTGCTGACCTGCTAGTGGTCCGCTGATTGCTTTTCCTGAGATGCTCCATCGGGAATTGGTCTCCTTGTCCACCAAAACCCCTGACTCAAGGTGGAAGTTTAGAGTCTGGTTCGTATCTTTTAGAGTCCTGTCCCATGCGACTACTTCGGCGACAACCTTCGATTCCGCAATGGTTCGTTGGTCGAGGGCAGACAATAGATCTCCCGCTCGAAATATGAGTAATTTGGTGTCAAGAATTTCATCCTGGATAATCGAAGTGTTGTCGAACAGGGAGAATGGATAGATTTTATGTTGTCCATCAATTTGCCCACCAACTTGCACCCCAATAACTCGCTCCATGGGAGGCAGGCGGGGATCAGTTGGATCACTCAATAGAAATGGGCTACTGTTGATATCATCGTAACCAGGATAAGGGTTGTTTCCATAGGGGCGAATTGCGCTCGTTTCCCTATTCAGGACCTGACCCTCAGGGTGAGACGTTGCGAAGGACTGAAAGGAAATGATTGATGAAGGAATTCTCGTCAGTGTGGCATGAGTATAGTCTCCTACGATAGCCGTTCCAGTAAACTGCTGCCACCAGCTTTCGGTTTGACGATCGTACATCACTAGATCACTTTTCCTGAGTAAACCCGTTGTTCCGAAATCAAGCAATGTATCTTCCAGACGACGATCAAAAACGATGGATGCATTGCAAAGCGGGCAAAATGTAACGGTGATGGGGGTGTTGCCAATATGGTCGTTAACAATTTCATGCCAGGTCATGATCTGCAACGGATAGGCCTTTGCCTGTCCATTAAGGATAACACTGATCACGGGCTCAAGAGGCGCTACCCATGAGGTTGCGGCTGTTACTGAGTCAAACTCTGGATGATCAATGGGGGGAATGCCGTCTCTGGGAGGCCCCCCGGACATTATCTCCTTAAGATCAATGGCTTGAATATTAAAGTCAGTGTTTGGCCAGGCGTGTTTGAATGACTGGGCATGAACAAAAGATGTGCAAAGGAACAGCGTTGTCAGGGAGGCCAACAATCTGTAGATCAGCAAGGAAAAGGAATGTTGGGAGTTGATGGAATGGGTTCTACCTGGCGTCATTGTCACATTCACCTAATGCTATGTTTGAGATGGTGTCACTCTTTGGTACTTGTGATTTCTGACTACGGGTGAGTAGATCGGTTCATTTTTTTGACTTTGGGGGGATTGAGTACTTACAGTAATTCGAAGTGGCGCGATGAATCTGGAAGAGTAACAGGCCAAAAATAGACTCGGCTATACTGGCTATTGTGGTGAACGCCTGATGATTTTTCCCGAATGACTGGAATTGGGAATATAAGAGTGAGTCACTCAGGTCATGATTAGTAATATTAGTATGCCGCTGGCAACCAATATGATTCCTACTCCTTCTATTTTGCTTACCTTTTCCTTAAAGATTAATGTGGTTACGAGGAAAGTGAAGATGAGTTCGATTTGCCCCACAGCACGAACATGGCCTGCATTTTCGATAGTAAAAGCGGTAAACCATGCTATCGAAGCGAGGCCTCCGGCGATACCCACGCTGCCAGCCCAGCGCCAATGTCGCACTACTTTTGTGATCTCACCAACTTCCCGGAATACAAGGTAGAACCCCATAATCACCGTCTGTATGGTCAGGCTTATCGCCAAAGTAAAAGCGGCGGCCATGACGACATTGTCATGATTCAGTGATAATGCCGCACCCCGGAAGAAGACCACAGATCCTCCCAACCATAAGGCACAAATCAAGCCGATGAGGGTTGCGGGGTGGGTTAATCCGGAAACCAGTGCTGACCAGGATAGCCTGGATTGTCCCATGCTAAGTGCAATGACTCCGACAGTGCTAATGGCGATTGCCACGATAGAATACAGACTTAGGGTATCCCCGAGAAAAATCGAACCGAGTAGGGCGACCATTGCTACTTCAAGTTTTGAGAAAGTTGTCCCCACGGCGAAGCTTCTGAAAGAGAACATCCGCAACAGAAAAACCGTAAACATGATTTGGCAAATGCCACCGATGAGGCAGTAAAGTAGAAATTCAATGCTAATAATCGGCAACCTTAGGTTCTGGAAATATTGTAATGCCCACAGATATCCCATCGCTAGAGGAAGAGCATACAAAAACCTCGCATAGGCTGCCCCAGTATCAGACAGCCTTCCTTTGAGGTGTTTTTGAAGAGCAGAGCGGAGGTTTTGGAAGAACGCCGCTAAAATGGCAAGGATTATCCAGTTTTCAATCATTAGAGACTATGCTAAATGTCTTTGTTGGGAGAGGGTGTCGTGTCACTGGGTCGTAAATAAGATCTGAAGATTTATTGCGTGAACATTGAGTGATCATTGAGCGGTTAGTAGGCGATTAGTAGGCGATCGTTTAAATTCTCTATCCAGGTTTTGGTTTTAGCCACGATTCTTTATCCTATACGATGTATTGGGTTTTAGAACTGGTACGTAATACATGTAATAATCTGACCTTATTGCCCATTAGCTCTTTTTCGTAATATCCCTGTTCTGGATATCTTTGTTCTGGATATCTCTGTTCTGGAAATCCCTAATAAGAGTTCTGTGTGACTATACTTGAGTGAGAAATAATCACTCTCTGGGTCGGGAAGGATCATGCTTTGCATTTCAATTGTTTCTCACCCTAGTATGTCTTTCAGTATGTCATGCCCGGATTTACGTGGAAGTTCTTTAATCTGATTATCAAGAGTTTATCGTAATGCGTATACACAAAATAGCCTGCATCCCTGGAGACGGGATTGGCCAGGAAGTTATCCCTGTTGGTCAACGAGCTATCGAAGCAGTTGGTAGGAAATATGGATTTGATGTGAAGTGGACTGGGTTCGACTGGTCCTGCCAGCGTTATACAGAGACGGGAAAAATGATGCCTGATGATGGCATGGATATGCTTAAAGATCATGATGCAATCTATCTGGGAGCTGTGGGTTGGCCTGGAGTGCCGGATCATGTGTCGCTCTGGGGGCTGCTGATACCCATTCGTAGGGTAATGGACCAATATGCAAATATTAGGCCGGTCAGACTCCTAAAAGGAATTACACCGCCGTTAGCAGGTCGTTCAGCGGAGGATATTGATTTTATTGTGGTTAGAGAAAACGTGGAGGGGGAGTATTCGGAAATTGGTGGTCGCATTTTTGAAGGCACAGACAGGGAATTCGTTACCCAGCAGTACGTATTTACGAGACAAGGCGTCGACCGGATTCTGGAGTATGCGTTTGAAATTGCGATGACCCGAAAAGCCAAATCGGTTACTTCCGCCACCAAATCCAATGGTATTGTCCACACCATGCCGTTTTGGGACGAGCGGTTCGCAGAAGTAAAGAAACGTTATCCAGATATCCGCACGGACCAATATCACATCGATATTCTTACTGCCCATTTTGTACAGCATCCGGATTGGTTTGATGTGGTTGTTGGTTCCAATTTATTCGGTGATATTCTCTCAGACCTTGGTCCCGCCATAGCGGGTTCTATTGGTATTGCTCCCTCCGCCAATATCAATCCCTCTGGAGAATATCCGTCCATGTTTGAACCGGTACATGGCTCCGCACCAGACATTGCGGGACAGGGAATTGCAAACCCTATTGCTGCGGTATGGTCTGCGGCAATGATGTTAGAGCATCTCGGCGAGAAAGATGCTGCGCTGGAGCTAGAATCCGCCATGGAGTCCGTGCTGGTAAATCCCGAGGCAAGAACCCGGGACCTGGGTGGAGAGGAAACGACGGCCCAATGCAGTGAAGCGATTTTAGCTGCAATTGAATCAACCGCTTGAAGGGATTCCTTGTTAGTGCCTAAGGGGTTAGTGCCCAAGGGATCGTTTCGTTATTTTCGAAGTTGCGATAGTTCTGAATATCAAGAGATGGATGTTCGCACACGAGATGCGATCTGGTTGGACGGAGATCTGGTTCGATGAAATTAATGCTGGCGCTGGATGGTCTCACCAAATTAGCTACCAATGCTTATCAGCTGCCCAGTGGATGTTCTCATGATTAA
>JAALKB010000010.1:34117-39020 GCA_011088265.1 Gammaproteobacteria bacterium
CACCAAATTAGCTACCAATGCTTATCAGCTGCCCAGTGGATGTTCTCATGATTAAATTTGCTCATCTACCTTACATAGGATAGGTCGAATAGAAAATGAGCGATTTGAAAACAAAGCCCACCCGAAAAAGCCCCACTAAACTAATTGAGGCTATTTCTCATCCGATCCGCCGACAAGACTGTCAACAGCTTCTGGAAATGATGTCGAAGGCCACATCGGAGAAGCCCGTTATTTGGGGGGAGAACATTGTTGGATTCGGCCGTTATCACTATCACCAAAGAAATGGACAAAAAGGCATGTGGCCTTTAACAGGCTTTTCTTCTCGAAAGCAGGCCATCTCCATTTACATCATGCCCGGTTTTTCGGATTATCAGGAAAAGTTGACAAGGCTCGGTAAACATACCCATTCGGTTTCCTGCTTATATATCACCCGATTGAGTAACGTAGATCTTGATATATTGGCAGAAATGATTCAGGATTCTGTGGAAGTGATGCGTGAACGTTATACTTCGCGCCAGGTCAGGTGAGCGGTCAGGTAGTTTGGATCAAACTAACATTGGGCCAGCTTGAGCCGAATGAGGTGCGCATATTGCCTGAAATTGGTTTGTGCCTTTTCTTAAATTCGTGATTCTAATCGGAGTACATGTCCAAAACGAGATTTTCTTGGGCCAGTTTTCTCCGTCCTGTTAGCGATAATGGGAATGGATGATTAGTTGTTCTGCTGAGTTTAAGTGAACATTGTTGTCCCCTGTTTCTCAGTCGTCCTCTATTTCTTTGTCCCCCTATTTCTTCGTCCCCTATTTCTTTATCAAAGGGTTGCGTTTGTCTCGATGAAAGCGGTAACGTTAGCGGTGTAATAAAATAGTGCAACAACCCCTAAAGACGCGGTAATGTAACAATACGTTAGAATTTGAAATAAGTAGTCTAAATAGTTTAAATACAGAGACCTCAATATAAACACCAAATACTCAAAAATGAGGAAACATTATGATTAAAAACACCGCACCTGTTCTGGTATCAGATCCCAAAAGAAGAAATTTCCTAAAAACTTCTGGCGCACTTGGATTAGCCGCTGCTGCTGGCGGAGTATCGGAAATTATTTATGCCCAAGACAAAAAAATACTCAAAATTCGAACCTATGCAGATATGCGGAGTCTGGATCCAGCTTATTCTCAGGGAGTTGTTGATGAGGAAATTCAAAGCAGTATTTACAGCAAACTGATTCAGTATAAACCGGGTCGAGAATGGGGTTATGAGCTCGACGCCGCCGAGTCAATTGAACAGGTGGATGACACTCGTATCAAATTCAAGCTCAAAGAGGGGGTCATGTTCACCGGTGGTTTTGGTGAAATGACTGCTGAGGATGTGAAATATTCCTATGAGCGAATTCTCGATGAATCTCTGGAATCAACCAATACACCCGACTGGGGTTCATTGAAAGAAGTAACCGTTGATAGCAAATATGAGGGTACTATTGTATTTAGTGATCCTTATCCACCAGCATGGAATATTGCCTTACCCTATATTGTTGGCAACATTATTAGCAAAAAGGCCTGGGAAGAAGCAGGTGGAAAAGTCGATACTACTACACCTTGCGCATCAGGACCCTATATGCATCAGGAATGGCAGCCCAAGCAAAAAACCGTGCTAGCGCGGAATCCTGATTGGCATGGTGGTGTTGCTGCATTTGATGAAATCCACATATTTCCTATCGACGATGAGAATACGGCGCAAATCGCGTATGAATCGGGAGACATTGACTGTACCCGAGTGTCTTTAGGTTCTGTCGGAAACTTAAAAGCCTCGCCTCCGGCTAATTCCACAATCGAGGAATATCCCTCTTTGTACTATGTTTGGGTGGGAATGAATGTTGAAAACGAAACTATGGCGAATGCTGATTTACGGAAGGCCGTTCAGCATTGCATTGACGTTCCTTCAATTTTACAGGCTTCCTACTTTGGCGCTGCTGAAGCTTCAACCGGAATTATTGCGCCGGGTTTGATAGGTCATCGCCCAAAGGGGAAGTTGCCTCCAGAAATGAATATTGCCAAAGCCCAGGAGCATCTTGCGGCTGCGGGATTGAGTGATGGCGTTAGCATTACCCTGGACGTATTAAATAAATCAGCCAATGTCACTACGGCACAGGTTATTCAGGCAACTTGTGCCCAGGCTGGAATTACCGTTGAGGTTAATTTGCATGAATCCGGTGCATTTTGGTCATTGGGTGATTCCAGTTCGGGTGAACGATATAAGGATATCCAGCTTATTCTGAATCGCTATTCCATGGCGCCAGATCCATCCTATGCTACTGCCTGGTTTATAACGGATCAGAAAGGTATCTGGAATTGGGAACGTTACAGTGATCCAGAGTTTGATAAACTGGAAGCAGCAGCGAAATCTATATCTGACGTAGCCCAGAGGGACGAGATGTATCGTAAAATGCAGGACATGATGGAAGATAGTGGTGCTTATCGATTCATCACCCATGAGGCCTCCCCTGTCATTTACCGAAATTCAATTAATCCTGCGTTTCGCCCAGACGGTTTACCATTGCTTAGATCGTTTAGTAGCAGCTAATTCAAATCAATTTGAAGGTGATGGAGGTTCAGCTCGAGATGCAGCTAGTGAATTAGCTGCATCAAGCTCTAATTACGATTTGAAACCCGAAACCTCATTATGCTTTTTTATATCCTGAAGCGACTTTTATTAAGCATTGTCATCGTAATGCTCGCGGTGACAATGTTGTTTTGTATGATTCATCTTGTCCCAGGAGACCCAGCCCGTATCCTGTTAGGTCCCAGGGCAACACCGGAGCTCATTGCAAGTATGTCAGCGCGTATGGGGTTGGATTCGCCATTTCCTGTACAAATATTACGATTTTTCGGAAATTTATTTACCGGGGACCTTGGTATGGATGTAATTACTAATCGACCGGTGGCGGATATTGTGTTTAACCAATTGCCCTATACACTCTGGTTGATTTTTTCCGCAATTACTTTCGCAATCTTAATTGGTATTTCTCTGGGCTGTTATTCTGCTCTGCATAGAAATACACTGGTAGACAGGATTACCGGAATTTTATCCGTGGCCTGCATCACCGCTCCCGCGTTTGTTGTAGCGCTTTATTCGCTATTGATCTTCGCAGTCACCTTACACTGGTTCCCTGCTGTGGGAGCAGGAGAAAAAGGCGATTTCTGGGATCAGGTAGCCCATTTGGTTTTACCGGCATTCGCGATTGGATTGTCATGGATTGGTTACCTGGCGAGACTGGTTCGAGCATCGATGCTGGAAGTAATGGGCGAAAATCATATTCGGACAGCACGTGCCTATGGTTTACCAGAGCGCATTGTGGTCTACCGATATGCATTAAAACTCGCGGTGCTGCCCACAGTGACGGTGATTGGGGTGGGTATGGGATTTCTGTTGTCCGCCGCGTTACTTACCGAAATCGTTTTTGCACGTCCGGGCATAGGTAAATTGATTTTTGACTCGATCACAACAAGAAATTATCCCGTAGTGATGGGTTCAGTATTAATTAGTACCATTTTGTTTGTTGTTAGTACGACTTTGTCCGATTTGATTAATGCGTGGCTTGATCCCAGGATAAGGGCGTCCCTGTGATAGATATCCTTAAACGAATTACCCATGAAACATTAGGTCTTTTTGGTTTAATTCTGGTTACGATCATCACGGTCTGTGCCGTTTTAGCAAATGTTATCGCTCCCTACGACCCCATTGCACTGAACATTGTTGATCGGCTTCAAGGTCCGTCTGCCAGCCACTGGTTGGGTACTGATCAACTCGGTCGGGATCTGTTTTCAAGAGTGTTGTTCGGTGGCCAGATAGCGTTGAAAGTGGCATTGGTTTCCATTGGGGCGGCGCTTTGTATTGGCGTTATTCTGGGCATGTTGGCCGGGTTTGGCCCGCGATGGCTAGATAATATTATTATGTTGTTTTTTGATACCATTCGCTCGTTTCCAACGGTGATGTTTGCGCTGGCAACAGTGGCGTTAGTAGGGCCGTCCCTCAGTACCGTAATTGCGGTAATTATTGTCACTTCCATACCTAATTACGGTCGAGTCGTGCGGACTCAGACATTAACCATAAAGTCTAATCAATTTGTGATGGCAGAACGTGTTATGGGCGTCTCCACGATGCGCATACTATTTGTCCATATTTTGCCAAATGTTATTGGGCCTTTGATCATTCTTGCTTCCATGGACATTCCAACGGTTATTGCGCTTGAGGCAGGGTTAAGTTTTCTGGGTATGGGGGTAAAACCGCCGACACCATCATGGGGTAGTATTCTTAACGATGGTTATACCCTGATACGAAACACGCCCTGGCCAATTATTGCAGGCAGCATCCCTCTCGTCCTGATTACTCTGGGGTTTACTTTTCTCGGTGAGTCATTGAGGGATCTGATTGATCCTAAACTTAGAAAAAGTCTGTAGACGCAATTTTCTAGTGAGTTTATTTTAATGAGTGAAAATGTTCTGACAATCCGGGATTTATCAGTCCACTATGATACTGATCGTGGCTCACTCAAAGCATTGCGCCATATCAATCTGGATGTGCCGAAGGGTGCCATTGTTGGTGTGGTTGGTGAAAGTGGATGCGGAAAATCGACCTTAATTTCTTCCATTATTCGATTATTAGCTGAAAACGCATCTGTACCTAATGGAACAATTCAATTTGAAAACTCCGATCTTTTAAAACTGACTGAAGAGGAAATGCGTGAGATCCGCGGTGATCGAATGTCCATCGTATTTCAGGATCCAATGTCCACGCTCAATCCAGTGTTATCCATCGGTCGGCAGATGAAGATCGGAAGAGCGTCGGGGAGGGAGGGGGGGGAGGGGGAGGGGGGGGGGGGGGGGGGGGGGGGGGGGGGGGGGGGGGG
>JAALKB010000207.1 GCA_011088265.1 Gammaproteobacteria bacterium
CGTTAAGCAGCCATGGCACCGCCATGGTTGGGGATTTAACCAATACCCTGGGTGGTTTACCAGTTCGCAATTTCACCGCAGGCGCCGTGGACACCAAAGGAGGCCCATTGATGGTCGGTGGAAATTACATCCATGACCTGAATACCGAACGAGGGGGGATGACCTCCCATGCCTGTATGCCGGGCTGTCTGATTAAATGCAGTAACATCTATGTGGATGAGGAAGGTAATGACATGGTGTCCCCGTTGGAATATGAAACCATTGGTTTGATGGGCACAAATTGTGGCCTCGAACACCCCGATGATATTGCCAGAGTTAACGCAGTCGCCAATGATCTTGGAGTCGATACCATTGAAACCGGGGCGATGATGGCGGTGCTTATGGATGCTGGAATAGGGGAGTTTGGTGATGTCTCATTTATGCTGGACGCCATGGAGGATATTCGTCTCGGCAACGAAAGAGGGCGAATTCTTGCTCAGGGGACCGCCAGGGTGGGGGAGCACTATGGTGTTGAGCGGGTGCCGGTGATTAAAAAGCAGGCGATTAGCGCCTATGATCCTCGAGTGGTTGAAGTTACTGGTGTGTCCATGATGGTGACCGCTCAGGGTGCTGATCATACAACCGGTAACTTGCCCTCTTTCGCTTGTGAAGGGAAAACCGTTGAAGAGCTGGTTGAAGCCAGTTTTCGCGCCCAGGTTAACAGCGCTGTGGCGGATTCTCTGGGGTTATGCGTTTTTGGACGATCAGTGACGGACACCAATCTGCAATTGATCGCTGATGCCATTAATGGCGGTTTTGATGCCGACCTTGAGCCGTCTTATTTCGAGAAAATCGGAAGAGAGACGCTGATTCTGGAAAGGCAATTCAATGAACAGGCCGGGTTTACCGAAGACGACGATGAGTTGCCCGACTTTTTCAGCGATGAACCATTGGCCCCAAGCAATAAAATCGCGCGTTTGAAAAGTGCAGAAGTGAATCAACATATGCGAGCGGAGCATCAAAGAGCCTAGCGTGGCTTGTGTGACGCCTGGCTTTATTGATTTTTTGTGTTGATTTTCTGTAAAGAACTTACTGGGTAAATCGGTGGATCCAAATTTGGATCCACTTAATCCTGATTCTACTTGTTCTTATGGTGTTCGAAGTCCGAGGCGTCATGCCGCTCCGGCAATTGTTTCTCCGGTTCTCCCCAATTTCGATTTACCATTAGCCCCCGTTCCACCTGGGGGCGATCCTTGATTGATTGAGCCCATCGATTCAGGTTTTTATAGGAATCTGTGTCGAGAAATTCCGCGGCATCATAAAGGGCATTAAACATAAGGTTTCCATACCAGGGCCAAATGGCAATGTCTGCGATGGTGTATTGATCACCACACATGTATTGTCTGTCTCCCTGGTGTTGATCCAATACATCCAGTTGTCGTTTTGTTTCCATGGCGAAACGGTCGATGCAGTATTCTATTTTAATGGGTGCATAGGCATAAAAATGGCCAAACCCTCCGCCGAGATAGGGCGCGCTTCCCATTTGCCAAAATAGCCAGCTGAGACACTCGGTTCGTTCCCTATGGGTGGTGGGAATAAGGGCATTAAATTTTTCCGCCAGGTACAACAGAATTGATCCAGATTCAAATACCCGGGTGGGCTCTGGGGTGCTGTGATCCATAAGTGCCGGGATTTTCGAATTTGGATTGGCGCTGACAAAACCGCTGCCAAACTGATCACCCTCCAGGATCTTAATCAGATGAGCGTCGTACTCTGCTCCCGCAAAACCCATGGCTAGCAACTCTTCCAGCATAATAGTGACCTTGACACCATTGGGAGTTGCCAGTGAATACAGTTGTAAAGGGTGTTTGCCAATGGGCAAGGGTTTTTCATGGGTTGCCCCGGCAATGGGGCGGTTAATACTCGCCCAGGTGCCGCCGCTCTGGGCTTCCCATTGCCAAACCTGGGGTGGAACATAATGTGATTCGTCATTCATACTGGAAATTCTCAATGGATTGGTAGTTCCAAAAATTGCCCAGGGCGCGATAAAAAAGACGGTAATTGCCCGGGCTCAGGAATAGTAACACGGTGACGGAGCCAGTCCATTAATTTACAGATCAATACCAGCAATGATCATGTCGGGTAACGCGGTGTGTCTTATACGGAATAATTCCCGGAATAACGACTTCGGCGTGTTAACGTTACCTGATCCCTTATCTCCCGATGGGTCGATTCCCAAAGGGAGGTTTTAATTCGCAATTTTAGCCGATATACTGTCCCGAAATTCCAATCCGCTAATTGGCAACCAGGGGTCTGTTTTTAGGAACCGATTTTGTTGAAGACGATAACCACCAAATCATTCCCGGGATGAACTTTTCATTGGTCCGCTCAATAAGCTTCTGGCATAAATTTGCGAAATACTGCAATCTATCTGCTGGGCTTTTGACTATTTTTGGTTCGGTTTTTACGCTAATAAAGCGGTCAAATGGTCCAATAATGGATCGGACCAAATCGCTAACTTTTTTGCCTGCCTTTTTCGCAAATATAGGAGGTTGTAACCTGTTGATATTAAAAGGAAATAAAAAAGGCTAAGGGTTTGGAAATGCACCCGACTAATAGGGTATTAAGACAAAATGGGAGTTGACTGAAAATCCCCAATTTAGGTTCAGAAATACGCCGGACTAGTAAGAACGGTGCCTTTACCTTAGGTTTTTAGGAGTCGGATGGTGGAACTAACTAGCAGTCAATCTGCTTTTTTGCCCATTGCATCAACGCGCCATTGCTGCAAACCACGGGTTTCCCTAGGGTGTCCTGTAGGGGTTCGATGATTTCCACTGCTCGCATATCCGTGCAGGAAAGCACTATCGCCTGGGCGTCTGGACTATCTGCCCGAGCGCCCAGATCGAAAACCTGGTCCGGTGTTAATGCGCTTTGGCCATAGTTACCGAGGTCGCTTCCCACATAGGCACTGGAAACCGTATTAAAGCCGCTGTCAGCCAGAAATTGGATGGCTTCTGCATTTAACGACTCTACATAGGGCGAGCTGAATGCAATGTCTGTAACACCCAGTTCGTTAAGGGAGTCCACTAAAGCCCCTGCCGCAGTGATGGTTGGAACCCCGGTTTTTTGCTGGATACGTTGGGTGAATTCCTGATCAAATTTTGGTCCATGGGCGAGAGTTGCCGAGGTACAACCATATAGGATGACATCAGGTTGGGTGGCGTTAATGGAGTCAACCACATCGTCCAGGGTTGCCAGGGCGAATTTTCTCATTTGTTCACCATCAGGCACCTGATCAAGATCATATCCCCCTGCCCGGGCGAAGTGCAGGGAAACTCCTTCCGGTCGGAGCAGTGCCATGTCCGGTTCCAGATTGGTATTTGATACTGGCACGATGATACCGATTCTTGCCAAACCCCGGGAAGGATACACTGGACTTCTGGTTTTATCGGTGGCTTCGACAGCTAGGTTGTTCATGGTATTTTATTCCTCATTGGTGCCGAAATTTAGCGACCTGGTTGTGTTGATTCAGATGCATTGACTCATACGCAATAACCCAGCTGCAATGAGCCATATTCGAGCCTGGGTTTCGCCTGACATGTCGGATTATTCAGGTCTTGTCTGCCTTGGTTAAGTAACACGTTAAGTAATAATCAGTCTGGGCTTTTTCGGGGCTGACTAATCCTTGAAACACATCGGTCTCGATGGCGTTTTTCGGTCGATCCTGGGGAGAGCCAAAGCCACCGCCCCCTGGACTCTCGAAGATCACCGACTCATTGGGTTCCACCAGAACTTCTCCTCGACCAGGCAGTAAGCGCCCTTGTGAACCTACCGAATATACTCGAACCTGTCCGGCAGCACCGGGTAGTCCTCCCTGCAGCCCTCTGGCGGGGTGGTGCATTCTGTCCAGGGACAGAAATAACAGAAAGGGGGCGTCGATGGATGAGCGGAATTCGATGGTTTGACCTAGTCCTCCTCGAAACTGTCCGGGCCCTCCGGAATCGATCCGTAGTTCCCGGCGAGCGATATGTATGGGCACTGTGGCTTCGGTAACCTCGACCTGAGAACCCCAGACTCCGCTGGGATAGGCTGTGGCAGAAAGCCCGTCTGATTGGGGACGGGCACCGGTACCACCATTATGCACAAGCTCAATGGCGAACTGATTGTCAGCAGCATTGGGGGCATTTCGCATGGGAATGTCATACATGCAGGAAGCCCCTTCGGCGGATACCTGTCCAGGTAGGGCCTGATGTAAGCAGCCGAAAACAAGGTCTGGCAGCAACTGCCCTACGGTATGTCGCATGGCCACCGGGGTAGGGTGTAGGGCGTTGACAATACAGTTTTCCGGCGCAGTCACCTTGAATGGCTCCAGGGATCCGCCATTGTTCGGCACTCCGGCAGCAACCACACAACGAATGGCAAATACCGAATAAGCCGCAGCATAATTCAGTGGAACATTAATGCCATATTTTGAACAGGGAGAAGAGCCCTCAAGATCCAATTCAATTTGCTCATCATTCACCGTGACCTTTCCCTTAAGTACGATCTCCGATTCATATCCGTCAAGCAGCAATGTGTTTTCATAAATGCCATTAGGAATACGCTTTATGGCCTCCCTCGACGCCTTTCGGGAAACCTCGAAAATGTAGTGAGAGAGGACCTGTAGGTCATCTGCCTGATAATCCCCAAGCATCTCCAGCAGTCGATCAACCCCTACCTCGCAGCATGCAATTAGTGCATATAAATCGCCTTCATTTTCTATGGGAGCTCGGGAATTGGACTTAATGATGTCAAACAATAATTCGTTAATCTGTCCGGATTGCACAATACAGCAGGGGGGAATCAGAATACCTTCGTCATAAATATCACTGCCCTGTGGCCCCATGCAAAGACCGCCCACATCCACCAGATGGGAGGTGCAGGATGAGAAGCCGATGACGTGGCCATGTTTGAATATGGGCTGTACCAACATGAAGTCATTAAGGTGTCCCGCAGCCAGCCAGGGATCATTGGTGACGTAAATGTCTCCCGGGTCCATTGTGTCAATCGGGAATGCCGCAATAAAATTCCTGACCCCTTCGGCCATGGTGTTAATGTGGCCGGGGGTTCCGGTTACTGCCTGGGCCATCATACTGCCTTTTACATCAAATAGCCCCGCAGAAATATCGCCACCCTCTCGAACAATGAGGCTAAACGCACTGCGAATCAGCGCCTGCCCCTGTTCTTCCACCACTGCCAATAACCTGCTCCACATTAGCTGCAGTTTAATATCTGCCTGAGATTGGAATTGAGCTTGAGCATTTTGAGCGATATCACTGAGATTTCCCGCCGATGCCGAAGAAGGGTATAAATCTATAGTGTCTCGTTTGTTACGCACCTCATTGGAGTGATGATTGCCTGGATCAGGTTGGGCGACCTTTTCCTGGTTGCGTTTCAGGCGAATATTCAGCCCAGGATCAATCCATGCAACAAAGCCGGGTTCGACTAAAGTAGAGGTTTGCATTTCGGTGATAATGGCCGGCCCCTGGATATAGTGACCAGGTCGCAAAACAGAGCGCGAGTAAACTCCGGTTTCCTGCTCATCAAAATCGCGACCGAAATAGACAGGTCGGCTATGGGAGGGAGCGGGAACTATGGGAATATCGGGTTCGTTGGAAACTGAAACAGGTGGTGAGACCGGGCTCGAAATAGTCACCGCCCAATTCATAATTTCGATTTTCATACCCGGCACGACTCGTTTGAACTGTAAGCAATAAGCGTCTTCGTATTGGCTTTTCAGCTCAGCCATGTCCTCCAGGGTAAGCGGGCGATTGGGTAATGGAACTTCAATTTCGTGGCCCTGTCCGGCATAACGCAT
Source organism: Gammaproteobacteria bacterium (assembly GCA_011088265.1). Taxonomy (GTDB): domain Bacteria; phylum Pseudomonadota; class Gammaproteobacteria; order Arenicellales; family Poriferihabitantaceae; genus WLWV01. Next base: position 5,837 of record JAALKB010000207.1, read on the forward strand.
AAAGGCGATCCGCATTTCAAGCAGACCATGGCCAGGCTCGTTTTGTGTGGTTTCATTTTTCTGCGGATTTCGTTCTTCTGGGTTCTGTTCCTCCGGATTCTGTTCCTTCTGGTTATGCTCGCCCAGATCCTGTTCCGATACGCCGTTCATCACAACCTGTCTGGCCTGTTCGCTCATATTCAGCAGCAGAGCATTAACTCCCTGCAGATCGAAATCCTCAAGTCGAGTATAAAAGCTGGACACGAGTTCAAAAGAAACTGGGGCGAATAAAAACCCTACCGCCGAACCGACCCCCGGGTTTTGGGGCACGATGATTTCATCCACTCCCATTTTTTGTGCGACTCGAGTGGCATGAAGGGGGCCGTTGCCGCCGAAGGCGATCATCGACCGGCTCCCAAGGGCGGAACCCCGTTCCGCTGCATGCACCCGGCCCGCATTCGCCATATTTTCCCCGACCATTTGAGAGATGCCATGGGCGGTCTCCTGCACTCCCAACCCCAGTTGGTTGCCCACCGAAGTGAGCATGGATTGTGCGGCGGCGGCGATATTCAGGTTGAGTTGGCCGTCGGCGAATTGCTCGGGATCCAGATGCCCCAGTACCGCATCGGCGTCCGTAACCGTCCCCAAATCTCCGCCCAGGCCAAAACAGGCAGGGCCGGGTTCGGAGCCCTGGCTTTCCGGGCCGATGGCGATTTGTTGCAGATGATCCACCGACGCAATGGAGCCACCCCCCGCGCCGATTTCGATCAATTCAATGGCGGGAATCCTCACGGGCATGCCGCTGCCCTTCATGAATCGTTCCGCCCG
>JAALKB010000208.1:0-1070 GCA_011088265.1 Gammaproteobacteria bacterium
GGTTGACGTGGAAACCAGCGATAACGACGGCAAAATCAGCCATGGTGATCAGTGCTGTACATTCCATGTTTCCCCCAGTCCGGAGGGCAGGAAAACGTTTGAAATGGAAATAGAATTTATTCAACGCCAGCATCTTGAGGCCGAAAACCGAATTATTGATTTGTTGAATAATTCAGTCTGCGTTGAAAAAACTAATGATTAATCCAGTTTCATTTCATGATCAAAGCGTGTCGATGATTCAGATTCAGTATCCCAGCTCACGTCCGTCATTCTCTGTTCCGTCGTTTTGGTGGTATGGCCTCTCAGCTCATTGGTCTTTCCGTTGATGTAATCAGCCTGAGCCTGCTGGTTGGCCGCTACGGCAGCGCATCGCTTATCTTTCGATTGCGATATTTTCGCCGTCCTGAAATCCGATTGCATTCGGAATCTCAGAGCCTTTTCCATCCAGTTATAAGCGCCGCTGAATCGTATTTCCCAGTTCGTATGTCTCTCACACTCATCCAGATAATCCCGGCAAGCGAGTTTCACACTCTCCTGGTCATTGGCGTTCATATGAGGATTGGCTTTTTTGAGCCGGGCGAAACAATCCCTGAACATTTTTTTAATGTTGATACCTATGGATTGACGGGTTCTCAGCGCCTCTTCCTCGGCGATTTCAGCCAGAACCCGCTGCCTTTCCTGCATCTTTATCGACTGTCGCTCTTTCTCCAACTGATATTTTCGCTTCTCATCGATCCTAACTAGAATCGTGTCATTGCAGCACTCCAGCGGCGTTTCATAGACGCGGTAAAAACCTCCGGCGAAATTGCCGTGTTCATCGTACTCCTGCATGTACTGGACGTGTCCGTTATTTCTCAACTCAGAAATCCAGCGCTGAACGGAACTTTCACTGTTGCCGTAATCATCGGCTATCGCACGGAGTGTGAACCGCCAGTCAGTGGGCATCGAGAGCATATAGAACAGGAGGTTTTGGGATTTACAGCTAAGGTATTTCCGAGTTTCACGGATCGTGGTATTGCTGTAAACCGTGAAATTTTCGTCTGGGTTGGAGCGGTTAACTGTGCGGGTAT
>JAALKB010000208.1:1080-4632 GCA_011088265.1 Gammaproteobacteria bacterium
TAATTCCATCTGTTTGCCTACGGTATCAATCTGGAAACTTGCATTTTGTGTATGCTATAGAGATAATGTTTCCAACAAGAGATCGTAAGTGCGTAAGCGTGAGCGTTTGCAACTTAAAGAACAGTTTGGTCGCCGGACTTTAAGATTGCATGAGATTGAACTTGTTTTTCTAGGTTACGCTTTTTAGTAACCGCGTTCAAGACCTCAGTCGTGTAAGCGATTGAATAGCCCCAATAAATCAATAAGATTTTGAGGGGCGTGTCTTGGCGTTACTCTCCTACTCTCCTACTCTCCCAGCAATTTGTAATATCCACCAGCAAAACTACCTCGAATATCAAAATTCTTCACATAGTCCATATATTCGGCCAGTCTCAGCTCTCTTAACCATCGCTGAACCGAACTTTAACTCCGGTTGAATGCTCTGGCCAGTCGTCGTCTCTTGATCGGCTCTTCCATATTCATCAGGTAAACCAGTGTCCTGAATGCGGCATTACTGATCCTCTCATCAACCACTGATCATATGTGAATATAAACTAAGTTATCAAATTTCATTATATTAGACTCTCGTCGTGTAAAATCGCTACAAGCCTTTAAACATAGCACCTTTGACGGTACCCCACTTCTGCGGTACAGCAAAACCCTTATCCTCGTTTCTCTATGTACAAAGAAAGAAAATAATAAGAATCCAGCTATCGCCGGGTGCTGGTTGCCTCTTCTTTTTTATTTATTCAATACTGAGATCTCACAGTCAGCTGATGGTTTTTTTCGGTTAATCAGGGCTTCGCCCTCAGAGAACCTGAAAGCTATTTATTTTTACGGGAGGTTATTTAAGGCGGATGGTTTTCATGATCAACCAGAAAACTCGCCATCATGACCAGGTCAGGAGGAGTGACAAAGAACGGAAATGTTCCGGCAGAATGGAACGATAGTGTTATATACAATCATCTGCAGATCTGGTTACATGATTCTAGCCGCGTCTTTTTTTCCAATGTGTCAGCGGGTCTTACCTTTCCTGCCTATGGCATGAGGGGGATTCTGAGGCGCGGCGCTATTTACAACAACAACATCCCTCACATTCCGTATCGGTGTAAACTCCCTGTCCTGATCACGTCCGCCACTCTCATCGCCCTGTTTGGCGTATCCCGTCTGTACCAGTCCGAATCTATGGCATGACCTGCCGCCTCTTCATACTCTCCGGCTTTCAGGCTGGCCCACATGCGTTTGAATCCGGTCACTGGATGACAAACGCCATTCACTCCCATCTGATAACACATGTTGAGGATGGCAAACCGCCTGGCCCGATCCAGCCCGGTGTAAATTTCATAGCAGTAGGTTGCGCCCAGATCCTGGATGACTTCATCAATGATCAGATCCATCCAGTAGAGCGCCACGGCTCTGGGCATAGTCCTGCGATCCAGACAAAAGCCGATGCCAATGTGGTTTAACCCGTTGCTGTCCTTGTAGAGTGTCGGACTGAATCCCTCATCCTGTTCGATCATTTTCATCAGACCCGGATCACTGAACAGATCCGGCAGAATATCGGGAGAAATATTATTGGTGACTGTGGATGTCATACTGTCGGCCCTCAATCGTGTTGATTTGATCTTTGATCTGATAGATGTCCAGCTCATAGCTGTTCCGATCCACGAAATTCTTAAACAGATCGTTTTTCACCTGGTCTACCTGTTTCCTGAGTTCATTGTCTCGTTTTCTGGAAATCTCTTTGGCATCAATCATGTCCGATCGCATCTCCTGAACAATCCAGCTGGTTGGTCCCAGTACCAGCAGATTAATGATCAGGATGATGATACCTAACGTTTTGGGATTGTCTGGCATGGAGTGACTCCATCGTTTTCGCGCCTGAAAAACATCAGGATAGCGTTATTTACCAACCTGACAAATTATCTATTTGTGTAGATTGTCCGGTCTGCTGCCATCTAGACAAAAAGATATATAAACTATTTATTTAATATAACGGCTTGAATTGTCTATAAAAATAGATAAGAATAGACACGTTTTAAAAAAGAAATTCAAAGGAAGTTTACTTAAATGAGAAAAATCGCCATTGATGCCGGATGTGCATATATAAAAATCGCTTGCTATGACAACAATAATAGAATCACTACTTTTGCAATTCCGTCCATTGTGTCCGATGAAAAACCGATGTCTGACCTGAACGGCAATAAAACCCCCAGCTATCGTTGCGAGGGCCGCCAGCTGTCCATTATTGAGTCCTCCACCCGTTACGAGGATACCCGCCTGCCGGATTACCCATACAGCTCAGTTAATACGGTGCTGATGCACCACGGGCTGATCAGGGCAGGGATCAGAAATCCTGAAATCCAGTTAAGCACCAGCATTCCCCTGCATGATTATTTTTTCAAGATGCACGAGTCTAAGAAACGCAAGCGAGATTCGGTCCAGCGGGCTATCTCTGCCGATGCCGGCCTGATGCTGCCCACTATTGAGCACAAACTCACCTTGCCTGAAGGTCTCGCAGGCTGGATTGATATGTGTTTCGATAAGGAAGGGAAGAAGAAACCGAATATACCGACGGGGGAAGTGGGTCTGGTTGATATTGGTGGCCGCACCACAGACATAGCGGTGGTCAATGGTATGGCCATTTCCACGGATTCCATTGATACCGTCAAGATGGGCTATCTGGACGTGATGGATCATCTGAATGAAGAACTGAATATCCGGTTCAGTGACTCGGGTCGGTTTGCCATCAGTTCCCTGGATAAAGCTCTGCATACCCGTCAGATAGAAATTGAATCAGGCCGGGTGGAAGATATTAGTGAGGAAGTCGAGAAAGTTCTGCACGCGTTCAGTGATCGAACGTTGCAGGAAGTAAACCGGATACTGGGCAACCGTGGTCAGCTTTCCGGCACCTGCTACTTTGGCGGCGGCGTGGAACATATTCGCGACATTATTATGCAGCAGCCGAAAGTATTTATTCCTGAGCAACCACAATTCTCCAACGTAATCGGATGTTTAAAAGCATTTCGGGCGGACCTGAGCGCATGACAAACAAAGTAACGATTCAGAAAGTTTCGGACGAGTTAGCAGATTGCCTGCGGGATAATGGCGTATCCAGTGAGGGGAATAAGTTCCTGAAGGCCGGAAAAATCCTCAAGGATGCCGGTATTCTTGAACACCTGATCATGATGTACGACAACCAGCCTCCTAATAATAACCTGCTGGAGCTGATCGAGAAATCAGTGAGCATTGGCCGGATAATAAAGGGTGAGGTGATCACAACCACGGCATCACAACCCGTATCCAGAGAGCAGGAACCAGAACCAGAGGACAACGATCCGCCCCCGATGTTCGGGGCATAATAAAAGGCCGGGCTAATCCCCCGGCCTTTTTTGTTGGTCTGGTTAAAACCGTCTTCTGTTCGTTAAAATATCAAAAAAAACCGCTATCAATTGGTGATAGCGGATAATATCTAGTGCTATCGTTTCCCTCAACAAAAACAATAAGCAAGAAAACTATAGGCGAAAAAAAACCAGTCCTTAGACTGGTTTCTTTCTTATACGGCTTGCATAA
>JAALKB010000208.1:4642-6588 GCA_011088265.1 Gammaproteobacteria bacterium
TCCGGTGTCTTTCTCCAGTCCGCCCTGTCTTCGTGGGTCAGCCTGACCACTACCTGTGTTTTTGACTCATCTTTCTGACGGGTGGGTCGTCCTGTTTGTATTTGTTTCATATCCATAACTCACAATACGTGTGCGCTAATTATTGTATAAACAAAATAAAATATCAATGTGGGTTATAACAGTTGATTTTGTATAAACAAAACGATAATATCGTTTATACGAAATGCAGCAAGGCAGTATTTCGAAGGGTTGGCCCCGGATGTTGCAACCATCCGGAGCCGATCAAAAACACATCGTTCAGGTATAAAAAATGAGTTTTAATAATATTAACATGATTGACGTACAGAATCGTGCAAAATCTCTCGGTCTGAAGCTCAATATGACTTCCAACCTCTTTGCCGATTTCGACCTGAACAAGATGGATCGTGTTCAACAGTGGGTATGGACCGGAGAAGGGGTTCATCCTCATGCATCTAATTCTGCTAATTCTGCTAAGCAAGCGGCGCCTGTCGCCAGTCGTGAAAGACGTCTGATGAACGATCTTCTGGATCTGCAATCCTTTTTAAACGACTTTGACCACACACTTCGCACCGCCTAATCAATAATTATAAGGGCTGGATTCCGGCCCTTTCTTTCAGGACATTCGCTATGAACAAACAAATCGATCTGTTCAAACAACTCTCCATGCCCTTTGCTGCTGATGATATTAAATGGCGAATTCAACAATCCGGCCTTAAAAACGGGAACGTCTGGGCCATGGCTATTCCCTATATCACCAATCGAGCGATCCAGAACCGTCTGGATGAAGTGTTCGGGCCTATGGGCTGGAAAAATGAGCAGAAACAAATCGAGGGCGGCTGGTTGTGTGGCATCTCTGTTTACTGCAAGAATCTGGGCGAGTGGGTGACTAAGTGGGACGGAGCGGAGAACACTAAGAAAAGAAACAATGACGACATGGATATTATTAAAGGTGGTTTGTCGTCGTCCATGAAGCGCGCTGCCGTCCTCTGGGGTATTGGTCGTTATATTTATAATCTGAAATCGTGTTTTGTGGATTGTTTCCAGAACAACCAGGGCAAAAACCGTGGCTCCGGCACGGATAAAAAAACCAATCAACGGTTTTACTACAGCTGGAATGAACCGCAGCTGCCAGACTGGGTGTTGCCGGAAAAAAAGCAGGCTGACCAGGAATTGGTGCAAAAAAATAACGTGTATCCCGATAAGAACCAGTGGAGACATGATCAGGAAAAACAGCAGAAGGAAGCTCAGCGCCAGAAGTACCGGGATAATATCCGCAAGATGCTGGATGACAAAGGCTATTCCCATGAACAGTTCTGTCAGGACTGGAAGCTGAAGGGCATGGAGCATATTCATCTTTACAACGGACAGCAGATGATTGACTGGATTAATCAGATCCCTGCTCCTGCTCCTGCTCCTGCTCCGGAACAGCAGACAGCAGAGCCGGTTGATGTGGTGGTTTTGAAAGTGATCAACCCAAAAGAAGTGAATGACATTCGCAGCGCCTTAAAATTTGTTGGGTTGTCTGAAGCTGATTTCTGTAAAAAGGCCCGAATTGAACGCATCGGCCAGTTAACTCAAGACCGCTATGATGATGCCATTGACTGGCTGTTTGGTCTGGCAACGAAAGGCAAAGAAGTCGAAGTGGAAGGCGAGGTGGTGGTAACACCGACGAAGGCTGGACGGGTCACAACGGGTCAGATCAGAGCTCTGAGAGACGGTTTTAAAAAAGCCAACGTCAGTATGTATCAGTTTTGTACGGCCATGGGAATACGGCAAATAGAAGATCTGAAAGCCAGCCAGCTGAGTGCCGGGCAGGAATGGGTGAATAAGAAGTACCGACAGTACAAGGCCAGCCTGCCCCCGGCTGTTATTCGTGAACGTCCTGCGGCTAAATCCGTTATCGACAGACACCCGGATCGCCGTGA
>JAALKB010000209.1 GCA_011088265.1 Gammaproteobacteria bacterium
CCCCCCCCCCCCCCCCCCCCCCCCCCCCCCCCCCCCGTGGATCATCCGGGCCGACTATGCCCAAGCTGTATTCCCACCGGATTACGCGGTCGATCATTTTTTCCCCGAATCCGCTCAACTAAAAAACTCTCCGCGATTTCATTCGCCAACGTCCAACCATGACGGCGGGCGATAATTTCCACCAGCATATCCATGGAAGACGTGCCTCCAGCGCAGGTATATCGATTTTCGTCAATGACGAAAATCTCCTGACTGATCATCAGCTCTGGATGTTGCTCCCGCAGAAAAGACATGTTTTCCCAATGGATCGTGCATTTATGATTAGCCAGTAATCCCAGTTCAGCCAGAATATAGGTTCCGGTACACATGGAACCAAGCGCAGTTCTTTTAGCATCCAGTTTATGCAGCCAACGACCGATGGAGCGATCAATACTGACATCTATCTCGATACCGCCACAAACAAATAACAAATCAAATTTATCTACTTCACTGGTTTGGTAATCAGTATAAACCTTCAGACCATTGCTCGCCCTGACCGGCCCTCCATCACTGGTTACGGTGACCCATTCATAAAGGGGTTTGCCACTGATTCGATTGGCCATTCTCAACTGATCTACTGCACCAGTAAACGCGAGCATGGAATACCCGGATAATAGCAGGAATCCAAACCGTTCAGTCATGAGAAAACCGAACGCAGCTAATCCGAAAAAGGGGAACGGCCTGGGAAATCCAGCGAAAGGAAATCCGGCACAAGGGAGTCCAATTAGGGATCCAATGATGGAAAACCCCAACCCGGAAAATACAATCCTGACGGATGCTAAATACCAAACGCCCTTTCCCGTAATTTGAACTTCTGGATTTTCCCGGTTGAAGTCTTGGGAAGTTCACCAAAGACCACATTTCGTGGGGCTTTGAAATGGGCAAGGTTTGCCCGACAATAATCAATAATCTGTGCTTCGGTTAAGTCACCATCACTGGCAAGAGTCACAAAAGCACAAGGGGTTTCTCCCCACTTTTCATGGGGCTTTGCCACCACCGCGGCTTCAAGAATTTGTGGATGCCCATAAAGGCAGTTTTCCACCTCAATGGAAGAGATATTCTCACCGCCAGAAATAATAATATCCTTGGATCTATCCTTAAGCTGCATGTAGTGATCATCATGCATTACCCCCAGATCTCCGGAATGAAACCAGCCACCTGCAAAGGCTTCCTGAGTCGCCTCGGGATTTTTCAGATACCCTTTCATTACAATATTCCCGCTAAACATGCTTTCCCCCATTTGCTCTCCATTGCGCTCCACCGGCGACATAGTAACCGGATCCAACACATCAAGCTGCTCCAGGGCATGATAGCGCACACCCTGGCGGGATTTTTTAGTTGCTTTCTGGTCACTTTCCAATTCATCCCATTGAGTATTCCAGGCGCAGATTACCGCGGGCCCATAAGTTTCGGTTAACCCATAAACATGGGTCACATCGAAACCCTCCTTCTCCATGGACTCCAATACCGAAGCAGGAGGCGGAGCAGCTGCAGTCATCATTTTGACTTTATGATCAAATTCCCGCCGTTCAGAAGAATCTGCATTGATGATCATATTCATGATAATCGGCGCACCGCAAAAATGCGTCACCTTGTGTTCTGTGATGCTTTGATAAATCAAGGCTGAATTCACCTGTCGAATGCAAACACTAGTGCCAGCAATAGCCGCCAAAGTCCAGGGGAAACACCAGCCATTGCAATGAAACATAGGCAGCGTCCAAAGATAAACCGGGTGATGGGGCATTTGCCAATCCACAATGTTACTCATGGCATTCAAATATGCACCACGATGGTGATATACCACCCCCTTGGGATTTCCTGTGGTACCAGAAGTATAGTTCAGCGAAATCGCATCCCACTCATCACCTGGCCAATGCCATGGGGCATCTTCTAGCCCAGAATCAAGAAACGCTTCATATTCCACCACATCCACATGAGACAGCCCACGGAAACGGTTCAAATCTGAAGTGAAGCCCGGTGCATCAACTTCTACTACCAGAATTTGACGGTCCACCAGCGACAACGCCTCCACCGCCAGGGGAGATAACTCCGCGTCCAACAGCAGCACGTTGGCTTCACCGTGGTCCAGAATGAAGGCAATAGTTTGTGCATCAAGCCGGGTATTGATGGCATTCAATACCGCCCCGGACATGGGAACACCAAAATGCGCTTCATAGCCAAGCAAAGAATTCGGTGCTAAGCAGGCCACGGTACTTCCCTTTTCCATGCCCCGCCCCCTTAATGCAGAGGCTAGTTTTCGGCAACGGGAATAAACTTCAGACCAGGTTTTGCGATTATCTCCATCAACTACCGCCAGAAAATCTGGATAAACGTCTGCAGCACGGGATAAAAACCCAAGAGGTGTCAACGCAACGTGATTTGCTTCACATTTTTCCATTCCCTGTTCGTAAATATTCGTTATCATTAGGTTATCTATTTTAATTTGAGCGTGAGTATCGCCAATGGGTATCGACACCTATCGATATCGACGTCCCAATGAAATCCACAGAGGTCGCTTTCAAACTACAGCTACCTGCTACGGTCTCTTTTTTTAACACTTAATCCGAGCGAATGCCAACCCATGACAAGCATACCGACATTAAGAAATATTCTAAAGCAAAACAAAACCATTGCAGTAGTTGGGCTTTCAGCAAAATGGCATCGCCCCAGCTTTTTCGCGGCAAAATATATGCAACAACATGGATATCAGATCATTCCCGTCAATCCCAATTATGATGAAATTCTTGGAGAAAAATGTTACCCCGACCTCAAATCCATTCCCCATGAAGTGCACATAGTGGATTTGTTTCAACGATCAGAAACCGCGGTGGATTATGCCCATCAGGCCATCGATATCAATGCCCGGGTACTCTGGCTCCAACTAGGAGTCATCAATCAGGAAGCAAAACAGATTGCGGAGGCACAAAACATTCAGGTTGTCATGGACCGGTGCGTAAAAATCGAACACGCAAGGCTTTTTGGTGGGCTTAACTTTATCGGTGTAGATACCAAGGTCATTACCTCAACTCGCAATAAAACCATCGCGAATTGACCCGCACTGAGACAACTCCCCCACACAGACACAAAGACACGGATACAGAAGCAACTAATAGAGACATCAAAATAAAGACACGATCTGATTAAAACCATGAGTGACCACGAATACGAATTTGCAACCCTCTGCCTCCACGCCGGCACCCCACCAGACCCGGCAACTGGCGCCAGGGCGACTCCAATCTACCAGACGGCGTCCTATGTCTTTGACGACACCGCCCACGCCGCCAGTCTGTTTAATTTGCAGACGTTCGGTAATGTCTATACTCGTTTGATGAATCCAACCACCGCCATGTTCGAAGAACGTATGGCAGCATTAGAAGGGGGAAGAGCAGCGGTGGCGACCAGCACCGGTATGGCAGCACAAATGACGGCATTGCTAACAATTCTTAGAAATGGCGATGAAATCGTTGCTGCAAGCACACTCTATGGCGGCACCGTTTCCCAATTTGCCGTGACCTTCAAAAAAATGGGCATCACCACGGTTTTTGTGGATCCCGATGATCCGCAAAATTTTGAAAACGCCATTTCGGATAAAACCCGCGTGATCTATGGTGAGACCGTGGGCAACCCAAATAACAACGTGCTCGATATCTCAGCTATCGCAGAAATAGCTCACCGTCACGATCTACCTTTGGTGATCGACAATACCTTCGCCTCCCCCTACCTCTGTCGACCCTTTGAGCATGGCGCTGATATCGTGGTCCACTCCGCTACTAAATTTATCTGCGGACACGGCACATCCATGGGCGGAATCATTATTGAATCCGGCAAGTTTCCCTGGGATAACGGCAAATTCCCCGACATGACCAATCCGTCTGAGGGATACCACGGGGTTAAATTTTATGAAACTTTTGGTGATTTCGCTTTCACCATGAAAGTCCGATGTGAAACGTTAAGAACACTGGGCCCCACCCTGAGCCCCTTCAACTCATTCATGATGCTTCAGGGTCTTGAAACCCTCCCTCTTCGCATGGACCGACACGTTGAGAATGCACAAAAAGCTGTGACTTTTCTAAACCAACACGAGCTGGTTAGCTGGGTAAAGTATGCCGGGGATCCGGCGAGCCCCTACTACGCTCTCGGTAAGAAATATCTTCCAAAGGGCGCCGGCTCCATTTTGACTTTCGGCATCAAGGACGGTCAAAGTGCCGGAGCACGATTCATTGAAAACATGAATTTCATGAGTCATCTGGCCAATGTCGGCGATGCTAAAACCCTGGTGATTCATCCCGCCTCCACAACCCATCGTCAATTAAACGAGGAAGAACAGCTCAAAGCTGGGGTAAGTCCGGACATGATCAGAATATCCGTCGGCCTGGAAGCCATCAACGACATCATCTGGGACATTGATCAGGCGCTCCAGACCTCCCAGGGAGATTAGTTCGTCGGATCCATTCCATTATAAGGGGAATAGATTGACTATCCACGCCGCACCATTGTCCCATGGGTTTTGGTGGGGTATGAAGAACGATTACTGGTACTCATTTCAGAACCGAGATGGAGCGTCGGGTGAAATATCAGAATATCGGTAAAGTATTTTCCCAAAAGCAATACCCTATTCCACTCCCGACCAAATGAATTCAATGCGAATTCCTCCGGGTTCATACACCATCATGTGCATCCGGGGTCCGTTGCCAACGGGTTCTGGCGCAAACTCAATCTCGACGTCTTCCGCCTGTAGCATAATTTGATGAACGTGGTCGAGTTGCTCCTGACTTTCTACCGTCAACGCCAAATGGTGTAAGCCAACGTTCTTTTTTCGGTCGAAAAGATTCGCTTGGGAATTCTGGGTTACTTGCCACAAGGTCAAACCGAATACAGCCATCTGTCACTGCGGTACGGGGATAGGAATCATCCCGACCAGATTCAGTCCACCCCAGTCGGTCCACGAAGAAATCCCGGCTTGCTTCCAAATGCAATACCGCCAACCCCAGATGGTTCAGCCCATGAGTAATAGGTCGAGTGATGGGCTGGGTAATAGGCTGAGTGGTGGACCTTGGTGTAATAGGCTTCTGACCCAATGTTTTTGTGGTCATAACAATCCTGCTGACAATTTGAGAAGGTAAAGGGATGAATAGCGCTAAATTCACAAACGCTCAATCTGCATTGGCCGACGCTCGTCATCGATGCAAACATAGGTAAATGTGGCTTCGGTTACTTTTAAATTCTCTTCACTAGCGTGTTTTCTCCTAACCCAGGTTTCGATATGCACGGAAATAGAGGTATTACCGATTCGAGTGGTCTCACAATAACAACTCACCTGGTCGCCAATGAATACTGGCAGATGAAAAGTCATACTATCCACCGCCACGGTTACTAGCCGTCCCTTAACCACATAGCTCGCGAAAATCGCCCCGGCGATATCCATTTGGGACATGATCCAACCGCCAAAAATATCACCACTCGGATTAGCATCCGCAGGCATGGCCACAGTTCGAAGAGAAGGGGGTTGCTGGTTTTTAATGCTCGGTTTATTCATCAACTTAAATTCAATCCTGGTATTGGACAGCGTATTGGGCAGGGTACCGAACAGAGTTTTAGCTACAGTATGGTAGTGGAATTGGTTGTAGCTCGGCCATGGCTCGCCGTAAAATGGTTATGGATTGGCTTCAGGCTATAAGACTGACGGAAACACACTTAAAGAACGCACAAAAACATGCATCAGGGAAACAAACCGCTAATCGAAAACCGGATTGAAATAATGTTTACCCGATGAAATCGTATTAACCTGTCTTAGTAACAACTCGTAGTGTTCCTCATTCTCAATAAAATCCACGTTTTCCGCATTCACTACCAATAAGGGTGACTCACGATAACCGAGAAATAAACGGGAATAGGCTTCTGACAAGTCCCGCAGATAATGTCGCTCAATGTTTCTTTCAAAGAGAATACCTCTTTTTTGAATCCGAGTGATCAGTAAATCCACCGGAGCCTGAAGATAAATCACCAGATCCGGAGTGGGTATTTCCTGATTGAGCTGCTTATATACCTGTTCATAAAGGTATAGCTCATCATCATCGAGCGTTAATCTGGCAAAAAGCGGGTCCTTGGCCAACATGTAATCCGCAATTTGAATGGGGGTAAATAGATCTCCCTGTCGAAGCTCCTTAAGCTGCCTTGCTCTTTGGAACAAAAAGTAGAGCTGAGTCTGTAAGGCATACTGCTCAGGGTTTTTGTAGAATCGTTCCAGAAACGGATTGTCAGCTGGTTGCTCCAGAATCAGGCCTGCACCAATGGACGTCGCAATTTTTCGGGCTAAAGTAGTTTTCCCCACCCCAATTGGTCCTTCCACAGCGATGTATCTTTTCGTACTAATTATAAACCTCTTCTCTATCGTGATCACAAATACCTGATCTCTGGACTCTTTTCCAGAACGCCTCTAACCAAATCTCCTTCAGATACCGCTAATTTATTTAAACGATATTTTATATCAAAAATCCAGGATAGCTGTGGACCTATTTGGTTCAATGCTGTGGATTTCCTAT
>JAALKB010000210.1 GCA_011088265.1 Gammaproteobacteria bacterium
GTTTATACTGGATATGTAGCCTTTTCGGGTTCTTCAGGGACGACTAGACTAATCAACATTATCTTTGAAGATGAATATAATTTGATGATTTTCATTGTAGTTCCTCTAACCGTCGAAGCTGGATCCAATTGATGGCCTGTTGAACTAAAACAATTCAACTATCCATGATTTAGCTCATTATTTAGCTATGGTGATTTAGCTATGGGGCAATTTTCCTAATCCATGCCTCAACTCTTTAATAAAACGCCAATGGATCCATTTGACTCATTCAGGTTGATACGGCGACCTCCCGATTTATTCTCAATCACTCCTACCACGAACAAAAGTGGCACCGACTGGAATGTGATTTAAGTATTATGTACCTGAAACAAAAACTGATCCTTGTTGGCAAGAAGTAAAACATTTTTCGCCTGATTTCCGGCGTACACATATTATCTTTAATCGGCATCCAAGTGCAATGAGTTCTTTAGAGCATACTTTTGGTCGTCGATACACCCACCCTGATATTTACTGTTTCTGATCATGCACATTTAGTCAAGGTAGAGTCGTCATTTATCAAAATGACCAATCACAACATCAACGTTAAATAAAAAAGATGGCGCAGTAGAGACAAATTGTAGTAATTTATCCCGCACAATCACCACCAGGTCAGGAGTGATCCATGCCAAAACTATTTGAATTCCCGCCGACCCGATCCAATCGAGCCAAGTGGGCCCTTGAGGAATTGCATTGTGATTACTCAAGTGAAATCATTGATTTCATGAAAGGACAGCAACAGTCCGAGGACTACAAAACAGTCCATCCACTGGGGCATGTCCCCGTCTACCAAACCGACCACTATACGATGCATGAATCCGTTGCCATTGTGATGCAGCTCATCGATGAACACCCGGATGCTGGACTCGCACCTGAACCGGGCACACCTGAACGAGCAGAGTATTACCAATGGTGTGTCTTCGCTTCTTCAGAGCTCGATCCAATTTTATTTGATATCATGAAACACACCATGCATTTACCGGAAGAAAAGCGTATCCGACAAATCGCAGAGCGTGCCCAGAGAGGTTTCAGGGCACGAGCTGACATGCTTTCAGAGGTTCTGGTAAACCGGGACTACCTACTCGGTTCAAAATTTTCCGGCGCAGACATTGCGATCGGTTATTGTTGTAACTGGGCAGCGTATACGAAGATACTCCCGGACCACCCTGTATTGGTTGATTACTACACCAGATTACAGCAGCGAACAGCGTTTCAAAAAGTATTCTCCAGATAGAACGCGCCAGCGGATGCGGGAGAGTTTGGATGGGAAATTTCCGCATTCCACCATGGAAGGATAAAAATCACCATGGATAGTGGCTTATTGTTTATGGTTTCTTGCTCATCACCTGATTCACTGTAAGATTATCCCAACGAGCCTCCCCGAGGCCATCAAGCAAACTCTGGCCTTCCTGTGGTATCCAGCTTCTTGATTCTCCATCATATTCTGGTCCGGGGTTTCCATTTACCGTGGTTCGCCACATCACCCGATCATATTTTTCTCCATCAAACCACGTTGCTGAATGAGCCAGGCAGCGGTTATCGTATACCACCAAATCGAACACATCCCATTCGTGGACATAGGTATATTCGGGTCCGGTAAAATGCACCATTAGCTCATGCAGTAAGGCTGCACCCTCACCGTCAGGACCCGGCTCCATGCCAACGATGGGGCCGTCAAGCCAATCCATCTGACCATACTCGCATAAGTACAACGCAGGGTGTTTTGTAACCGGATGAATTCTCACAATGGGTTGGGGCTGGGACTGTTGATGAGGCAATAGTTCCATGGCAGTTAAACCATGTTGAACGGCTTGTCGACTTCGGCCTGTGCCAAGTAATGCATGAAGTCCACTTACGCCCTCGATTTTCTTCTTCAATTCATCGGACAAACCCTTATAGGCCGCATACCCATTCGCAAACAACGTCTGTCCCTGACCATGGGGAGTCACTTCCACTCCATAAAACAACGAAACATCCGGTGGTGGGCGGCGGAAACTCTGATCAGTGTGCCAACCTTTTAAATGGGGGAATTGCACGGGCACACCACCTGATTCAGTAGTGGGCGGATCCGGTCGCACCGGGGGCTGACGATCATAAGGGGGCCTATTCGAAATCACAAGAATCTCACCCACGTCGTTATGAATCATGTTCCGCGGTGTTGGTGTGTCAAGATAATTCTCAACCTCATTTCCAAACAAATAACTTAACTCAACCAACCGCTCAGGATACTCAACAATGTCGCTCAATCCTTTAATGAGCAGCAACCCATCCGAGATATCCATCGCCTCCGATAGCCACTCGGGGTTCTCCTGGGTTGACTGATAAAAAATCGCTGATTCATCAACATCAATAACGCCACCAAAGCCTTGCTCTGATAAAGGACTTAATTTAAGTGGGTATTTCATGGGTCTGCTCAACAAAAGAAAACCCCATTATACGAAACACAATTGCAATCGGGTGTACGGATTCAATCAGCGGTGAACTATCATTCAAAAATACAATACACGAAAACCGGGCACACTTC
This sequence comes from Gammaproteobacteria bacterium, assembly GCA_011088265.1. Classification (GTDB taxonomy): domain Bacteria; phylum Pseudomonadota; class Gammaproteobacteria; order Arenicellales; family Poriferihabitantaceae; genus WLWV01. The sequence continues at coordinate 2,561 of JAALKB010000210.1, forward strand.
TCACTCACAGAGAGAAAAAGAAACTTTGGACCGAGTTGTGAATGAAGAGAATACGACACACCAATATTCCTGAGAAAATAGATTGTTATGACTGGTACCGGATTGAACCTGCATTCCCCAAGAGACGCAATGAGCCCAATGAGAAACAATGGGGATAAAAATAAAGACGTTCTCCAACACCATGAATATCTTTTGAAATAACAATATTATCTTAATAATGCTCTTCCTCTACTTGTGGGTTTATGCCTTACGGGATATTTTTTCGTGGAGTGCCTGATAGTATTGGATGGTTGAAAAGCCCCATTCCATAATTTTCCATCGAACGGGTTTATTGTTTTCCTTCATCGTAAACGTGGAAAATGCAATTGGTTTTGGATAGGACCTGGAATATACAAATCCGGCATCGTGATAAATTCTTTGGACAACGGCATTCGCCTCATCTACCAGACAAAATGCTTTTTTTGCGCCCATTTGATGCGCGTATTTACCAAGGGATGCAAGCAAAAGAGGCATTCCTTTCTTTCGATGTTTCGGCACCAGACTATATGTATTAATGTCTACCGCTGGGACACCTTCGTTAAACACATATTGGCATCCATCATCCATAACACCCATTTCAAAGGGAAATCGACGGGACTGGCTTCGGTCATTCATGCGTGAAGTCAGAACCACAGTACCGCCTTTTATGACGAAGTAGTAGTGACCCACTTTATGATATTCGTCATCTATTCGGTTGTCGTAGCCCTGATAACCCGCATTTGATAGGCGATTCTTGTGCAACTCCCGAATGTGGACAGCCAGTTGATTGGTTTCACCATTTACAGGCATAACATAACCACGATAGCCGTCCTGTTCGATATCCAAATAGGGTGCTAGCCGTACCTCGTCTAGAACCGGATTGCACGCTTCATTATTATCGGAGGGGTTTGGATTATTCTCACGCATGGAATTCGTAGATACAGATAATTTCGGATAAGTGCCAGAAAACTGTAACTGTCTGACACGGGACTATTCAGCTACCCGACACCCCTGGCTTCCCGTCCAGAGCCTATACCTTACAAAGCAACAATGGCCACCAGATTCGCCTCAATTCCAGACAGAATTAGAAAACCCGACGCGCTCAGGTTCATCCTCAAAGCCCCATGATGAAAATGCCTATATGTCGATGTATTGGGGTTATGTAGCGGTGTATTTACGGGTTGATAGATGCCCTGCAACCTCTGCCGAAAAATTTAACGGATGTCCGGGAGTCTCCATACAGGTCATACGAGATCATACAAGGCCATATCAAGGCCTAACCAAAAACCCAGCAGTCATTTTCATTGCTTGTTGTGCCTAATGTATTCCCACGCTATTCTTTACGGAGTTATTTTTCTTGGATTTCCCAGAGGGACAAACAGTGAAGCCAGTATATGTCTTTGTTCTATGCAGTTATTTAATCACATCAGGATGCGATCAACAGGAAGACGGTGAGAACACACCCCAAATCATTCGCGGGCTTAAGACCATGGTGATAGAGAAACAGGAGCGTGCCACCATTCGACGCTATCCTAGCGTACTTCAACCCGCCGAACTGACAACATTGTCTTTCGAAATTGGGGGAAAATTAGGAGTGCTTGACCTAAAGGTTGGGCAAGTGGTGCACAAGGGAGAGCGACTGGCACAACTGGATGCACAGTCTGCCCAAATTCAGGTAGAAACAGCAGAAGCCAAAGTTACTCAAGCAAAATCAAAATCCGAAAATGCCAGGACGTCATATACCCGACAGTCAAACTTACTGAAGAAAGGGGCGACAACCAAGGCGAATGTGGATGACGCTAAAACGGCTTTGGAAACCAGCAATGCCCAACTCACTCAAGCGAAAAAGCAACTTGAGGCCGATTTGGAAAAGCTGAATAACCTTGAGCTCGTTTCCCCCATTGATGGAATTGTGAATTCTGTCGAGGCGAAATCCTATTCCAATGTACGGAGCGGCGATGGCATTGCAACAATTTATCAGTCTGATGGATTCGAAGTGTCTTTTTCCGTGGGGTACGATGTCCTACAGAAGCTCACGATCGGAAAAACGGTTACCGTGCGGCTTGCAGATAACCCTGATGTGCTGCTGGGCGGTATCGTCAACGAAATTGGTTCCCGAGCGGATACCGTCTCATCTTTTCCCATCGTTATTCGCCTGATTGATTCACGCTCATTTTTAAAAGCGGGAATGGCAGTTGAGGTATCGATCGAGCTTCCCGTTCAGACCGGAGTGGGCTTCTTACTTCCCTTATCAGTATTGCCCTTTAAAGGCACAATTGATCCCAATGCTGGACCGGATCATCCCACGGAAACCACGGTTTTCGTATACAACGAGAATACTGGCACTGTGGTTGAAAGGGAAGTCACAGTGGCTGGCATACGGGAAAATCAGATGATTATCATTGCCGGGATTAAGGAGGGGGAGCGAGTGGCTTCAGCCGGGGTGTCTTTCTTGCAGGATGGGCAAAAAGTAACGTTACTTGATGATGCTCAATAGGAGATCATAATGGACTTCCTTACCCGATTTGGCATCGAACGTTCCCGTCTCACTCTGTTGGTCATGGCTGGATTATTGACGTTAGGATTGCTAACTTATTCAGGGCTATCCAAGCGTGAAGACCCCGCAATCACCATACGAACCGCAGTGGTTACCGCTCAATTTCCTGGCATGGCACCAGAGCGAATGGAAGATTTGATCGCAACTCCCATCGAGCGTAAAGCCAGGGAAATTGCTGAAATCGATGATATCCGCACACTGATTAGCACAGGCACTACGATTATTGAGCTTGACGTTGATAACGGCGTGGCCAAGTCCAGAGTAGCCGATGTGTTTCAGGAAATCCGTAATAAGATGGCAGATATTGCGGATGATTTACCAAAAGGAACCGAAGGTCCTTTGGTAAATACTGATTACGGTGATGTTGTTATCGCCTCCATCGCCGTGACCGGAGAGGGCTTTTCCTATGCCGAAGTTGCCGATGCGGCGGACCTTCTACGGGAACACCTACATGCGTTACCGGGAATAGGAAAGGTTGTGCTCTATGGCGAACAGGAAGAAAGGATATGGCTTGAAATCGATTCAAGAAAACTGGCCGCAGTAGGGGTACAAATCAATCAGGTACTCGACGATCTACAGGCCCAAAATGTCATTTTACCTGCAGGGGAAATCGACGCTGACGGTACAACGATTATTCTGGAAGCCAATGGTGATTTACAAAGTGTCGAAGACATCGGCAACGTGTTGACCAAGGTAGGGGAATTAAAGGGATTTGTCCGTCTCAAAGACCTCATGTCAGTACGTCGGGGATATGCTGACCCAAAAATGAAACCCGTTTACTTTGACGGTCAACCCGCGATCATCGTTGGAGTCGAAATGACTGAAGGCGAGGACATTCAAAAAGTAGGAATAAAACTAAAACAAGCCGTAAAAAAGCATGAACAGACACAACCACTAGGCATCGCTTACCATTTTTCTACCTATCAGGAAGAGAAGGTGACCAAAGCCATTAACGATGCGCTGATCAATCTAGCCCAAACCATTATTGTTGTGCTACTGGTTATGCTGGTATTTTTGGGATTCCGATCGGCTCTGATCATTGCCTGCATTGTTCCATTCACTGTGATGTTTGCGTTGATTGGAATGCAATACCTGGAAATAGAGTTGCAACAGGTCTCCATCGCTGCAGTGATCATTTCTTTAGGGCTGCTGGTAGATAACGGCCTGGTTATCGTCGAAGATATTCGTAGAAGAATTGCAAAAGGTGAAGACCCTAAGCTGGCGGCAAGCGCAGCAGGACGTCAATTCTCCATTCCTCTTGGGGTCGCTTCTATCACTACCGTTTCCGCATTTCTGCCATTATTGATCCTGGGAGGCACCGAGGGTGAATACGGGTTTTCTCTTGGCGCTGTGGTTGGGGTAATGTTA
>JAALKB010000011.1:0-16597 GCA_011088265.1 Gammaproteobacteria bacterium
CTGAATCTGGTCTTGTAGGCTGATTGCCAAACGCGGTGAACCCACGGGGTATAACGGGTAAGATCAAGAGGAAGGCCAAGAGGAAACTAAGGGCAAGACACAAAGGCAAGACACAAAGGCAAGACACAAGAACAAGACATCGGGTAAACCTGGAGAATCCGGACTTTAGACGCCGTCTACATCTGATTTGGATTCCGAGGTCTCGACTCCACATTCTGGCTTCTCAGAAGACGCCAATGATCCCTGCCGATTGTTCAATTAATAGATAGACTGAATATTAGTCGATGACTGAAACTCCATTCGCGAAAGAAACTCTCCCGGCTAATCTTGACCAGGAAATGAGGCAGTCCTACCTCGATTACGCGATGAGTGTCATCGTTGGTAGGGCGCTCCCTGATGTTAGAGATGGCTTGAAGCCCGTCCATCGTCGGGTGCTTTATGCCATGTCCGAACTGGGGAACGATTGGAATAAGCCGTATAAAAAATCAGCCCGGGTGGTGGGTGATGTGATTGGTAAGTATCATCCTCACGGCGACACCGCGGTATACGATACCATCGTTCGTATGGCCCAGAAGTTTTCCATGCGTTATATGCTAGTCGATGGGCAGGGTAATTTTGGCTCTGTGGATGGGGATTCTCCCGCGGCTATGCGTTACACGGAAATTCGTCTTGCAAAGATTTCCCATGAAATTCTTTCCGATCTGGATAAGGGGACCGTGGATTTTGGTGTTAACTACGACGAAAGTGAAACCCAGCCTTTGGTTTTGCCAACCCGGGTTCCCAATTTGCTTGTCAATGGATCTACGGGCATTGCGGTAGGTATGGCGACCAACATTCCACCCCACAACCTTACAGAAACCATTAATGCCTGTCTTGCGTTAATTAAAAACAGCGAGATCGGCATTGCTGAATTGATGACCCATTTACCTGGCCCGGATTTTCCTACTGCTGGAATCATTAACGGACGAGGCGGCATCCGTCAGGCTTATGAGACGGGGAAAGGGCGCATTTATGTGAGGGCTCGGGCAGAAATTGAACAATCTGGGAGCGGACGTGAATCAATCATTGTTCACGAATTACCTTATCAGGTGAACAAGGCCCGTTTGATGGAAAAAATTGCGGATCTGGTGAAGAACAAAAAGCTGGAAGGGATTTCCGCTATAAGGGATGAGTCAGATAAATCCGGTATGAGAATGGTGGTGGAGGTAAAACGCGGTGAGCAGTCGGATGTTGTGTTGAATAATCTGTTTAAGCAAACCCAGATGCAATCTGTATTTGGCATTAATATGGTGGCGCTAAGCAATAATCAGCCAAAGTTATTTACCTTGAAAGAGGCTCTGAATGAGTTTATCAAACACCGTCGCGAGGTGGTTACCAGAAGAACCATTTTCGAATTAAAAAAGTCTCGCGATCGCGCCCATCTACTGGAAGGGCTTGCCGTTGCGTTAGCTAATATAGATCCTATCATCACCCTTATTAAGGCAGCACAAACACCAGCAGAAGCAAAGGAAGGGTTATTGGCTCAAACCTGGGCTTCGGGTGCTGTGGCGGCAATGTTGCAGAGAAGTGAATCAGATGTATCGAGGCCGGAGGATTTGGATGACCAATACGGTATGACTGAAACAGGCTATCAACTCTCCCCTGCTCAGGCTCAAGCTATCCTCGAACTTCGTTTACATCGCTTAACTGGGCTGGAGCAAGAAAAAATCATTAAGGAATATGCCGATATCATTGACGAAATCCTGGCTTATCTTGAAATTCTTACCAATCCCGAGCGTTTAATGGAAGTAATCACCGAAGAACTGGAAGATATTCGGGAGCGGTTTGGTGATGAAAGAAGAACAGAGATCCTGGAGGGGGAGATCGACCTTTCGATGGAGGACCTTATCCCGGAAGAGGACGTAGTGGTGACGATATCTCATGCAGGCTATGCCAAGTCCCAGCCGGTATCGGATTACACCGCGCAGAAACGGGGTGGAAAAGGCAGAATTGCCACTCAAAACAAGGACGAGGATTTCGTTGGCAGAATGTTTATTGCTAATTCTCACGATACGATTTTGTGTTTTTCAAATGTTGGAAAAGTCTATTGGTTAAGAGTCTTCCAACTCCCACAAGCGGGTCGGCAAGCTAGAGGAAAACCTTTAGTTAACCTGTTGCCTCTTGGGGCTGATGAACAGGTGACGGCAGTGCTTCCTATAAAGGGATATGAGGAAGGAATATCTGTGATTATGGGTACTGCTCAAGGCACGATTAAAAAGTGCCACTTAACAGATTTCTCTCGGCCTAGAAGCTCTGGGATTATTGCGGTTAATCTGGAACAGGATGATCATCTAATTGGAGTATCACTAACAAATGGTGACGAGGATATTCTGTTGATCAGTAATGCGGGGAAGGCGGCACGTTTTTCCGAAAAGGATGTTCGGGTAATGGGACGAACAGCGAAAGGTGTTCGAGGTATTCGGTTGGAGACGGGTCAGTCAGTGATTGCTCTGCTTGTCGTTCCAGGGGAGGGTGAGCTGACTGAATCTGGCATGGAATCCGGAATATTAACGAGCACAGTCCACGGATATGGCAAACGCACTCCGGTATCCGATTTTCCCCGGAAAAATCGTGGTGGTAAAGGTGTAATTGCCATTAAAACATCTAATCGAAATGGTGAAGTAGTCAATGCCCTGAATGTATTCGAGTCGGATGAGGTGATGTTGATAACGGATGGTGGAATTCTGATTCGAACCCGGGTATCTGAAATTTCCAGTCAGGGTCGCAATACTCAGGGAGTGCGCCTGATTTCCTTAAAAGGGGAGGAACGATTGGTGACTGTGAGCAAAGTAGAAGATGCCAGCTCAGAGGAAGACCCGGCGGACAACGGGGGAGAGAGTACGGTTCATTAATATGACGCTTAAGGCAGCTTCGGGAATGGACTTCCCCAGGAGAATTTATCAGAGAGAATTTGTCAGGGGAAAACTTCCAAAATGCTACTTATGTCTCGTCTTTGCTTTGTCCGTCTTTGCTTTGTCCGTCTTTATTTACCCATCTTTGTTCAATTGGTATTTGCGAATAAATTTGCGTCGATAACCCTTTTGCGCTCGCGGAGTTGAAATTGATTTGAAACAGGATATTGAAAAAGAACTAGCAGTTTATCGAAAACAGATAGATCAGATAGACGGAGATATTCTTGCGCTGATGAACAAGAGAATAACTGCGGCCAAGTCCATAGGGACTATCAAATCTACCCTGGAAGAGCCTGATTTTTATCGTCCCGAAAGGGAAGCTCAGGTGCTTCGCCGATTGAAGTCGATGAATAACGGACCATTGGATGATTTTGGTGTAGAGAGCCTATATCGTGAAATCATGTCAGTGACCCGGGGAATGGAAGTGGGGCTTTCTGTTTCGGTGTTGGGTCCGAAAGGTACTTACACTGAACTGGCTGCCCGACAGCACTTCGGTAGCGCCGTTGAGATTATTTATTCACCGGATATAGATGAAATATTTCGTTCCACCGAATCAGGACAGACCAATTTCGCTGTGGTCCCTGTGGAAAACTCGACAGAAGGTGGGGTCAATGCGACGCTGGATCGTTTAATCACAACCTCTCTTCTGATTTGCAGCGAAATAAACTTCAAGGTACACCATAATCTGCTTGGATGTGTGGATTGTATGGAAAATATTGATCGGGTTTATGCGCACGGTCAGGCACTTGCCCAGTGTAAACATTGGTTGGGTGAAAACCTGCCGGGTATTGCCGTAGTGCCGGTAAGTAGCAATGCAGAAGCGGCTAAAAAGGCATCGACGGACAACACCGCTGCCGCCATTGCCGGGATCGGAGCAGCGGAGACTTATGGGCTTAGGGTATTGTCAAAAAATGTGGAAGATGAGCCGAATAATACCACCCGATTCCTGGTTCTTTCCAGGCAGGAAACTCCGCAGAGCGGGTATGACAAAACAAGCTTATTGTTATCCTGCAAACATCAGCCAGGTGCACTGTTTAAAATGCTAAAACCATTGTTTGATGCGGAGATTGATATGACAAAAATCGAATCTCGCCCCTCAAAAACTGGCCTATGGGAATATGTGTTCTTTATCGATTTAATTGGGCACCAAAGGGATGAAGCCATGACGCCTGCTCTTGCAATGCTTAGAGAGCAGGCCGGTTTATTCAAGAACCTTGGATCCTATCCGGTTTCTGGGTGACATCGAGAATTGACCCGGGCTGTGATTAAGTTTGTTATGAATAGGCGGTAGGGTAAACGCGAAAATATGAGTAACAAATTCTATATTCCCAAATTGGCTGTTTTTGGCGTCGGTCTTATCGGTGGATCTTTGGCTATAGCCCTAAAGAATGCGGGTGCCGTGGGGCAGGTTATTGGTGTTGGGCGATCTTTGGAGAACCTGAATAAGGCGTTGGCGCTGGGGGTGATTGATGAAGTGCAGTCTGATCCACTGACGGCTACCAAAGATGCAGACCTTATTGTGCTTGCAACACCGGTTAATACGGTTATCCGAATGCTGGAAAAAATTGAACCTGCGCTGGATTATCGTAAAATTGTCACTGATGTTGGGAGCGTCAAGGGAGAAATTGCTCAGCGAGCGAAGAGTATTCTCGGAGACAAAATAAGCCAGTTTATTCCCGGACACCCAATAGCCGGTAAGGAGAAATCTGGCGTTACGGCGGCGGCTGGCAATTTATTTGAGAATCATAAGGTTGTATTGACGCCATTGTCTTCATCGGATAGACATGCCTATGCACAGGTTGAAAGGATGTGGTTAACGGTGGGAGCTCTGGTAACCGAAATGGATGTGTTGTCCCATGACCGTGTGCTATCGATTACTAGCCATTTGCCCCATTTGCTGTCCTATACGATGATGAACTTTTTGTCTAATTCTCAGGAAAAAGATAAATGTTACGAAATGGCCGCCGGAGGATTTTATGATTTTACGCGAACGGCCTCGAGTGATCCCGAAATGTGGAGAGATATTTCGCTTATGAATCGCCAGCAACTTCTGAGGCATCTTGGTGAGTTTCAGTCTGAATTGAGTGGGATTGCTGAATTGATTGAAAGCGGTGATGAGCAGGCAATAGAAACCCTTTTTGCTTCTGCTAAAAAGGCGAGATCCCTGGTTTCGGATAGGCGAAGCTCTGACTAGGATCGGGCTAGGATCGCATGACCTGATTCTGTGGTGGAGTCAGTCAAGCCACTTTGGGGTTTCCTCCTGAATTAATGACACAGCATGTTTGTTTTCAACTTTTAGACTCATTCCCGGTTCAGCTTTTGAAGTCAGGAATAAACCATAGATAATATTCGATTTATGAAATTTATAATCTCTCCCGCACAGTCCCTGGAGGGCGAATTGACCGTGGCAGGTGATAAGTCAGTGTCCCATCGATCAATCATTCTGGGCTCCCTCGCTAACGGCAAAACCGTTGTTCGTGAAATCCTCGAAGGTGAAGATGTTTTGGCAACAATTGCTGCATTTAGAGCAATGGGAGTGCCCATCAAGAGGACGGGTGACAAAAATTACGAAATAGAAGGCGTTGGGATGGATGGCTTATCCCAGCCCGGGGCTGCAATGGATATGGGGAATTCAGGCACTGCCTTTCGATTGCTCACCGGGCTATTAAGTGGTCAGAAATGGTCTTCGACCCTGGTTGGGGATGAATCATTAACTATTCGCCCAATGGGCAGGATTATTACTCCTCTATCGATGATGGGGGCAAAAATTGAGTCGAATGACGGTTGCCCTCCCCTTCACATGACTCCGGTTGAGAAGCTTATGGGGAGACATTATGACATGCCTATTGCTAGTGCTCAGGTCAAATCCAGTCTGTTATTCGCTGGCATGTACGCTTCTGGCATAACGTCTGTCAGTGAGCCTGGTCCCAGTAGAGATCATACCGAAAGGATGCTGCGGGGATTCGGATATGATGTCCAAACCCAGGGAAGTATCATTTCTTTGGAGGGCGGAGGAGAGCTGACAAGCTGTGAGATTGACGTGCCAGCTGACCTTTCATCGGCAACATTTTTCATTCTCGCGGGACTGATTGTTCCTGATAGTGAAATTGTTCTTGCCAAAGTTGGGGTTAACCCAAGCCGTAATGGGGTTTTGTCTGTTCTTGCGAAAATGGGAGCCGATATTCAACCTACCAATGAGAATATTGTGGGAGGAGAGCCAGTGGCCGACCTCGTCGTGAGAAGCTCGTCTCTTAAAGGTTGTGAGATTTGCGGCGATGAAGTGGCATTAGCTATCGATGAAATTCCTGCTATTTCCGTCGCCGCAGCCTGCGCACAAGGAGTTACAAAAATTACTGGTGCACAGGAGCTTCGAGTGAAGGAGAGCGATAGGATTAGTAGTGTTGTTAATGGATTACGTAATCTCGGCGTTAAAGTAGAAGAGCTTGCGGATGGAATGATTATTGAAGGAGGTAGGTTAAAAGGGGGCAAAGTAGATAGCTATGGTGATCATCGTATTGCGATGTCTTTTAGCGTTGCAGGAGCAGTAGCAAGTGGTAACGTGGAAGTAGAGAATTGCGCTAATGTCGCCACTTCTTTTCCGGATTTTCGTGAACTGGCAAACCGGATAGGATTATCAATCGATGTCAGTGAATGAGTGGATTTTGACCATTGATGGCCCAAGTGGGTCAGGCAAAGGCACAGTGGCCCAACTTGTTGCAAGAAAACTTGGTTGGCACTACCTGGATAGCGGGGCGTTGTATCGGGTGTTAGGTGTGCTTGCCCTGAGAAAAAAAATGGATTTAGAGGATGAATCATCTCTGGCAGATGTGGCAAGGAACCTTGAATTGAGCTTTCAATCGGGAGACGTCTTTCTTGGGTCGGAACGGATTAGTGAAGAAATTAGAACGGAGCAGACGGGAAATCTTGCATCGAAAATAGCGACTATGCATCCAGTCAGGGAAGCGCTTCTGCAATGGCAGCGGGATTGTGCCAAAGCTCCGGGTTTGGTGGCCGATGGGCGGGATATGGGAACCGTGGTGTTTCCCAGGGCAAAGTATAAGATTTTCCTGACAGCGAGTGTTTCTGCCAGGGCTCAAAGACGCTTTAAGCAGTTGAGAGATAAGGGTTTTGGTGTTAATATCCGGCGCCTTTTGCATGAGATTGCCGAGCGGGATGAGCGCGATATGAATCGAGTGATATCCCCATTAAGAGCGGCGGACGATGCAATCTGTCTTGACAGCACGAATATAGGGATTGACGAGGTGGTTTCCAGCGTGATGAACCTAGTCAGGTTTGAGTGATTTTAACCGGGTTTTCAGTACAGATTTTTAAAGTTCTTTTTTTAAGGTGCTTTGTTTAAGGTAGTTTTTTGTTTAAGGTACTTTGAGGTATATGGGAGGTATATGGCGCTAGTAAATGGTTAGTGTGCCATTATGAATGCCAAAATAGATGCGAAATTTTTACGCATTGTTTTTTATGCGCTGTTTTTATGCATTAATTTTTACGCATTACTTTACGCATTACATAGATACACATTTGATATGGGCGAACGTTATTCCCTAGACCTGGATAATGTTCAAATTTTAACTTTTTTAGAGGCTGCCTACCCGAACGTGATCCAAAATAATATTGATTATGCGTTGACGCATAGTTCATTTGATTTGGGGAAATCTGCAACCGGTGTGGGCTTTTAAATATGACAGAAAATTTTGCAGAGTTATTAGAAGAGAGTTTGGCGAAAGTCGTCATGCGGGCTGGTGAGGTAATCATTGGCGACGTAGTGGAAGCAAATGACGATTACGTGATTGTTAGCGCGGGGCTAAAATCCGACGCCGAGATTTCTGCTTATGAATTTAAGAATGCAGCAGGCGAACTGACCGTCAAAGTTGGCGATCAGGTTGAAGTGGCATTGGAAGCCGTTGAAGATGGAACAGGTAATACCAAAATGTCCAGAGAGCGCGCAATGCGTGCCCGTGCCTGGATTGAATTGGCGAAGGCTCAGGAAGAAAGCGAAATTGTAACTGGAATAATCACTGGTAAGGTGAAAGGTGGTTTTACCGTCGATGTAAACGGTTTACGTGCATTTTTACCAGGTTCGCTTGTTGATGTACGTCCAGTCAAGGATTCTGCTTACATTGAAGGTAGAGAACTGGATTTCAAGATTATTAAACTTGATCAGCAGCGAAACAACATAGTCGTATCCAGAAGGGCGATTGTTGAAAATGAGTTAAGCGAGGAAAGAGAAAAACTGCTGGATACGCTTGAAGAAGGGCAAATTGTAAAAGGTGTGGTGAAAAACCTGACTGATTACGGTGCTTTCGTCAACTTGGGTGGTCTTGATGGATTGTTACACATCACCGATCTTGCCTGGAAACGGGTTAAGCACCCATCGGAAGTACTTAATGTCGGTGATGAAATCGAGGCACGTGTTCTGAAATTTGATAAAGAACAATGTCGTGTCTCACTGGGGCTCAAACAGCTTGGTGAAGCCCCCTGGCTTGATCTGGCCCGCCGTTACCCAGTGAGCACCCGCATATTCGGTAAGGTTACAAATATCACCGACTACGGTGCCTTTGTTGAATTGGAAGAGGGCGTTGAAGGTCTTGTTCACTTGTCTGAAATGGACTGGACTAACAAAAACATCCATCCGGGCAAGGTTTGTCATCTTGGTGATGAAGTCGAAGTCATGATACTGGATATTGATCCGGAGAGACGCCGAATTTCTCTTGGCATGAAACAGTGTACACCTAATCCCTGGGAGGAGTTTGCAGCTACCCATAAAAAAGGTGACATCATGACGGGTAAAATTCGTTCCATTACCGATTTCGGTGTTTTCATTGGTGTCGATGGTGTTGTTGATGGTTTGGTTCACTTATCTGATTTGTCCTGGGATCGTCCTGGCGAAGAAGTAGTTACCGAATACAAGAAAGGTGACGAATTGACCGTGGTTGTGCTGGCTGTTGATGCGGAGAGAGAACGTATTTCTCTTGGTTTGAAACAGGCGAGTGAGGATCCATTTGCCGGATACGTTACTGAAAATAGCAAAGGCAGTACTGTCAAAGGTATCGTTAAAGAAGTTACAGCTAAAGGCGCTACTGTTGAGTTGGCACCAAATGTCGAAGGTTATCTACGGGTTTCCGAAATTTCTCGTGATCGAGTCGAAGATGCGAGAACGGAACTGAGTGAAGGTGATGAAATTGAATCGAAGATCACAAGCATCGAGCGAAAGGATCGTCGAATTTCACTTTCCATGAAAGTCCGTGAAATGGAACTTGAAGGAAAAGTCGTTCAGGAGTACTCTGGTCAGGCCAGCATGGGTAGTGCGACACTGGGTGACAAGCTAAAAGAGCAGTTGAGTAAGCAGACTTCCTAAGATAGCTGATTTTTATGTATTCAGATAATAGTCAAAACTCTGAACAACCAACTCTGACGAAATCAGAGTTGGTTGCGTACATAACTCAGGATCAGCCCCAATTATCCGAACAGGATGTGGAGCTGGCGGTTAATACGATTCTGGAACGAATGTCCAATGCGTTGGCCAATGGAGAGCGTATTGAAATCCGGAGCTTTGGGAGTATGACCTTACATTACCGGCCCCCAAGAATTGGGAGAAATCCAAAAACGGGTTCCAAGGTACAGGTGCCTGAAAAATACGTACCTCATTTCAAGCCGGGTGAAAACCTGCGAAAGCGGGTTGACGAGGGTCAGTAGTCAAATATGATGAAGAAATTCATGTATTTTTTTCTGGTTGTTCCCGTGGTTTTTCTGGGGCTGGTTTTTGCATATTGGAATAATCAGACAGTAACTCTGAGTTTTCCTGCATCCAATTATGATGTCTTTCTACCGACGTTGCTCGTGGCTGTTTTTACACTGGGTCTGATTGTCGGATATGTTATCTGCTTTCTCTCTTCCCTTAAGGTAAGGCGCAAATTATCAGTGGCGAAAAAGGAAATTAGATCCCAGGAAAATTCGGGCTGACCGGCATGAGGTTTATCAACCTCATTACTGATTTTTTTCTACTGTCCCCATCTGCCTGACTTATGGATCCTGCCTGGTTACTACTATTATTACCAACCGCCGCAATCAGTGGCTGGTTTGCCGCTCAGCGTAAACCCGATGAGGTGAATAGTGGTTCAACAAAAGGTGGTTCAACAAAACTCCCGGAAGCATACTTTAAAGGCTTAAGTTTTCTATTAAATGAGCAACCCGATAAAGCTTTAAGAGTTTTCCTTCAGGTGGTTGAGGTTGACAAGGAAACGGTAGAAGTACACACCGCGCTCGGAAATCTTTTTAGGCGAAGAGGAGAGATTGAAAGAGCAACACGAATACATCAAAGCCTTGTGGCAAGAACGGATCTTGACCAGTCTTTACGGACCATGGCCCTTTTCGAATTAGCTCAGGATTATTTTAAGGCAGGCTTATTCGATCGGGCAGAAAACCTATTTCAGGAATTAATTCAGATAGAGGAATATCGAGAATCCGCTGGCAGATTTCTTTTGCAGATCTATGATCAGGAAAAAGAATGGTTAAACGCGATATCTATCGCCGAGGAACTGCAGCGCATTTCGAATCAGGATCATTCGGTAACAATCGCACAATATAACTGTGAGCTGGCAGAAAAAGCGATTACGGAAGGGAATATGGACCAGGCTGGGAAGTATCTTCGTCTGGCATTCAAGAGTAACTCCCATTGTGTGAGAGCGGTTATTCAATCCGGTCGTGTATCTTCCATGTTGGGAAACCACACCAATGCAATCTCAATTTGGAGAGGTCTTGAACATTGGGCTCCCGAAGCCCTTGGTGAAGTCGTCAGCCATATCGCCAATAGCTATGATGCATTAAACGATCAAAAGTCATTTCGATCATTCCTGGAAGGGGCACTAGAGAAGAACCCGGACCCGAGAATTATTGCGACCCTGGTGGATTTAGTAAAGAAAAACAGCGGGGAAATCGAAGGGCAGGCCCTATTTCTAAGGTTGGTGAGAAAATACCCTAACCTGGAGAGCCTTTGTCAGTTACTTGGAGCCAGAAAGCAGGAAAATCCGGGTAGCGAATCGAGCAATGATTTATCCATCGTAGCTTCGCTGATCTCCCAGGTAGTGCAGAAAGAGCGCGAATATCATTGTCGACAATGTGGTTTTAACGGTCGTTCCATACAGTGGCAATGTCCGGGTTGCAAAGGCTGGGGGACGGTTCAGAAACGGATCTCGCACTATATTGATCAGGAACAGCAGCAACTGGACTTCACAATTTAGAATCTGGTATTCGTCATTTAGCGTATTTGTAGAACACAACAAAAATGAATATAACAATTGTCGGAACAGGATATGTTGGTTTGGTCACTGGAGCGTGTTTATCCGAGATGGGAAACAATGTTCTGTGCATCGATACCAATGAGGAAAAAGTCGCGGGTCTGCATGCAGGAAAGCTTCCTATTTATGAACATGGATTAGATTCAATAGTGCAAGATAATGCTGCTGATGGGCGGTTGTCATTCTCCACGAACATGGACGAAGGAGTTGATCACGGTGAGGTTATGTTTATTGCGGTTGGAACTCCTCCCGATGAGGATGGGTCGGCAGATTTGCGTTATGTTCTTGAGGTGGCGAATTCGATTGGAGAGAGAATTGATCGCTATTGTACCATTGTTACAAAATCTACTGTGCCAGTTGGCACTGCCAAAAAAGTTGAGAGTGCCATCTCATCCGCCTTAAAACGAAGGGAAGAGGATGTCGAGTTCAGCGTTGTCTCCAATCCTGAGTTTCTTAAGGAGGGTGCTGCGGTTGAGGACTTCATGAAACCTGATCGTATTGTAATCGGGGCGGATGATGATCGAGCTCTAAACGTAATGAAACATCTCTATGCGCCTTTCAATCGTAACCACGAACGAATTATTGTGATGGATATCCCATCCGCAGAGCTCACCAAATATACTGCTAATGCGATGTTGGCAACGAAAATCTCATTTATGAACGAAATGTCAAATCTTGCAGAGAAACTGGGAGCAGACATTGAATCCGTTCGTATTGGGATTGGTGCCGACCCGAGGATTGGTTATTCGTTTATCTATCCTGGCTGTGGTTATGGTGGATCATGCTTTCCCAAGGACGTGCAGGCACTTTATCGAACCGCAAAAGAAGTGGGGTATGACGCTGAAATTCTCGAAGCGGTGGAGTCGGTAAACAAACGACAAAAACAGAAACCTGTAGAAAAGGTCATTGAGCATTTTGGGTCTGATTTGAAAGACCGTTCCTTTGCTTTATGGGGGTTGGCGTTCAAGCCTAATACCGATGATATGAGAGATGCTCCTAGTCGGGTAGTGATCGATTCCCTGCTTGAAATGGGAGCAACTGTTAAGGCATTTGATCCTGTGGCTACTACTGAAGCTGAGAGGATTTATGCTGGGAGAGAGGGATTAACCCTCTTTGCAGATAACCCATATGATGCTCTGGTGGATGTGGATGCCGTTATCGTGGTGACGGAATGGAAAGTATTTCGTACACCAGATCTCCCGCGTTTCAAGGAAGCCATGAGGGGCAATGTGGTGATCGATGGTAGGAACATTTTTTCCCCTGAAGTAATTCGCGAAGCCGGTCTGGTCTATTATGGAATTGGTAGACGATAATCTTAAAAGACTTACCGATGCCAGAATTCTGGTTGTCGGCGACATTATGTTAGATCGATACTGGTTCGGCTCGGTTGATCGGATCTCGCCCGAGTCACCGGTACCCGTTTTGGCAGTGAATGACGTCCAGGAAAGAATGGGCGGGGCAGCCAATGTTGCAGCCAATGTTGCGTCACTGGGCGCGAGTAGCACTTTGTTAGGTGTCGTGGGCGATGATGAAGCGGGGAAACAGATTTGCACTCTTACCAGGACCGCCTCTATTAGAAGCGAAGTCTATGTGGATCCCTCGATGCAAACCACGGTTAAACTGCGAATGGTATCCCGAAATCAGCAGTTACTTAGAACCGACTTCGAAGAAAGGCCGAAGGAAGCAGCGTTAAATGGAATGATGAGTCGATTCAGTGATCTATTGGGCGATCATGATGTGGTTGTGTTGTCAGATTATGGGAAAGGGGCATTGGTGTATGTCGAAGAAATGATCAGACTTGCCAATGAGTTAGGTAAACAGACCCTGGTTGATCCAAAAGGAAAGGACTTTTCCCGATATGCCGGGGCGACAATGATCACCCCCAACCTTAAAGAGTTTTCTGAAGTGGTGGGCTCTCCTGTAGACGATGATGAACTGGAGACCATCGCTGGGAATGTTATTCATCAATTAGATATCAGGAAATTGCTGGTTACCTTAAGTGAAAAAGGAATGGCGATGTTTGCGAAAAACACCCGACCTATCTATCAGGTGGCGAAAACCCAGGAAGTCTATGACGTCAGTGGAGCGGGTGATACAGTGATTGCCTCAATGGCGCTGGCATTGGCAGCAAAGCTTGATGATCATGATGCATTGGATCTGGCAAACAGTGCTGCTGGCATTGTGGTGTCGAAAATTGGGACGGCGACAGCCAGTCTGGAAGAACTCAGATTAGCCTTAAAAGGTGGGAACTAACATGATTATTGTGACTGGTGGAGCGGGTTTTATTGGTTCGAATCTCGTACGGGCTCTAAACCAGAGGGGGATAGACGATATTCTTGTGGTGGATAACCTCACCAATGCTGATAAGGTAAAAAACCTCGCCAATCTGCATATTGGTGATTACATGGACAAACATGAATTCGCTGATTTGATTGCCAGTAACGGGGACATGGGTGAGGTCTCCGCCGTTTTTCATGAGGGTGCCTGCTCGGATACCATGGCGACGGATGGTAGGTACGTGCTGGAAAATAATTTTACTTATTCCAAACAGCTTTTTCGATTTTGTAAAAAACACCAGGCTCAATATATTTACGCTTCTTCCGCCTCGGTCTATGGTGGGGGAACGACGTTCATTGAGGAGCAGCGATATGAGTCAACATTAAATGCATATGCCTATTCGAAGTTACTTTTTGATAATTTTTTTCGACATCATATCCGTATAAATGGAGAAACCAAATTCCAATGTGTTGGCCTTCGATACTTTAATGTTTATGGCCCAGGAGAGCAGTATAAAGGGAGAATGGCGTCGGTGGCATGGCACTTCTATCACCAATATCAGGCTAGTAAAAAGGTCAAACTGTTTACTGGATCAGGGGGGTATGCTGATGGCGGTCAGCTAAGAGATTTTGTCTCGGTAAACGACGTGGTTAAGGTCAATTTATTTTTGCTTGATAATCCGGACGTAAGTGGGATTTTTAACGTGGGGACTGGTCGTGCCCAAAGCTTTAACGATGTTGCAATTGCCGTGGTAAATCGTTGCCGGGAGCTTAACGGTGAGTCGAAATTGACGTTTGATGATGCCATTTCCAATGGAGAAATTAGCTATATTCCCATGCCTGAAGCGCTCTTTGGAAAGTATCAGAGTTATACCTGTGCGGATATGTCTCGCTTAAAGGAAAAAGATTATCAATCCGGGTTTGATTCAGTAGAGACCGGGGTTTTTAACTATGTCGACTATTTAGCCGGTTGCCAGAACTGATTGATTGAATATTCGAATATCAGATTAGAGTTTAGATAGAAATGAATAACACAATATTGGTGACGGGCGGAGCGGGTTTTATAGGTTCCGCCGTGGTCCGACATTTACTAAATGACCATGAATGCATGGTGGTGAATATTGACAAGCTCACTTATGCAGGAAATCAGGAAACCCTGGAACATGAAGCAACCCATCCCCGTTATGCATTCGAACAATTGGATATCTGCGACCGGGATAGCATGGCTGCGGTTTTCACCAGGTACCAACCCCGGGCCATTATGCATCTTGCGGCTGAATCCCATGTAGATCGCTCCATTGACGGTCCCGCAGACTTTGTGCAAACCAATATTGTGGGCACCTATGAGCTATTGGAAGTTGCACGGCAATATGTCCGGAGCCGTATTTCTGCGGGCGATCAGGATGCAGAAGAGAAATTTCGATTTCATCACGTTTCCACGGATGAGGTGTTTGGTAGCCTCGGTGATGATGGGGCGTTCACCGAGGAGTCGCCCTATCAACCCAATTCACCCTATTCCGCAAGTAAGGCATCTTCTGATCATCTGGTAAGGGCATGGAACGAAACTTTTGGGCTTCCCGTGGTGTTATCGAATTGTTCGAATAACTATGGTCCCTATCAATACCCAGAAAAGTTATTGCCGGTGATTATCTCTAAAGCCATGGCGGGTGAGCCCATACCGGTTTACGGTACCGGGAAAAATGTCAGGGACTGGTTATACGTGGATGATCATGCAAGGGCATTGGTTAGGATTCTTAATCAGGGGAAAGTTGGTCGGAGCTACAATGTGGGAGGTAATGAGGAGCGTACGAATATCGATGTGGTTACCACGGTTTGCGATATCCTCGACAGGATTCAACCCGCAACCGATGGGAGACCATATAGAGAATTAATTCAATTCGTGACCGATCGACCAGGTCATGATCATCGATATGCCATCGATGCCACAAGGATTAGTTC
The DNA here is from genome assembly GCA_011088265.1 of Gammaproteobacteria bacterium. Lineage (GTDB taxonomy): Bacteria > Pseudomonadota > Gammaproteobacteria > Arenicellales > Poriferihabitantaceae > WLWV01. Next base: position 15,499 of record JAALKB010000011.1, read on the forward strand.
GGAACTCGGCTGGCAACCGAAGGAATCGTTTGAATCCGGGATGGAGAAAACGGTGAAATGGTATTTGAATAACCAGCCATGGATTAACACGATAATGGCCAAAAACGATAAGTCAGGTCTTCGCTTGGGAACAAGCAGTCCTGTCCCTTCAGCAGGAGGAAAATAGTGCGCGGAATCATTCTTGCAGGAGGGTCCGGCACTCGGCTTTGGCCTGTTACCATGGCAGTATCAAAGCAGCTACTCCCTGTTTATGACAAGCCCATGATTTATTACCCGCTGTCTGTGCTGTTGCTCGCAGGGATTCGGGACATCCTGATTATTTCAACACCAGAAGACACGCCGAGATTTCAACAACTCCTGGGCGGTGGCGAGAAGTGGGGGATTAGCCTTTCCTATGCTGTGCAGCCATCACCAGATGGCTTGGCCCAGGCGTTTATTATTGGCTCGGAGTTTATTGGCAATAACAATAGTGCATTGGTTCTGGGCGATAATATTTTCCATGGACATCATCTTAGCGAAAGCCTGCAAAATGCAGCGAAGCTAAAACGGGGTGCCAGGGTGTTTGCATATCCTGTGTTGGATCCGGAACGATATGGTGTGGTTGCATTCGATGATGAAGGAAAAGCCGTTGATCTCGAAGAGAAACCTGAAAAACCAAAATCACGCTATGCGGTTACTGGGTTGTACTTTTACGATAACACGGTGGCTAGTCGTGCCCGGGAGTTAACTCCATCCAGACGAGGAGAGCTGGAAATTACCGATCTGAATCGTACTTATCTTGATGAGGGATTGTTGGGGGTTGAGGTGATGAGTCGAGGCATGGCATGGTTGGATACGGGTACCCACGATTCATTGCTTGATGCCGGAAAGTTCATTGAAACCATCGAAAAAAGACAAGGAATGAAAGTATGCTGCCCCGAGGAGATATGTTGGCGTATGGGGTATATCAATGATGAGCAATTGCTGCGATTATCCGCTGAGCTAAGTAAAAACGAATATGGTCGTTATCTTGGTATGTTGATCGCTGAGTAAGGAAGTTCCATCGGAAGTCTTCCCTTGAGTAGTTAGTCGCCGTCCACCACGCTTGTCATTTGTCATT
>JAALKB010000011.1:16697-38176 GCA_011088265.1 Gammaproteobacteria bacterium
TGTCATTGAGTTATTCTGGTCACTGATAGGAAGCCCTAAGAGTGCAACGAAAGTCTAAGAGCTTCTGCTCTAATTGGTGATCTGGATATATATTTTGATACATCCCCTAAAAGCATCCCCAGACCTCAGTTCTCGCGATACAATTCAGACCTGATATCAAGGCCTAACAAATAGTAGATTTAGAAATGAATAATAATCGGCAGGAAAAACCAGAACTCGACTTGTCAATTGTATTGCCTGTTTTCAATGAAGAGGAGAATATTGAGGCATTACACGAAGAGATTATCGTTGTTCTTGATCAGCTAAAACTCACCGCTGAAGTTATCTATGTGGATGATGGTAGCGATGACGACACTCTGCCAAAACTCAAAGCATTACAGCAAAACGACTCTAGGGTTGTGGTTGCAGAGTTTAGACGAAATTTTGGTCAAACCGCAGCCATGGTAGCGGGTTTTGATTTGGCTAGGGGAGAGATTGTTATTTCCATGGATGCTGACCGACAAAACGACCCCGCGGATATTCCACGGTTTATTGAAAAAATGGAAGAAGGCTATGATCTCGTTTCAGGCTGGCGATTTGATCGGCAGGATGGGTTTTTGTTAAGACGGTTACCATCCCAACTTGCCAATCGCCTCATTTCCTATACCACTGATGTCAAATTGCATGATTATGGATGCTCACTAAAAGCATTCCGGTTTGATGTGGTGAAGCAAATATCTCTTTATGGAGAAATGCACCGATTTATTCCTGCCATCGCAAGCTGGGTAGGTGTCAGGATAGCGGAAATAAAAGTTAATCATCGGGCTAGAGTAGCCGGCGTCTCCAAGTATGGAATCTCACGAACTTTTCGGGTGATTCTGGATTTAATCACTGTTAAGTTTCTGCTGAGTTATTCCAGTCGACCATTGCAGTTTTTCGGTTCCATTGGCATGTTTAGTAGCGTGATGGGTACTGGAATTGCTTTCTGGATGACTATACAGAAGATTTTTTTCGATGTTGCCATGTCAGGCAGACCATTACTATTGTTTAGTATCCTGTTGATATTTATTGGGTTGCAGTTCATTACTTTTGGGTTGCTGGCCGAACTGATGACAAGGACCTATCATGAAGCCCAGGACAAACCGATTTACAATATTCGACATCTATATCGATCCTCATAGTTAACTCATAATTATTCAGGCCCGTTCTCCAGACGTTTTACTCGCTGCGATGAATGCTTCAAGCCAAAATAAATCCGTTAGTAGTAGAACGAAACCGGATTTTAAAACCGGACGGAAAGTCGCCATACTCATCGTTAATTACAACGGTGGCGAATACATTTTACGGTGTCTGGAGGCACTTCATCGGCAAACGAAAAAGCCAGAGGGAATTGTAGTCGTTGACAACAAAAGTACTGACTGTTCGGCGCAGGAGATTGCGCTGAAATTTCCCGAAGTGAGACTGCAGTTTATGGATACCAATACGGGATTCGCTGCTGCCAATAATCATGGCTTCAGTCTGCTCACCAAAGATTCATCCGCAGACTGGGTGGCTTTGATCAACCCCGATGCAATCCCCAGAGAGGATTGGCTTTCGACGTTAATGCAAGCTGTGGCGGATAACCCGGAAACTGACGTGTTTGGTAGTAAGTTAGTTGATTCAGAGGATAACAACATTCTGGATGGTCAGGGAGATATTCACCACGTTTGTGGTCTGAGCTGGCGACGCCACCACGGGGTTAAGGAGCAGGATGTCCAGAAGAACAATGACCGTGCATTCTCTCCATGTGGGGCGGCGGCTTTATATCGTTTGAGTAAGGTGAATCAGGTTGGCGGTATGGATGAAAGCTATTTTTGTTATCACGAAGACGTGGACCTGATGTTCAGGTTACGCTTGATTGGAGCAGATTTCTATTATGTTGCCGATTCCGTCGTTGAGCATGTTGGATCCGCCATCACTGGTAGGAATAGCGATTTCTCAGTGTTTCATGGACATCGGAATCTTGTTTGGACCTATGTCAAAGATATGCCCGGCTGGTTGTTCTGGCTGTATCTACCCCAGCATTTGTTACTAAACATGATATCTGTTTTGATGTATGGGTTGAAAGGGAGGGCAAGGATCATTCTGAAGTCGAAATGGGAGGCGATTAAGGGTATTCCCATGGCGATCAAAAAACGAAAAATAATTCAACAGGGACGATCTGTTTCCAATATCGTTATATGGCAGTCATTATCGAAAGGATGGCTGAAACCTTACCTGTTTAGACGTCGGTAAAATGAGTGTAGCGAAGATCAGTGTTATCGTTGTCAGCTACAACAGTGGGTTATATCTGAAACGTTGTGTGGATTCGGTTCTGGGGTCGGATGTCCCCGTTCAGTTGATTGTCGTTGACAACGCTTCTGCTGACAACAGCCTGGAATTTATTGATGCATTGATAGAAAAGTATCACTCGCCCAATGAGACCCTAACTAGCGTGACGGTTATCCGTAATAAGGAAAACCTTGGTTTTTCGAAAGCGGTAAATATTGGTTTCGCGGTATCAACGGGTGAGAGTATTTTTTTACTGAATCCGGATTGCGTCGTATTTTCAAGGACAGCTCGAGTACTGGCTGAAACGCTCCAGTCAGATCCAGATATTGGTATCGTTGGTGCGCTGGTTTTCAACGAGGACGGTAGTGAGCAGCGCGGATGCCGACGAAATGAGCCTACTTTTCGGCGAAGCATGATGACTTCACTTAAGATGGCAAAGCGCTATGAAGGAATTGATCTGATCTACCAGCCCATACCCGATTCCCCGTTGACAGTGGATGCAGTGTCGGGGGCCGCGATGATGGTGAATCGCTCACATTTTGAGTCTGTGGGTCAAATGGATGAAGATTTCTTCCTGCATTGCGAAGATCTGGATATCTGCAGGAAAATGCGTGATGCTGGTTATCGAGTGATATTTAGCCCTGATGCTTCTGTGTTTCATTATCAAGGGGCCAGCAATGTTTCTTCTTTCTTTGTTGAGCGCCACAAGCATCGCGGTATGATCACCTATTATCGTAAGCATCACGCCAGGGAACAGAACAAACTGACGTATTGGGCTACCATGATGATGGTGACTGCTCACTTTGTATTGACTGCTGCTATTGCATTTCTTAAACGGCTATTAGCTTTATTTTTACCTCGGAAGCAAGCCCCAATCTCCAATCAAAGTCATAGTGGAGCGTCTCTACCCCCGTTAGTTGCTAACGATAAACCTCTGGTTTTGATATCAGGTGCGAATTCGGATGTTGGTGACTATTTACTGGATCGGCTGGCCACTGATGACTGTCAGTATCTTGCAGTAACCAGAAAAACACCAGGGCATTACCGGCAGATCAACAGACATGGAGTTTGTATTCATTGGCTGCCGCTGAGCTTTTTCCAAAAAGTTCCGACTAATGATTTTGGTGAAATTTCCCAATGGATTAGCATTGCGCCGGTATGGGTCACGGGTAGTTTGATCCCATCTTTGGAACGTTTTCGGCCCCAACAGATTATTGCTTTTAGTTCCACTAGTATCGAAGGCAAAAAATGCAGTGAATCAGATTCTGACAGGAAAATAGTTGATCGGCTTAAGGAAGGTGAACTTGTTCTGTCTGATTTTTCAAGAATGCATAAAATACCAACTAGCTTGATACGACCTACTCTGGTTTATGGTGGCCCGAGAAATCAGAACATTAACTTCATTCGTCGATTTATTCGGCTGTTTCGTTTCTTTCCATTGGTGGGCAAAGGTGAAGGCCTGCGGCAGCCGGTTCATGCCGATGATCTCGCCTGGGCCTGTTTGAAGATTGGGCAAACCTATGGTTTTTCCAAAGTAGACCAGGATGCAAGTTCAGTGAAAGATCTACCAGGAACGGAGTTTGAGGTTTATGATCTGGGTGGAGGAGAAACGCTCACTTACAGGAAAATGGTCTTAAGGGTATTTAACTCTGAGGGGATTAAGCCCCGAATTTGGGAAATGAGCCCAACCATGGTTGGGCTGGGTATTCGTGCATTGCGTCTATTCCCCGGATTCGGGTTTCTCTCGGCAGGAATGGCCACCAGAATGTCTGCAAACCTGACCTATTCCATTAGTAAAGCGAAAAAACACTTTTCCTATGAGCCTCGGAGTTTTAAACCCTAGATGGCTCCAGGGTTATCCATATGACAGGTTGTGCCGAACTTTTGTTTCTTGTTATTGACCCTCACTCTTTGGTCCGGGTCTTTGAATTGAACCATCGAAGTACAGATAATTTTAAATATAAAAAATGATGCGAAAACTTGGAATTATAGGAGGAAGTGGATTTGGGAAACTTCCGGGTTTTGACCTTCAATCCACCCATGGCTCCGTCACTCCTTACGGGGCACCTTCCGGCGAGATAAAAATCGGCAAGCTATTTGGTCGAGAGATCGTTTTCCTTCCTCGGCATGGGGAAAACCACACCATTGCGCCCCATAAAATTAATTATCGAGCGAATATCTGGGCGCTAAAAGAAATGGATGTCACGGACGTGATTGCATTAGCTGCGGTAGGTGGAATCAGTGATCAATGTCAGTCTGGACAACTGGTGCTGCCCGATCAGCTGATCGATTATACATGGGGAAGAGAGAGTACCTACTATGATGGTACAGGAGGAAAGGTGGAGCATATCGATTTTAGTGAACCCTACAGTGAATCCCTTCGTACTATTCTCATCGAATCTGCGAGGCAAGGAGGAGTCTCGTTGATCGATGGAGGAGTTTATGGAGTGACGCAGGGCCCCAGGTTGGAGACACCTGCTGAGATAAATCGAATGGAAAAAGATGGTGCGGACATAGTGGGTATGACCGGAATGCCTGAGGCTGCCCTGGCCAGAGAAGCCAGTTTGAATTATGTCTGCTTGGCGCTGGTGGTAAATGCTGCAGCTGGAAGAAGCCCGGTGGAAATTACCATGGATCTGATTCTTAAGAATCTGGAATTGGCATCAGGCTCAGCACTGGAATTGATACGTAATATGCGAGAATTGAGTTAGTTCTTGAGCACAAACCTGCTTTGGTATGCCTCGTCTTATCAGATCGGACACCTTGATAGGGACTGGATACAGGTGATCTAACCAGGCCAGACTCCCATAATCACGCCAAACTCAGGATGATCGAAATAATGCACTTCCTTGAATTTTAGTCGCCTTTTTTCTGAAATGAAAAAATAGGGTTGTTGTTGTTCTATTGAGACTGGTTTGGGGTGGGCAGTTTGTAGCGGATGCATATTTTCTTCTCCAACGGTCGTGGTTAGATTTGCCTCCGCGGAAGAAAGCAGTTCGTTTTCGGATAAATTAGCTGCTGAATTAGTCAGCGCTGGCACATAGAAGGTGGGGGTTAGTTGTAAGTCTACGTCAACGAAGATCAAGGAGGTTTTATACACACGAATAAACCCGGCGGATAATGGGGAGTTTAAATTTCCAATAGAGACCAAAGGGGAGTGTTGATAGACTCTGGACTCCTGGTTCCATCGAGCGGTTTTCAGAATTCTCATCCCGGAATTGGTCAATTTTTTTTGCACCGAAGCCAGTTTGTAGAGTTGGCTACTGGTGTTGATGGCCCTGCTTTTCGAAAGGAGTTGCTCCATGTGCAAACGCTTCCTGGCGATTCTGTCCGATGAGAAATCCACCGTTTGGTCAGATTGGGAATCAGCATTCGTTCTTTGAAAAACAATCAACTCCACGATGTAGGTTCGCGCCTGAGCGGGAGATGAACACAGCAAAAGAAAGATCAGAATTCCGGTTAGTTTGCGCATATCGATTAATTGCATATAGGTACATGCAGTCTAACATAAACTATTCAACGGCTTGGTGGTTCAGTCGTCTATAAAGCCTTCTGCAAGCTCTTCAATGATGGCGTTGATCTTCTTAATTCGGGCTTCCGGCTCTGTCAGATCCGCGCTTATACGGATTGCTGATGGTCCACTCAATTGATAGCCCCGGGGGTTCTGCTGAATCAGTTTGAAGATACTTCCGGGATCAATTGCAGGCTTTTCCACGAATTCAATTTCACCACCATTTTCGCCAATCTCAATTTTTCGAATACCCAATTTTTCGCTGGACAGTCGAAGGGCAGTGAGCTGGAACAGGTTTTTTGTGGCCTGAGGCAATAAACCAAAACGGTCGATGACTTCAATCTGCAATTCTTCAAGCTCGTGGTGATCCCTGGCGTTGGCAATCCTCTTATAGAGTATCAGGCGAGTATGAGCATTGGAAAGATAGTCTTGAGGAAAGAGAGCGGGCAGATGCAAGTCAACCACCGTCATGGTTTTTGTCTGACCGAAATTCTTACGCTCTGGAATTTTTCCTTCCTTAATACTTTTCACGGCCATGGTGAGATATTCGCTATAAAGCGAAAACCCGATGTCATCAATGAGGCCACTTTGGGTCTCCCCTAATAACTCCCCGGCTCCGCGAATCTCCAGGTCATGGGACGCAAGCGCAAAACCTGCGCCCAGATCTTCCATGGATTCAATGGCTTCGAGTCTTTTTTTTGCGTCCCCAGTGAGGAGCCTTCTATCCGGAATCAGCAAATAGGCGTAAGCCTGATGATGAGAACGGCCAACTCGCCCGCGTATCTGATGGAGCTGGGCAAGTCCCAATTTGTCCGCTCGGTTAATGATCATGGTATTCGCTGAAGGGATGTCAATGCCGCTTTCAACGATGGTAGTACAAACCAGGATGTTAAACCGTTGGTGATAGAAATCCTGCATAACCCGTTCCAATTGGATTTCTCCCATTTGTCCATGACCGAAATCAATTTTTGCTTCAGGAACCAACGCCGTTAATTCTTCTACGGTACGCTCCATGGTTCTCACGTCATTATGCAGAAAATAGACCTGACCACCTCGACGTATTTCGCGTAAACAGGCTTCACGAATAAGACCCTGGCTCGATTCCCGGATAAATGTCTTTATGGAAAGTCGATTGTTAGGCGGTGTGGCGATAATCGAAATGGAGCGCAGCCCAGACATGGTGATGTTCAATGTCCGTGGAATGGGTGTGGCGGTTAATGTCAATATGTCTACCTGGCTGCGCAAGCGTTTTATTTTTTCCTTTTGGCGAACACCAAACCGATGTTCCTCATCAATGATCAATAAACCCAGATCCTGAAATTGAATATCGTCCTGCAGAAGTTTATGGGTTCCGACCACGATTAGCGGTGAACCCTGAGCCATGCCTGAGAGCACCTCCGTGGTTTGCTTTTTGGTATTAAATCGAGAGAGTAAACCCACTGTAATGGGCATGTCTGCGAAACGATCAACAAAAGTCTGGTAATGTTGTTGTGCGGGCAAGGTGGTAGGAACAAGTAATGCCACTTGTTTTCCATTGCTTGCAGCGACAAAGGCTGCCCTTAATGCCACTTCTGTTTTGCCAAAACCCACATCTCCGCATACGAGGCGATCCATGGGTTCAGGTGCAGTCAGGTCATTAAGTACCTCACCTATAGCCTGTTCCTGGTCGGCGGTCTCCTCAAACGGAAATCGGCTAACGAAACCGTCATAGTCATCATCCACTATTTCAAAGGCGAAACCGGTTCTTGCGTTTCTTAATGCCACTATTTCCAGTAATTCTGCGGCGACGTCGTAGGCTTTTTCTTTCGCCTGTTTTTTGGCCTTCTCCCATTGGTCTGTGCCCAGGCGGTGAATCGGGGCGGACTCCGGGGAGCCGCCTACGAAACGGCTAATCAGGTTTAGTGACAATATGGGGATATAGAGTTTGTCGTTGTTCTGGTATTCCAGAGTTAGAAATTCAGTTTCCTCGTCACTGATATTGAGCGTCTGCAATCCAAGATATCGACCTACGCCGTGATCGATATGAACAACGGGGTCGCCGATGTTCAGCTCCGCCAGAGATTTAATAATCGATTCCGGGTCATGGGATTGATTATTACGTCGCCGTCGTTGGAAAACCCGTTCACCATAAAGTTGGCTTTCAGTAATGATTTCCAGCTTTAATTTATTACTGGTGAATCCTCGTTCCAATCCGGAAATGCAAAGGCCAAGCCGTAGGTCGGGGGTGTGCAAAAACTCCCGAAAGCCATCACAGGGGATAGGTAAACGCTGATGGTTAACCAACATTGCCTCCATGGCTTCCCGGCGCCCGGGAGTTTCTGTGGTAATTAGTACCCGGTTTTCCGTGTTTATCAGATGATTGAGTAACATTTCGTAGGGCACATCCTTTTTAATATCCACGGGGAATTGACGGTTGTTATCACAGGGTGCTATCCATCGGTCCTGTTTCCGCTGTTTGTGTTTTTCAGGATAAAAGACAATTTTTCGATAATTACCAATGATCTCCATTAAAGGCGCTGGATCGAGGTAAACCTCATTGGGAGGTAGAACTTTCCGATGGGCATCATAATTTGCGTTGGTATAACGGTCGGTGATCTCAGCCCATTGTGTAGATGCAACCTCGGCGAAGTGATGTTGCATCACTAAAACACTGCTTTTAGGGATGTAGTCAAATAGAGTGTTGGTCTTTTCGAAGAACAGAGGGAAAAAGAACTCAGCGCCGGAAGGGGTATTGCCATTGCTGATTTCGTTGTAAACATGTTGCTTTCGAGGGTCCCCTTCGAAATGGCGCCGAAAGGCAGATCGAAATTGTTTGATTCCATCTTCCGTCATTGGAAATTCCTTTGCCGGCAGTAGCTCAATGGATCCAATGGTTCCTTCAGAGCGTTGGGTTTCTGGATCAAACTGACGAATAGACTCTATCTCATCATCGAACAGATCGATACGAAAAGGACTAACGGTTCCCATAGGATATAGATCGATGAGCCCTCCCCGGACGGCGAATTCACCAGGAGATACAACCTGATCCACGGCAGCATAATTAGCGTCAGCAAGCTGCTGTCTCAGGTGATCAATTTGGATGGTCTGGCCGGTTTTGATCGAAAAAGTATGCCCCGATACGTATTCGACCGGTGGCAATCGTTGCATTAGATTCGCGCAGGTGGTGAGTAGAATGCCTGTTTTAAGGTAGGGCAATTGGGCTAGAATTCTCAAACGATCGGAAGTGATGTCCTGGTGAGGCGAAAAAACATCATAGGGCAGGCATTCCCAGCTCGGAAAATTTATGACTGGGATGTCCTTATTGCCTTCGAAAAAAAAGTTTAGTTCTGTCTCGAGAATCTGAAGTTGCCGGTGATCTTCAAGTACAATTACCAAAAAGCCATTGAGAGAATTCACGGTTTCTGTCAATGCCAATGCGAATGCAGCCCCGGATAAATTGCTCCACTTAACAGGGCTATTTTCACCGGGGAGAAGGGGTTCTAGCAAAGGTCCGATTGTTTGACTTGACACGACGATGTGAAACCGGGGTTCAATTGGGGGGCGCATTGTAACTGCCAAACCCTGGGAAAAATAGCATTTACCTGAGCTTTTACCATGGTTTTGAGGTTAACTTTTGTCAGAATAAAAGCGGATTCTGATTGCTTTCAATGGATTATCTGCTCGGGCGATTTATTTGCATGATGATGGACAGGCGGACTGACTTGGGTCAGTAAAGATGTCTACCTAATGACATGTTTTTATATGGGGATCTTCTTAGACAGCAATCTTTTTTCTATACCAATGAGTGAAAAAATCTGGGCAATAATTCCCGCAGCAGGCATCGGAAGAAGGATGTCATCCACGCTCCCTAAACAATACATGGAACTGTTAGGCAAGCCGATTCTGAGCCACACTATGGATCGTCTTAGTGAGTCCCATTGCATTGATGGTATTGTGGTCGGTATGCAAAATGATGATGAACATTGGGAAAGCATAAATTTTGACCATGAAAAAGTGATCGGGATCAGTGATGGAGGCACTGAGCGGGTGCACACGGTGCTAAACGCCATTCATTTCTTATTGGATAATGAAGTGGCTGATACAGAAGACTGGGCACTGGTGCATGACGCAGTCAGACCATGTGTGGATATCGACGACATTGCATTGCTTGCGAGTACTGCGAGGAGCAATGGAGAGGGAGCTCTGTTGGCAACCAGAGTAACAGATACGCTAAAGCGTGCAAATGAAAACGGGCGAGTGGATGCAACAGTGCAAAGAGAGTCCCATTGGCGGGCTTTAACACCACAAATGTTTCCCATGGGTAAGCTCAAGGCCGCTTTGGAAGCCTCGTTGGAGAAGGGATTAACTACTACGGATGAATCTGCAGCCATGGAGTTATATGGTATTTATCCTGAATTAGTAGAAGGTAGCTCGACCAATATCAAGATAACGATGCAGTCGGATTTATTATTAGCAGAGTTTTTTCTAAAAAATCTGGAGAAGCCCCATGATACGAATCGGTAATGGTTATGATGTTCATCGATTGGTTTCGGATAGACCCCTTGTCATTGGAGGGACGGAAATCAACTGGCATTTAGGGCTGGACGGGCATTCTGATGCGGACGCATTGTTGCATGCGATTTGTGATGCCTGTCTGGGCGCTTTGGCGAAAGGCGACATTGGGCAGCATTTCCCACCGAATGACATGCAATACCACAACATGAACAGCCGAAAATTTGTTCGGAGGGTGGGAACTATGTTGGAACAGGATGGATGGGCGGTGATTAATATGGATTGTACTATCGTGGCCGAAAAACCGAAAATGGCACCGCATATTCCAAAAATGAAGGAGCTTATAGCAAGTGACCTGAACCTCAGGTCCAATCAGGTAAATATTAAAGCAACCACTACCGAAGGACTCGGCTTCGAGGGGCAGCAAAAGGGTATAGCGGCTTATGTGGTGGTGCTTATCGAACGCATTGTGGAATAGTGGTATCTCAGTTATTCTTTAGATAAGATTTCATATCAGTATCGAATGAATCTGCAATTGGCAGCTTTTAGCGACATTATTTCTAGCAACATTAGTAGGTGAAAACGATGATTTTTATAACCCTGGTTTTGTTAATCGCAGTTATCAGTGTGGTGATTTGTCATATGGTTGCAAAAAGAAAAGGGCGGGGGCCTATCTTCTGGGGAGTAATGGGGGCGTTGTTTGGCCCTTTGGCTATCCTGGTAATACTCTTGATGGGATCAAAAGAAGAGCAGCCCTGAATGGCTCATGCGCACCCAGCCAGACTGGTGCGACATAACTAAAAAACAATACCGATCTATCCGCCAGGTTTGACGATAATTTAAATCGATCACTGCTAGCTGACTGGTATCCTATTCAGGAAAAGCACTGTGTCAGGAAAAGCACTGTGTCAGGAAAAGCACGGTGGAAGTTTCAATGATAATAGTTTGACTTCAGACGGTGATCAGTGTGAAGATTTAATGGTTGTGGTTTTTTAGCTGCGGTCTTTTTTGCCGTTAGCTTTTTTTCATGAATCTTTTTCATGCTTATTCGGCAATAATTAGAGAGCAATGAGAGAGCCACATTTCTCTTCATTGAAAATTTTCTGCCAATGATGCCAGTCGGGAAATATCCCCCGACGAAAACACTACTGCTTTAACATGCGTCCGAGGGACCGACCTCCGACCAGATGCATGTGAATATGATAAACCTCCTGAAACGCATGGGGGCCGCAATTAACAATAAGTCGATACCCGTCTTCCGCGATACCTTCCTGTTCCGCGATTTTTCTGGCAACCACAAACATATGTCCTAACGTGGCCTCATCTTCTTCCAAAACATCATTCACAGTTGGGATGATTTTGTTAGGAATGATCAGAATGTGGGTGGGGGCCTGGGGCTGGATGTCTCTAAAGGCTGTCACCCTGTCATCCTGGAACAGAATGTCTGCGGGAATTTCTTTTTTGACGATTTTGCTAAATAGGGTGTCTTCGCTCATGGGGTATTTGACGATTTGCTCTCTAGAACTTTATTTAATGGGTGCTCATATCGCTCGACTTCAATCCAATTGATTTCTACATCCGACTGAATGATCGTCAAATGAACCGTAGGATCCGCCGGCACAGAAATATACTACAGCAGTGCTCCCATGGAAAATGGATTTCCGTATGGCAATTTCCGTATGAGGTATCCCTGATATGAAAAATCCCCGGCATAAGAAATCCCCAGCATAAAAAATGCAGAACCGGTTTCATTAGGCGCTTTTCGTATTGGTTCCATGTGGCCGGTGGTTTCGTCGTTGAAAGTGCGGATTCGTTATCGATATTACCACGTTGCCCAGAGTTGGCTTTCCTGTCTGGAGAGGACCAACGAGTTAAACCTGGCAGGTCGGCGTATGGAAAGCCGCTTCTTATCAGGACTCGTACAGTGCCTTTGAGAGTTTCTCAAGTTGTTTATCCCGGATGCCAAGTTTATTCAGGTGATCCGCTGTATTGGTGACATATTCCCGGTTGCTTCCTCTTGGCCCCGCCGCAGTTTTAATAATTTTCAACATGTCGTGGAATGCCAGGGGAGGGGCGTATTGGGGGTGATCTATTTTCGAGACAAAACCGAGAGAAGAAACAACGGAACCATCTTCTAATTGCAGCGGTAAGATCATGGGTGCGTAAGCATTATTGAGCATTTCTCTATCGAAAAGATATTTCGCAGCCTGGCATCGGTGTTGTGGAGAAACCAGGTATGCAACACCTTCACAGGAACCACTGATATCCAGACCAAGCACCAGGCCTGGTTTGGTTTTACTGCCGCGATAGCGTGTTGACCAAAGACATAGCCGTCGGTGATAGCCTGTGAGTGTGGCTCGTTTTGACGTAATAAATTCAAAGCCCGGATCCCATATCAATGAACCATAGGCAAAGACCCAAAAGTCAGGCTGAGGGATCGGCATGTCTTTAAAGTTCGACTGTGAAGCTGCTATTAACGTAAAATCCGGTGTTTCCATAGGCTAGATAACATGGGCTGGATAATTAAGATATCCCATTGATATTAAAGGACGAAGACCTGACAAGACAAGCAATATAGGCAGGCAATATAGGCAGGACCGAATGGCGGTTCAGAGTAATGACTGTTTTTCCAGGTGCTCCAGACTCTGGTAGAGCGCCAGAGGATTTTGTGGTACATCTCCGCAGTGGTTTTCACATCCAGCGTTTTCGCTACCGTTTCATCATTCTGGGAATAAGGTGCGGAGGGTGGATTGAGAGTAGGCTTGCCCCAGCTATCAGAGCTGGAATTGACGATCATGCTATTTAATCAATCATTGCCAGGATTCCTCGTGGCTTTAGGTGTGTTAAATATCCCATGGGATTATAAACATTGATGTCTTATTATCCTGGTGGTTTCCAGGATAAAATTCAGGTAGTTGGACTTTGGAGGAAAACCACAATGTCGGATGAATCTCTCGTAAAACTCAAGAATATTGGAAAGACAGTGGCAACGCGGCTCCATGAAATCGGAGTGAGTTCTAAATCTGAATTGAAGCAAACAGGATCGGTAGAAGCCTATCGTCGCCTATCCCAGGCCTATCCTGATAAGCATCTCCCCTTTTGCTATTATCTTTATTCCCTGGAAGGAGCAATAAAAAATTGCCATTGGAATGATTTTTCAGAAAAGGAAAAACAGTCTCTAAGAGACAGTGCGATGGAGCCGGAGTTATAAAATTATTTTTTTCGGTGATTAAGTCTTTCGGAGTGCATGAATGATTACGATTCTCGCTCCAGGGATTCTTTTTGACTCCTGTTGGGGTGATTTATGTGCTGATACACTTTCATTACTGACTAATCATAACTACCGGTATCCCAATTAGATATAGAAAAGAGTAAGACGAAAGTAAGACATGGAGCCATCGACACTTGGAAGAAAATACGACCGAATTGCAAACTGGTGGAATGAGCGGCACTTTGATTCAAAATATGGAGTAAGTCAATTCGAAAAAGCTCTGGATTATTCCCAGGGGTCTGGGGCCGCTTTGGATGTGGGTTGTGGTGCTGGAGGGCGATTTATTCGACTGATGGAAAACCGGGGGTATAGTGTAACCGGGCTCGATGTTTCAGAAGAAATGATTGCATTAGCGAGCAAAAACCACCCGGATGAATTTTTCCTGGTCCAGGATATTTGTCTTTATAAAACCAAAAAGAAATTTGAGTTTATCGTCGCCTGGGATAGTATTTTTCACCTTCCTTTAGAGCTGCAAAAACCAACGGTGGCAAAACTGTGCAATCTACTAGTAGACAATGGAATATTGATTTACACCTTCGGTGACGATGTTGGTGCGCACGAGGATGTCTGGCATGGAGATCGTTTTTACTATAGTTCGATTGGAATTAATGGAAACCTCAAAGTCATGATGGAGAATGGGGTGACCTGCAAACACATGGAATTGGATCAATGGCCACTAAATCATGTTTACATCATTGGGCAGAAAACTGTGTTAGAGCAACGTGATGATGATTAAGTGGTGGAATCAATGTAGTGAGTTTTGAATTCCGATCTCTGCTTCCTGATCATTCCCAATAACTTTCTTTATTCCATAAGATTAGCCACTAGAATAAACAACTGAAGTACGTAGCTGAAATATCTAATCGGAAAATCCAACCCCGCGTTGGAGCGGTGTCACAGTCAGTTGGTCCCGCTAGCCAGTTCTTCGGTGAGATGAGCAGCAGAAATTTCTTTGCATCCAGAGGTATTCTGTCCTGCCCATAGAGGTGAGAAATCACCGCTGTCATTGCTTTCCCCGGCTGCGCGTAGGGGGGCTACCGCTGATGTGGCCATGGGAAATTCAGGCGCATCAGGGCAGATTGCGCTTAACTCTCTTATAATACGATTCGTGATTCCCCGGGCAGGCCTTCCAGAAAATAGATTCGTTAATGTGGTTTGACCGGACGGGCTATTCTTTAATGCGGCTCGATGGACTCTGCTTGTTTTGGCTTCGGGACACAGCATATAAGCGGTTCCTATTTGAACACCGGCTGCACCGAGAGTTAATGCAGCACAGACTCCTTTGGCATCAGCGATTCCACCTGCAGCTATCACGGGGATGTTTACAGCACGGACAATTTGGGGCACTAGCGCGTAAGAGCCCATTTGGATGTTGATCTCATCGCGCAGAAAATGGCCTCGGTGTCCTCCTGCTTCCAGTCCCTGGGCGATAATGGCATCGATACCCTGTTGCTCCAACCATTTTGCTTCTTACACAGTGGTCGCGGTGGATAGGATCTTTGCCCCCCAGTCTTTTACCTGATTTAGTAGATCCTGGGGAGGTAGTCCAAAATGGAAGCTGACCACTGGAGGACGAAATTCATTGAGAACATCCGCTGTTTCTTTGCTAAAAGGCAAACGACTAGGTCCCGATGGAATACCACCTGGATCAATTCCGAACTCACTGTAGTAAGGCGCGAGCACAGATCGCCAGATTTTCTCCTGCTCCTCATTGGGTGTGGGCATGGAGTGAGCGAAGAAGTTTACGTTGTAGGGTTTCGTGGTACTCGAGGTGATAGTGTTTAGTTCCTCTCGTAACTGATCAGGTCCGAGCATAGCGCAAGGTAATGATCCAAGTCCCCCGGCGTTGGACACCGTGATGGCGAGTTCGCTATCCTGGACTCCTGCCATGGGGGCTTGAATAATGGGGTGAGTGATTTCGAATAGATGTTTTAAATTCATAATGAGATTGTCTCCAAAGGACAACGCTTAATCAAGCTTATCAATGGGATTTACTGCGGTAGGGCTTGCTCCGATGAGATCTGCCCCGAATTGTTATTTGTTTGGATTGTTATCCCCAAGGGACCATCTTCATGATATATGATCAATCCTTCCGGGAGGATTCAAATCCTGATTTTTCATTTACTGCGCCGTTATATCTGAATTGGATGCTTTCGGTTGATATTTTTCAATAACGATTTAATCTGTTGGCAATGGATCTTGTTGATAGATGTCGTTAAATATAGCTGGGTCACTTTTTCTGGCGTTACGGTAGCAATGGAAAAATTAGTCTTTCCTCTGAGGAAAAAAAGATTCCTTTAGGTAGATATAAGGGTTTGAACCTGATATTCTAGCGCCTCGATTTATTTGTGGAGTTTTATTATGTGCGGAATAATGGGTTTGTATACCAAATCACCGGATCTCGAACAAAATCTGGGGGCTATGTTATCGGATATGCTGATTCAGATGACTGATCGTGGGCCTGACAGTGCGGGCTTTGCCCTGTATCATGATCCGGTAAACGAGGGAAGCGCTAAAATCACTCTGCAAGGGGATGATGATGTAGATTGGCAGGTTATTCGTGACTCTATCAATAACGGTCTTCATTCGGCCGCAGTGCTAAAACCGGTGGCGAATCACGCGGTATTGACACTGGATATGGAAGGAGAGGAAGCAGCGAAGTGGATTGAACGGAATCTTGAAAGCGTTAACATTACGAGCGTTGGCAACTCCATCGAAATATTTAAGGAGAAAGGGTTGCCGGATCAGGTGATTAACAAATTCAATCTGGCATCGATGTCCGGTACCCATGCCCTGGGCCATACCCGAATGGCCACTGAAAGCGCGGTGACAACTGAACACTCCCATCCTTTTTCTACCGGGCTGGATTTGTGCCTGGTGCATAATGGATCGTTGTCCAATCACAATCAATTACGGGAAAAACTCCGAAAAGAGGGAATTCGGTTTCAGACCGATAACGACAGTGAAGTAGCCGCAGGATATTTAACCTGGCGATTGAGTCAGGGAGCAACATTGAATGAAGCATTGGAAGCTGCATTAGCAGATCTGGATGGATTTTATACTTTTGCCATCGGTACCAGGGATGGCTTCGCAGTGTTACGTGACCCCATTGCCTGTAAGCCTGCGGTGCTTGCGGAGACCGATGATTGGGTGGCAATGTCTTCGGAGTATCGTGCCATTGCGCAACTGCCAAATAGCGAAAATGCCCGTATCTGGGAACCAGAGCCGGCGAGAATTTATAGTTGGGAGAGAGACTGATTGATGACTATTTTTGATTTGGGCGATTCAGCGGTGCGTGAGTTGAATCAGGCCTTACACCAAAGCGAAACCCAGGGTGCTGATCTGCGAGTAACGAATCCTGGTGGTAAACACAATGTCGCAACTGGTGCTGATGTTGAGTGTAATGTCACTATCGAAGGCCATGTGGGATATTACTGCGCCGGTATGAACAAAAGTGCAAACATTGTGGTTACCGGAAATGCAGGCCCGGGATTGGCAGAAAACATGATGTCCGGTTCGGTTCGAATTAAAGGTAATGCCTCCCAGTATTGTGGCGCGACGGCCCATGGTGGTTTGTTAGTGATCGAAGGAGACGCAGCAGCTCGCTGCGGTATCTCAATGAAAGGCATTGACATTGTAGTAGGAGGTTCAATTGGTCATATGAGTGCCTTTATGGCCCAGTCTGGCCGAATGGTGGTTTGTGGTGATGCCGGTGAAGCATTGGGAGATTCAATTTATGAGGCACGTATCTATCTTAGAGGGGAAGCGAAAAGCCTCGGAACGGATTGTATTGAGAAGCCGATGGAAGACGAACATAAAGCGGAGTTGGCCGAGCTATTGGAGCAGGCGGGCATTGATCATTCCGTGGATGAATTTCGTCGTTATGGATCGGCGCGACAACTCTACAACTTTCAAATAGACAACGTCAGCGCATACTGACCATTGCGAATATATGCCCGTATGCCTCTTTAAAGGGCAGAACATTTAGTGTGCAAGCTAAATACAGGAAAACCACATGACAAAAAAGATTGATCAAAGCTGGCTACTCGAATCGTCCACATTTTCAAGGCCGGTGATTCGGGAAATTCAACGCGCAGCCCGTGAGGGAATTTATGATATCCGCGGATTTGGCGCCAAGCGTACCGTTCCTACCTTTGATGACCTGCTGTTCCTTGGGGC
Organism: Gammaproteobacteria bacterium; assembly: GCA_011088265.1. Taxonomy (GTDB): domain Bacteria; phylum Pseudomonadota; class Gammaproteobacteria; order Arenicellales; family Poriferihabitantaceae; genus WLWV01. The sequence goes on from JAALKB010000011.1 coordinate 34,439, forward strand.
CAGTATGTCTCGATACCCTCTGGAAGGTTACCGGGAAAAATGCGAAACCAGTGTGACGTTGGGCACGCGTTTCGCCAAAAAACCCATCACCATCTCAACTCCAATTACCATTGCCGGGATGAGCTTCGGTGCTTTGTCTGCTCAGGCTAAAGAAGCTCTCGGTCGAGGAGCTAGCGAAGTTGGGACCAGCACAACCACCGGAGATGGTGGAATGACGCCAGAGGAAAGGGGCCATTCCAAACTGTTAGTTTATCAATACCTGCCTTCCCGATACGGCATGAACCCGGATGATCTACGCAAGGCAGATGCCATAGAAGTGGTAGTTGGCCAGGGAGCGAAACCCGGTGGTGGCGGAATGCTGCTGGGACAAAAAATCAGCGATAGGGTAGCGGAAATGCGAAACCTCCCCAAGGGCATTGACCAACGAAGTGCCTGTCGACATCCAGACTGGACCGGCCCTGACGACCTTGAAATCAAAATTCAGGAATTGAGAGAAATAACGGATTGGCAAGTGCCGATTTATATTAAGGTAGGCGCAACCCGAACATTTTTTGATGTCCAGCTAGCGGTTAAAGCTGGTGCGGATGTGGTGGTGGTAGATGGTATGCAAGGTGGTACTGCGGCGACCCAGGACGTATTCATTGAACATGTCGGTATTCCTACTCTGCCTGCAACCCGTATGGCGGTGGAAGCATTGAAAGATCTTGGCATGCACCGCGAGGTGCAATTGATTGTTTCAGGCGGTATTCGTTCAGGAGCGGATGTTGCGAAAGCTTTAGCTATGGGAGCCGATGCAGTATCCATTGGGACCGCTGCACTGATTGCCATGGGCGACAATGGGCCGGAGCATGAAGAGGCGTATAATGAACTTGGCACTAGTGCGGGTTATTATGATGACTACCAGGATGGAAAAGACCCCTCGGGCATTTCTACTCAGGATCCAGATTTGGGTAGCCGGCTCGATCCTGAGCTAGCCGGTAGGCGGGTTGCCAACTATTTGCGATGTTTGACGTTGGAAACTCAAACACTTGCACGGGCGGCAGGAAAGAGCAATGTACGTAACCTGGAACCTGAAGACATGGTAGCACTTACCGTCGAAGCTTCCGCCATGGCAAAAATACCATTGGCTGGTACTGACTGGATTCCTGGTGCAGGTGGGAAATATTAGCGTATTAGGGGATATAATTAACCGAATTTAGACATTAAGGCCTTAATATCACAGCTCAGCATCGCAACTTAATATCACAGCATCAGGTCACAGCATTGCAGAAGGATGTTGCGACTAAAACGGGTTGTGTTCAATATTTCACGGGTTTGGATTCAATTTAAAAACACACTTGGTAGGTAACAATATGGCAGTAAATCTGGCGACGGTCGCGAAACAAAAAAAATAAAGTATTTCCTTATCAGTTTTGTCGACCTTTTTGGCGTACTTCGTTCGAAACTGGTTCCGGCCAGGGCGATTGGTGACATGCAAAAAGAAGGGGCGGGTTTTGCGGGTTTCGCCGCATGGCTGGACATGAGTCCCGCAGACGGTGATATGTTTGCGGTGCCTGATCCTGACAGTTTAATCCAATTACCATGGAAGCCTGAGGTGGGTTGGTTAGCCAGCGACCTCTATCTGGATGGGGAGCCTATCGCCGCTTCACCCCGGGTTGCCCTGAAAGCGCAAATAGCCAAAGCCGCGAAAAAAGGCTATACCATGAAAACCGGGGTAGAGTGTGAATACTTTCTGGTAGGGATGGCACTACCATCGCGGATGAAAAGGACACTCAATCAAAGCCCTGTTACGACCAGTCAGCATTGATGCGTCGCTACGATGTCATCACAGGTATCTGTGATGCGATGATAGAACTCGGTTGGGGGCCGTATCAAAACGACCATGAGGATGCGAATGGTCAGTTTGAAATGAATTGGGACTATGACGATTGACTGTCTGCTCCTCTGCCAGCTTCCCATGCAGTTTTACCGACAGAGAATCACGGCCTTAGAGCGACGTTTATGCCCAAGCCGTTTTCTCATCTAACTGGAAATGGTTGCCATGCTCACGTTTCTTTATGGGATAAAAATGGCAAGAAAAACTTCTTCTCGAACTCCAAAGACGAGATGGGATTATCAAAACTGGCTTATCAGTTCCTTGGAGGCATTATGCATAATGTTGAGGAGCTGACTTCTATTTTTAATCCAACGGTAAATAGCTTCAAAAGAATTAATGCACCGAGAACGCTTTCAGGTGCAACCTGGTCACCTAATGCGGTGAGCTATGGAGGGAATAATCGAACCCACATGGTTCGTATCCCTGATGCTGGGCGTTTTGAGATGCGTTTAATGGACGGTGCGGTGAATCCGTATCTATTGCAGGCAGGTATCCTGGGAGCGGGACTGGACGGAATCGAAAATAAACGCGATCCCGGCAAACGACTGGATATCAATATGTATACCGAGGGGCATAAGGTTAAAGGTCTGAAAAAACTTCCACTTAATCTACTGGATGCCATTCGATTGACGCAGAAAAGTAAATCATTAAGAACGGCCTTGGGTGATGAACTAGTTGATGCTTACTGTAAATTGAAGATGGATGAATGGGATGACTTCTCCCGTTCAATCGGTCAATGGGAAAGAGACCATACATTGGATTGCTAGTTTGAAGAGCCCCGAATTATTCGGGGTTTTCTTTTTAGGCGTATCCTTTTTAAACTGGATATTTTTCTTTGGGTCTATACCACTTTTGGCTTCATTATTTACAATAGCAGCATGACAACATCGATTGAAAATAAAAAGCCAACCCATTCCATCCAGGTTATTGACAGGATGTCTCATTTGCTGGATCTTATTTCGGGTTACGAAAATGGTGTGACGCTGAAAATCCTTTCTGCGGACACAGGACTACATCCTTCCACTGCATTTCGGATATTGGCATCTTTGCGGGAAAACGGCTTTGTTGAGAGAGACTCAAATGGTCGATATCGGTTGGGAATCCGTCTGTCTCATCTCGGTATTCTCGCCGCAAAAAATATTGACATACGGGAAACTGCGAGGGAAGTTCTAGAGGACCTGAGGGATCAGGTCGGGGAAACAGTGAACCTTCTTGTTAGAGAAGACCATGAGATTGTTTACGTTGAAAGAGCGACAGTGAATCGTATGATGAGGGTGGAGCAGATTGTTGGCGGGAGAGCTTTGTTGCACATTACTGCTGTAGGAAAATTGATGCTAGGTGAGTTGGGTGAGAAAGGTCTCGATAGATACGTAGCCAAAACCGGTTTGCCCCGGTATACCCGTAACACCATCACTACCGCTGATAAGCTTAAAAAAGCAGTGTCCCTGGCGAGCCAGCAGGGCTATGCCTATGACGACGAGGAAGCGGAACGAGGAGTAGGATGTGTGGGCGTACTGGTTGAATACCAGAATCGAAAAGATCTGGTTGGCCTGTCCATTTCTGCCCCTATAGACCGGCGTTCTACGGACTGGATCTCGCTGTTAATGGAGTCTGCCAGGATACTTTCTGATAAACTTTCCCGCTCTGTGGTAGCTACCTAATTTATCAATCTGACCGACTCGATTATCAATTAGTCCAACGAATAATCACTTGTCACAGGTTGAATCTATTCGTATTGCTGCCCACATCTTTCCATGTGGTTTATTGGAAGGGGACCGATCATTGGCGTAAATCGAGGGTTTACCCCGATCTGGTAAATAGGGAGCTGTCATAGTGGCTGTCATAATAATATTTGGTAATTA
>JAALKB010000211.1 GCA_011088265.1 Gammaproteobacteria bacterium
TTCTGTAATTCAAATACAACCTTGACGGTTGCACTTAAGAGTTGAACCTAAGTAACGCAAAAGCAGGCTATCCGTATTTACTGAGTGTGGTGTAGGTATTTATACCTATTCCATCTCCAATAGATTCAATGCATCTATTGGGTCTATTGGATCTATCGGATAAATTGAATCCATTTGAAAACTCAAGGCAGCCGCCACCGTTGAAAAATATAAACCCTCATGAAAAGGAATTTTCAGGATGTCTTAACGTACTTTAACGTACCGGCTGTTAATCATCGTCTTCGCCCAGGATTCTAAAGGCAGGTCCGTTTAGGTCATCGAATTGGCCATTTTGAATTGCCCATATCACAATGCCAACGAGTACCGTAACTAAAACGAATGACAAAGGCAGGAGTAGGTATAGAATGTTCATTCGATAAATTGCTTCCTATAATTTGCGATTAGGGAGACCAATTGGTTAGTTTATGATGGGGCTGATGGCTTAGTAATCTGGTAGCGTTCAAACTGACTATCAAGGAGCTTGTGGACATTCCGATTGCTGCGAGCCAGGGTGGAACGATGCCTGCCAGTGCAGCGGGTATCGCTAAAAGGTTATAGCCAATCGCCCACATTAAGTTTTGGCGTATTACCCAACTCGTCCGGTTGGCGCAATTGGTTATATCCAGTAGATCAGAAAGTCTGTTGTTAAGTAAAACAACATCCGCATTTATTTTACTTAGATCTGCGCCCTGTCCCATTGCGATGGAGACATCTGCGCTAGCGAGAACAGGAGCGTCATTGAGACCATCTCCGACTACTGCAACTTTGGCCCCCTGATGTTGAAGATGCTTGACCACGGTTTGTTTTTCGGATGGTGAAAGGTTTGACTTGTACTGGTCTATTCCCAAAGACTGGGCGGTGTTCGATACCACCGAGTGGTTATCTCCCGAAAGAAGCAACAGGCTGAGCCCACCCTGTCTTAGCTTTTTTATTACCCTGTGGGCATCACTTCTGAGCTGATCAGAGAACTCGAACCGCGCGATGATTTTTCCTTCGTTGGCCAGATAACAGACACTCTGGTTTTTCCTGGCTTCAACCAAAGCTTCACATTCTCCTGACAGGCGAGTAGTACTTTTGATGAAGTTTAGCGACCCGATAGTAAATTGCTTGCCGTTTATGGTTCCGGCTATGCCTCCTCCCGCCGTGTGACTGACCTGTGAGGCCATTTTTCCGTTGCTGCCGGGCAGATCGCGAAATGCATCTGCAAAGGGGTGCTTCGATGTCAGGTTTAATGCTGTGGCTATTTGGGTAACCTGTGCTTTATTCCAATTTGGTGCAGTACAGATATGGTTCAGGCTTAAGGCTCCCTTTGTAAGTGTTCCTGTCTTGTCAAACACAATGTGAGTCACGTTAGTGATATCTTCCAGAAACTCACCACGAATAGGGATGATTCCACGCTTGGTGAGTAGGTTCATCGTGGCAACGAAGGCGGTGGGAGTCGCGAGTGAAAGGGCGCAAGGGCATGCAACCACCAGTGTTGAAATGACCACAGGCAGTAAAATTGAACTGTCCCTGAACCACCAATAACCACATGCGAAAAGCGTTAACAGTAAAACACCGAGGACAAATTTTCCTGCTATTTTGTCAGCGATACGAGCAACCTTTGGTTTCGCGCTTTGTGCGCTGTCAGTGAGATGTACAATTCTGCTTAGTGCCGTATTTTGAGCAGTACGGTTTACTCGAACCCTGATCCCGTTTTCGATGTTGATACTACCCGCGACCACTGCGTCCCCTGACTTTTTGAACACAGGGCTGGATTCTCCAGTGAGTATGGATTCGTCTATGGTAGTAGCACCGTTAACAATGACTCCATCTGCGGGAATAATCTCACCTGGGCTAACCAGAACCCGATCGCCAACTCCAATCTCCAGAACGTCAACATGGTTAACCGAGCCGTCGTCAGACAGCCGGGATGCAACCTCCGGCATGGATTTTTCCATTCTTGAAACGGTGGTGATGCTGTTGCGACGTGTAGAAAGTTCGAGATACCTGGAGGATAACAATAGGAAAACGAACATCACTACCGATTCGTAGTAGATTTGGCCTGTGTTTCTCAGTGTGGCATCGAAGCTGCCAAAAAAGCAACTAAAAGGGCTAGGGAGATAGGCACATCTACACCAACCGTTAAGCTTTTCAGATTACGCCATGCACCGATGAAAAATGGTGTTGCACAAAATAGTAGAACAGGGATTGTCAAAACCGTTGCAGCGAATCTTAACAGGTAGCGATAGCGCTCTTCGATGCCGAAGGCATCGCCAAAATACAATGCGGTGGCAATCATCATGACTTGCATCCCCAAGGCGGCGGCAACGGTAATTCGAATGAGAGCCTGCCTGCCCTCCCTTTTTACCTGACTCTCCTGGCTTCGGGTTTCATAGGGAGAAGCAGGGTAGCCAAGGGTATCGAAATAACGCAATAATTCGGCCACGCTCAACGTCTTTTCATTCCAGATTACCTGGGCTCGATGGGTTGAAGGGTTTAGTTGAATGCTCTTGACTCCAGCAATTTTTCTTATCCTGTTTTCCACCTTTGTGACACAGCCAGAGCAGGAGATGCCATCGATGGATAGAATGATTTCCTCTAAGCCCTGGTTGTTGTGCTTGACATACCGCTGCTTTAAACGATTGCTCGGAAATTCGACTGCGTTGTCCAGATAAGACATTGTTTTTCCGGTTTTCGGTTTCGTTGTTAACGGTTGAGTGTCTGTTCTTTTTGAGATATAGCATCAATCTTTGTCTGCACAATTCATGGGCACCCATACTTATACCCAGGCACCCATATCCATATCCATAGCTTCATTTCTTCCATTTAGTTAAGAATCTCAAATCTACGCAAATTTTATTTTAGAAATTTGTAACCAACCATATCCGTTTTCCTGCGCTGAAATTTGATTGGAGTCAAGTTTGGTGGTTATTTTCTATGGCCTCGTACAACCGCCGATGAAAAAAACTGGGAGGAACTTGATCTGAATCAATAACGATTTGTTTCTTTCATCTAAAGTTCGAATGACATTAACAATTACTGGAATTAATGGAACGCTATGTTGTTTAGAAACGTCTGGTTACTGTTGACAGAGCCCCAAGACGCCTGGTCAACAATAAGAGAAAGTGAATGGGCTGTCGTGGAGCTTTACATCAGAGTGATTGCCCCATTGGCGCTTATCTCTCCTGTGGCGGGCTACATCGGAACCACTCAGTTCGGATGGCAAATTGGGGCAGGCCAACCGGTTAAATTATCCGCAGCCAGTGCATTACCAATAAGCATCGTCTATTTTGGCGCCATACTGGTGTCTGTTTTTGTCATCGGTTTGTTGATCCATTGGATGTCTGAAACATACGGTGGCAGGAAACCGTTGGTGCGATGCATCGCACTTGCCGCCTATTAGGCGGTTCCGTTGTTTCTCATTGGGGTGTGTCAGGTTTACCCAGCGCTATGGATAAATTTTTTATTCGGACTGCCTGCCCTTGCGTATTCTGTCTACCTGCTTTACTGCGGTGTGCCCATCGTAATGGAAATCCCAAAGGAAAAAGGGTTCATATTTGCAAGTGCTGTTTTAGCGGTGTGCCTCGTCACGTTGGTGGGGCTACTTGCGTCAACGGTAATACTTTGGAGCCATGGTCTGGGGCCCTCATTTGTTAACTAACCGATCAATAGGAAGTGACTTCTCAATCCACGTATAACTACCGCGTCGTTAAACAGTTCGCCATTATGACCGTGGTATGGGGCGTGGTCGGCATGCTCGTCGGCGTTCTGATTGCTGCACAGTTGGCCTGGCCGGTACTGAATTTCGATTTACCCTGATTGAGTTTTGGTCGGCTACGACCTTTGCATACCAACGCGGTCATTTTTGCTTTTGGAGGGTGCTCATTGTTTGCGACTTCCTATTATGTTGTACAGAGAACATGTGGCGCTAGATTGATTTCCGACCGGTTGGCGGGGTTTACTTTTTGGGGATGGCAACTGGTCATCGTCCTGGCGGCGATTTCATTGCCTCTGGGTATTACCAGTAGTAAAGAATACGCCGAACTTGAGTGGCCCATTGATATCCTGATCACGCTAGTTTGGGTTTCATACGCCATTGTATTTTTTGGCACTATCATGAAACGAACTATCCCGCATATCTATGTCGCCAATTGGTTTTTCGGTGGATTTATTCTGACCATCGCCGTACTTCATGTCGTTAATAGCGCCGCTTTACCCGTTAGCCTGTACAAATCCTATTCGGTTTACGCCGGTGTGCAGGATGCAATGGTGCAATGGTGGTACGGACACAATGCCGTTGGCTTTTTTCTGACAGCGGGTTTTCTTGGAATCATGTACTACTTTGTTCCCAAACAAGCGAATCGGCCTGTGTATTCCTATCGACTTTCTGTGGTGCATTTCTGGGCGTTAACATTTACCTACATCTGGGCGGGGCCTCATCACTTGCACTATACCGGATTACCCGATTGGGCTCAGTCATTGGGCATGGTGTTCTCGTTGATTCTGCTTGCACCGTCCTAGGGCGGCATGATTAACGGCATCATGACGCTATCCGGTGCCTGGGAAAAATTACGTAGTGATCCAATACTCAAGTTCTTAATCGTCTCGATTTCTTTTTACGGTATGTCGACTTTCGAAGGACCGATGATGTCGATCAAAACAGTAAATGCACTGTCGCACTACACTGACTGGACCATTGGGCATGTGCATTCCGGCGCCTTGGGCTGGGTGGGTTTTATTTCCATTGGTGCAATGTGGATATCCGGTGTGATGCAAGGTTTGATGTGGCGAGCTATCAATCCGGACGGAAGCCTGACCTATAGCTTTATCGAAAGCGTTCAGGCGATGCATCCCTACTACGTGGTCAGGCTTTTGGGAGGAACGCTATATTTGGTTGGTATGCTGCTAATGGCATATAACATTTTCAGAACCGTTTTCGGTGAGCCACTGTCAGCAATAGCCGCTGAACATGGTGCTCCCGAAGATAGAAAAGTTGCGACTGTTTAAACTGGGTAATTGATGATGTCATTTCAACAACGCGTAGAAAAAAATGTCGGGCTGCTGATAATGCTTACCCTCCTCGTTGTCAGTGTTGGCGGGATTGTGGAGATTGTCCCTCTGTACTTTCAAAAAACGACAACAGAACCCGTAGCGGGCCTGAAGCCTTATTCCGCCCTTGAGCTAACGGGCCGGGACATTTACGTGCGGGAAGGTTGCTATAACTGTCACTCCCAGATGATTAGACCCTTTCGTGCGGAAACTGAACGTTATGGACACTACTCGGTGGCTGGTGAGTTTGTTTACGACCGGCCCTTCCAATGGGGGGCCAAACGCACAGGACCGGATTTGGCAAGAGGGGGGGGAGATATAGCGATGATTGGCATCGGGTGCACATGATCAATCCAAGGGATGTGGTGCCGGAATCCATTATGCCGGGATACCCCTGGTTAGCGGATACATTAATTGATGCATCAGATATTCGCAAAAAAATGACAGTGCTGCGAACCCTGGGAGCGCCTTATTCAGATGAAGAAATAGAAAACTCCATGGAAGAACTAAAGGGGAAGTCAGAGCTAGGCGCAATGATTTCCTATTTACAACGATTAGCACAGTCATCAAAACCCGGAGGTGACGGATGGTTGCATTTCACAGTTTCTGGACTCTGGCATTGCTGGTGTTATTTGTGGCAATTGTCTTTTGGGCATGACATGGCGAACGGAAGAATGAGTTCACAGAAGCCGCAAGATTGCCTTTAGAAGACGATCAACTGGATCAGGAGAGATAAGCGAATGGCTGACTTTGTGAATGACTATTGGCATTGGTTCATCGTTATTGTTTCGATTATTTCCATTATCATATTTTTCCCACTGGTCTATTTTAATCGTGGTAACAAAAAACCCGGGCCAGCTGAAACCATGGGGCATGTCTGGGATGATGATCTTGAGGAGTACAACAATCCACTACCGACGTGGTGGCTTAATATGTTTGTGATCAGTTTGATCTTTGGTTTGGTTTATTTGCTGTTATACCCAGGGCTTGGTCATTTTCCTGGTTTACTAAACTGGTCATCTACGGGGCAATATGAGAATGAGGTAAAAAAAGCGGGTGAAAAATTTGATCCAATCTATGAAAAATACGCAGCCATTGATGTTAGGAAACTAAGTCAGAATAAAGCCGCGATGAAAACCGGTGAACGCCTTTTTGCTAACTATTGCGCCGTTGGCCATGGTTCAGATGCCCGAGGTGCAAAAGGGTTTCCCAATCTGCGGGATAATGACTGGTTGTATGGTGGAGATCCTGAACAGATTAAGATATCTATTCTCAGTGGCCGTTCTGGAGTGATGCCCGCATGGGGAGCCGCATTGGGAGACGCTGGAGCGGCAAATGTTACTAACTACATTTTGAGTTTGAGCGGGAGAGAGCACAATGTGGCCCTG
>JAALKB010000212.1 GCA_011088265.1 Gammaproteobacteria bacterium
TTAAGCGCTGGTTATCCGTTTTGCGGGATCGAAAAAAGGCCGAGGCACGACTTCCATGAGTCGTTCTCCTGATGACGTCATGAGTTGCGCTTTGGTGCCCAGTTCAGTGTTTTCCACCTTCATCATGGCAAGGGCGATATTCTTTTTCAGCCTAGGGGAATATATTGCCGAAGTCACATGACCAACTTGAGTTGAGCCAATCATAATGGGCCAGTGGGTCGTATTTGGGCTCTCAAGGGGCTCTCCCTCAATAATAATTCCCACTTGTTTCCGCGCCACTCCTTTGTTACGAATATCGCTTAGAGCAGCTTTCCCAATGAAATCTGCATCCATATCCAAATTGATTAATCGCTCCAAACCCAATTCAAAAGGGTTGGTATTAATATCCATATCTGCATGATAAGAGAGCATTCCTCCCTCTATTCGGCGGATTGACGAGGTATGTCCAGGATGCAGGCCAAGGGGTTTCCCAATGGACATCAAATGTTCCCATAAATGCTCCCCTTTCGAACCATCTCTCAAATAGATCTCATATCCGAGCTCACTAGACCAGCCCGTTCTTGAAACAACCATCGGAATGCCTTCAATTTCGTACTCCTTTAACCAGAAGTATTTCAAATCGGTAATATCGTCGCCAAACACTGCTTTCATAATGTCTCTGGATTTGGGACCCTGCAATTGCAAGGGGGAAACATCGGGCTCACAAATAGAGACATTCATGCCGGAATTTACCGCAACACCCTGAGCCCAGAGTAGTACATCACTATCCGCCAATGAAATCCAGAAATGGTTTTCCGCCAGCCGCAACAAAACTGGATCGTTAATGATGCCTCCGGAGGCATTAGTGATCAGTATATATTTGCATTGCCCCACGGCGCATTTTGACAGATCTCTTGGAGTCAGAAGTTGCACGAAACGAGCCGCATCCGGCCCGGTGATCTCGGCCTGACGCTCAACCGCAACATCACAAAGGATGGCTTCGTTAACCAGATTCCAGAAATTTTGCACAGGATCACCAAAATCCCTTGGGATATACATGTGGTTGTAAACCGAGAACCCTGTCGCTCCCCAACGAATTGTGGCATCGAAATAGGGAGAACGTCGAATTTGCGTACCAAAACCAACGCTACCGGTCATCGCATTGGTCAGTTGTGTTTGAGTCATAATGGGTTATCAGCATGAAGCCTGGAGCAGGAGCTATTCAGGCGAGAAAATTTGCCGCGGATTATAACCCTAACACATAATGCCAAAGTTGAAATATTTCCATTTGAGGCAAGATTTCCAAAACCACTCTACTCATCTGACGGGGTCCCCATTACCGCTTGCGCTGGATATGTGAATGTATATACGATGACTGTATGCACGTAAAATAGACCCACAAAAGTAGAGTTATAAACACAAACCCCTGAAAGGTCAGTCGCTGAAAGACAAGCCGATATAAAAAAAGCCGATAAAAGATAAGCTCATGGACTGTGGGCTTTCGGATCGGATACCAACCTGACTACAACCCTGGGATGAATTACACATTTGGCGGTGGCGATTCAATATATTGCACATCGCCGGTGTAGTAGGTTCCCTTTCCCTGCTGTTTCCGCACCCCTTTTCTAGCGCCGTAAATCTCCATCTGGTCCGAGATGGGCCGCTGTTTCCAGGCTTTTAGCCATAGACGCAACAAATGGCGTTTTCTGGCGGGGTCATCATGATCGAAGAACTCAGTACGAGTATGTAACGTAGTGAAATTGTTGAAAAAACACATCTCCCCAGGCTCCAGCATAAAGTTAAAACGAAATTCCGGACTGTGGGCAATTCGATCAAAAGTATCCAGTGCTACCAACTCTTCCTCTGTGTGTTCGACACCCATTTCTTCATAGGCAAGTTCGATGTAACTACGAAGAAAATAGACGCTCAAATAGCCGTCCAGCTCTGAAAACACAGGGACCCGGTCTTTCGTCACTGGCGGAGTTCCCGGCTCCTGCTCCCCAAAGAGATGATAATGGTAACCTTCAAAGAGAGTACCAAGTAATTCCGGATAATGGTCAACAAAGTGGTTATAGACTGCTGGTGCGCTGGTGTAACCACTTACTCCGCCCTGACTCGCTTTAACCAGACACATCATGGCAACAATATCACTAGCATCCGTGTGCAACGCAAGCTCAACACTATTTCTATACGCCCTTTCCCGGGTATCCTTTCCACCGACGCCTACTACATGACCCAATCGATCACCCATTGGGCTCTGGGACTGCGCTTCGCCAAAATGGGTCCCCAATCCATAATAAATAGTGGCACATTCTTCTTTGGTGTATTTTTCAATGGGTAGCCCAGTTAACACCATCAAGCCCCGCCCCTCGTTAATTTCGTCAATCCACCGATTCACACTTGAAGCGATACTGTCCAGAGGAAAATCACGGTATTTAATGTCCTCCACCTCTATACCTTTGATGGACACGGCTGCCAATGCCTGATCGAAAGCCTTAATGTGTTGGGGTTGTAGAGTTTCGCTGATTGTTTCTTTTCCTCCCAGGGTATCCACGGTCTATGCTGATGGATGATCATACCTGGTTCGAGCCTCATTCATTGTTTGATTTCCTCAGGTTAATTGCTGTATACGAATCGCTATGCAGTATCAATCTATCAATCACGGTTTCGGTCCAGTCAGGCATTCTTTGAGCGATAGGAATGGATGAAAATTAGAAATATCAAAAGGATCCCGGGTGCACACTATCCCGATAGCGTTGCTGAAAATAGCCCACACCCTGCTCATGTCTGGGAGAAAGGGGCCCAGGTTGGTAACCGCCGCTTGCGTAATTTTTATGGGTATCGATACAGATCTGAAAGTCCTGCTTTACCACGGCCAGGTTTTGTCGAATAATGTCTTCTCTTAAGGCTTGGGTTTCGTCGCTATCATCATTAAAGTAGAAGTGATAAATCAGTTCAGTATGCTGATGATCGATAGGATTAATACGTGACGTGTTTATCCCTCCTTCGAACAGGGACAGTGTCCAGTTTGGCCACATCCAATACCACCGCCCTTTATAGAAAAGATCTTTTTTCGCCGGAGCGGTCATCTTCACGTAACCAACTTTAGCCTCGGTCTCAAATTGATCGAAGTGAATCGCATCGTAGAATTCTGGATGAATGCCAGGGATATGATACCCCTCCACAAAGTTGTCAGTGTAGATTTTCCAATTACCATCGAAACTCAACTTTTCAGAATGAGTGCATAGGTAATCCTGTACGGGAACATCCTCTAATTCACCAACAATAGCACCAAGTTGGTGAATTAAAGATTCCCTGGGATCAATACAAACAAACACCAACCCCCGCCAAATCTCAATAGAAATGGATTCCAAATGCCATTCATCGAGATTCAAATCTTCATCGTCTGCAAACCATGGAGCATTGATAAGGTTGCCTGCATCATCGTAAAGCCAATTGTGATAAGGGCAACGAAGAGTGTGGCATCTGCCCTCACCCCGATTTAGAAGGAGGGCTCCCCGATGTCGACAGACATTTCGAAACCCTCTTAACTTCCCGTCACGGCTCCGAATTGCCAGAACTCTGGCCCCAGCAATATCTTCACTGACGTAGTCACCGGAATGCATGAGTGAGCTGGACGGACCAATTAACTGCCAGGTCTTATTGAAGATAGCCTCTCTTTCGGATTCGAAATGCTGAGGGGCTACATAGTATTTTGCATCAAGGTTAAGTTTCATCTGGACAACTATAAAGTCTTCATACGTTTATCAGGTTCCCTATTAACCGGTTGCAGGAAAAATCCAAAGTAACGGTTTACCATATTCCACGCTCCCCATACAGTACGCTCTTACTTCATTGAATCAATTCTTTCGCTCTGATTTATTCCTGTCCTTCCTTCACTAGCCCACTTACCAGCCTCTCTTCCAGATACAAATGCCCAACCCAGATGATAGCCGTATCGCGGAAGCACCAAGCTACCCAAGCCAGTGGATCCCGCAGCATAAAGTCCTTTTATCGGCTGACCATGTTTGTCCAATACCTCCATCTTCGATGAGACAGCCAGCCCTCCTTCCGTGGATACGATCCTATTTTCCAGAGGGCCCATAGCATAAAAACCCTTCCCCGCTGTATCATCAGAGCCTGCCTGTTCGCTGCTGGAAAGTGACTCATTAAGATTTTGTAGGTTAACGGATATTCCGGTTCCAAGTGATTCCATGGACTCAAAATACCTCAAAAACGGAACTGATATTTTTCGGGCCTCTTTAATCGTCAATCCCATAATCGATGAAATGTGGCAAACACTAACCCTATCCTGATCAATCCTGCTCCCAATGAGATCATCGAATACCAGCCAATACTGAGAATCTTCCTTATCTCCACCCAATCCATCAGCACTAATATCATTGACTTTTTGACCGGAGTCATCCACTAATATCGCTCCATAGGAGACGGCACTTAGTGATGGTGCCATAGCATGAACAAGGGACCGAGCCATGATGCGTTGCAACCTGGTGCTGGAAAAACAGGTTAGTCCAAACTTAAGCAGAAACCGGGATTTCAACCAGCGGGACTGATAATTGGAAGAGTCAGCCTCAACAGAAAGGGAAAAGCGAAGTTCAGGCCACCAGGTCAGATGGGGGTTGCGGACGATCCCACCGACCTGACGAGCCATCATGTGTCCATCACCGGTATTTTGGGAATTCATCCCACTAACATAAGCAGATGATGAATCTAACAACTGGCTTTTAAGCGATCGATTACCACTGAAATCTCCGCTAGCGATTACCACTCCCCGATTTGCTTTTATCTTGAGAACATCTCTGTCAGGATCTAGCTCTCTACCCTGATAGATGAAATCCACTTCGACTCCGCTTACGCGATCATTGGTTTTTGACAATCCAATTACCCGGGCATCAGTGAATACCCTGACCTGCTTTCGAATCAGAGCCCTAAGGATCTGTGGCAGATAACCGCAAGGACCGGGCAATGCAACATCAGTACAGGGTGAATCCGATGATATATTTCCTTTGATAGGAAACAAAACGACACCAAGCTTCGATAACCATCCCAAAGTACTTGCAATATTTCTGTTATAAAGCCCATCCAGCGAAATACCATTGCTGTGGCAGGACTGCGATTCGACATTGAGCTCTTCCGTTTTGTCATTCCGTGACAGGCCCCTGAGTTCATCCGTAGAAATAGTACCTGGGGACAACAGTAGATTCCCTCCAGGTTTTTCGCTTTTTTCTAAAATGATGACACTATTGCCGAGCTCCGCAGCGGATAAACCCGCAGATAGACCTGCGGGACCCGCACCAATCACCACTACGTCTGCAGCCATGGTATTAGTAATATTCTTTGCAGTTTGTACTGCCATAATGCAATTTGGGTAATGACGGTTTGGTTGTTAGGCGCCTTTGGCTCCTGGTTTACACTGCTTCAAGGCTGGGCTGGAATGATGAAGGAATTATTTACCTCATCAAGCAAAATATTAATGTCCTCAGAATCCGTCCATTTTAGAAGAGAGGTCACATTAAGATAGAAACTTTCAGGACTATTGCTTTTGAGATTTGATGCAATTTTTGCGTTGAGCATAAACTTGTCCATAATTTGTTCGGAAGACATTCTGTTTTCTGGTGCCCCCAGAGGAAAAGCAACTTCCGCACGATGCACAGTACCGTCATTCATAAGCACTTCGACCCAATCTGGATCGATCGCATCATAGTTCAACGCTGGGTTAGCAGGCACCCTGGCTACTTTTGTTACTTTAGAGATAAGTTCTTTCACTACCGGTTCCTCCCACGCCCGTCGGTGGATTTCCAACAACGTGGGAATACGCCCCAAAAGCGTCACTGCGATGCAAAATGGTGCACTGAAAAGCGCTTCGGAGCGATTAGCTGGTTGTTGAAATGGCAGTATGTTGCTATGAAAATCTGGAAGTGATGCAGTTACGCTTTTTACTTCCATTGGATCAAATTCAGAATTTTTGCGAATCTGGATAGCACAGTCAATAAGCCTGTGAGTATATCCGCAACAGGGATAGGCTTTCACAGCCAATCCATATTGATCTATTGCAAGTGTCTCCCATGGAAATTCCTCGAAGGGGCGATTAAACCGCTGAGTATCGCCATGGGACATCAAAGTTTTCAATCCATTAGGGGCATCAAATACGTGGGTTTGGCCATTTAAACCACTTTTCGCTAATTTCGCCGCAAAGACCCCAGACTTCGCCGCGAATCCTGCCTGGAGAGGTTTTGCATCAGATCCGAATTGGCAGGTATAGCCCGATGCCTGGCTCGATGCAATGGAAAGCGCATTAGCAGTTTCTTCAGCAGTTAAGCCAAGCAGTTTCGCAACACTGGCCGCCGCACCGATTGCACCCAGCGTTGCAGTCGAATGCCAACCCATTGCATAGTGATAAAAATTCATCGCTTCGCCCAGACGGGCAATAACTTCAA
>JAALKB010000213.1 GCA_011088265.1 Gammaproteobacteria bacterium
CCCCCCCTCCTCCCCCCCCCCCCCCCCCCCCCCTCCCCCCCCCCCTCCCGCCCCCCCCCCCCCCACCCCTCTCCCCTCCCCCCTTTCCCTACCCGCGCCTCTTCCGATCTCATGCGGTTTTTTCCAGCACCGAGGTCGATGAGCCATAAATCGGTTTCACCTTGATCCATTTTTAACTCAGGGGTCAGCGTCCGTCTTACGTCTGTCACCGCCGAGAAGGCAGTAACAATCAGTGATAAAGGAGAGACCACCTTATGTTCTTCTTCTCTGGACCCCCAAACGGATTTCATTGACATCGAATCCTTACCAACGGGAATGGAAATGCCAAGTTTCGGACACAGGTCCATGGCCACGGATTTCACCGTTGCATATAAGCTGGCGTCCTGACCATCTTCCCCAGCAGCCACCATCCAGTTTGCCGACAACCTGATCTTTGACAGGCTTTCAATGGACGCTGGGGCAATATTCGTAATCGCCTCACCCACGGCCATTCGTCCACTAGCAACAGCATCGACCATTGCCAAAGGCGGACGCTCACCGATGGCCATTGCTTCTCCGGTATAACCGACGTAGCCCGACGCGGTAACCCCAACGTCAGCCACAGGAACCTGCCAGGGGCCGACCATTTGATCCCGGACAATGAGTCCGGATACGCTTCTATCCCCAATGGTTACCAGAAAACTTTTGTCTGCCACCGTAGGGAAAGACAATACACGCCTGGTCGCTTCGGCCACACTGAGACCATCAAACACCAGAGGTCGTAATGACGGGGTCTGGGATGCTACGTCGCGATGCATTCTGGGTGGTAAACCAAATAAGACATCCATGGGTAAGTCGATTGGTCTCACGTCAGAGTCTGTTTTACCAGTTTCGTCTTTACCAGTTCCGTCTTTGCCAGTTTCGTCGAAATACGAATCCGTTAGCGTTAGTTTCTGTTCGCCAATGGCATTACCCACATGGGCATAGAGACACCGTTCACGTTGGCAAATGGACTCGAAGACGTCAAACTGGTCAGGGTTCACTGCCAACACATAACGCTCCTGGGATTCATTGCACCAAATTTGCATGGGTGACATTCCAGGCTCGTCATTTAGGATACTCCGCAGCTCGAACACGCCGCCGCGATCCGCATCGTGGACCAATTCGGGCAATGCATTACATACCCCTCCTGCTCCCACATCATGAATGGATACAATGGGGTTATGGGTTCCTATGGCGCAACAGGTATCAATTACCTCCTGACAACGGCGTTGCATCTCAGGATTGCCCCGCTGCACCGATGCAAAATCCAGCAACTCCGCGCTTTCGCCAGACGCCAGACTGGATGCCGCACCGCCTCCCAAACCGATGAGCATGGTCGGGCCTCCAAGTACAACTATGGGTGTCCCGTCCGCGATGTCATTCTTCTCGACATGCTGCTCCCGAATGGTTCCCAATCCACCGGCGAGCATAATGGGTTTATGATAGCCATATCTGAAAGACCCTTTATCCGAATCCGGCAGATGCTCGAAGGTACGAAAATAGCCCGTAATAGCAGCTCGACCGAATTCGTTATTAAACGCAGCGGCACCAATGGGACCCTCCAGCATAATCTGTAGAGGACCTGCGATGCGTGATGGCTTATTTTCATTCGCCTCCCAGGGCTCAGGTAAATCAGGAATTCGGAGATGAGAAACCGAATAGCCCACCAGTCCCGCCTTGGGCTTTCCACCTCTGCCTGTAGCTCCCTCATCCCGAATTTCTCCCCCAGAGCCTGTGGATGCGCCGGGAAAAGGGGAAATGGCCGTGGGGTGGTTATGGGTTTCTACTTTGATAGTGAAGTGAACGGGCTCATCGGTGTATTGGTAGACACGGTGATTACTATGGGGGCCATCGGGAGCAAACCGGCGGGCATCGGATCCCGCGAGAACCGCAGCATTGTCCTTATAGGCGGTTAATGTTCCGTCCGGGTAGCGTTCGTGGGTCGTACGAATCATGGAAAACAATGAGTCCGATTTCGCCTGACCATCAATGGTCCAATTCGCATTAAAAATTTTATGCCGACAATGCTCAGAGTTCACCTGGGCAAACATCATCAGTTCCACATCCGTGGGATTCCTGCCAAGCTGGGTAAACTGCTCGACCAGGTATACCTGTTCTTCGTCACTTAAGGCGAATCCGAATTCACGATTGGCCGCATTAAGCTCCGCCAAACCTCCGTTTAGGAGATCGATCACTCTTAACGGAGCCGGTTCACCAATTTCGAATAAAACCGACGCTGCTTCCGTTTCAGTCAATACAGATTCAGTCATTGGATCGTAGAGTAATGATTCAAGGACAGAGACATCGATACGGTCATCAAAGATACGACCATCAAGACATCCATGAAACCCAAGCTCCCATTGAATCCCCCTCTCCACCCGATTGATCGTTGCCAAACCGCAACGATGAACGATATCCGTGGCTTTGGTCGACCAGGGAGAAATTGTGCCGAGGCGAGGCACGGAGATAAAGGAATGGTGCGGAGGCAGTGAATCAGTAAGTGATGCGGGATAAGTAGGTGATGGAGAATGAGTCAGAGCATTATTGGGGAAACTCTTAAGAGGAATGGCCTCCAGCAATTGCATCAGCGTCTCTCGCTGATCAGTATCGAGGGGCTGGGACAAATCCATGAAATAGACAAAGCGCGCATCCAGAGATTGACACTCCGAAACCACGGATTGAAGGGATTGCAGCAACTTCTTCTGACGAAAATCAGAAAGAACGTCACAACCAGTCATTACCAGCATAATTCTGTGTTATCAAATAAAAAGCAAAAAGACCAAAATCAGGGACAAATAAAATCAGGGACAAATTGAAGGAGCGTTAGCAATTGAATATTGAATAACGTCGGCCTGAATACAGACACTATCAACCTGAATAACATTAGCCAAACCGGTATCCCGATGAAACCATCCCTATCAGGAAAATCTCATCAACCAAATTCGTCAGCCAAATCTATCAACCGAGCCCATCACCCACATGGACCAAACATACTGTACCCAGATGATTCTACGACGTAGGGCTCGGAGATCTAAGCGACTCCTGCCCTTGCCATTGCGTCTCGGACAGCCTGATGATACTCCGCTGAGAACTCCGTCAGAGGCAATCGGATTCCCTTACCCATAAAACCCAATTCCGACACCGCCCATTTGGCCGGAATGGGATTGGATTCAAGGAAAAGACTGCCATGCAGTCCGTCCAGTTGATCATTCAGGGTTTCCGCTGTAACCATGTCACCCGCCAGTGCGGCCTGACACATTTCATGCATTTTGGCAGGTGCTACATTGGCAGTAACCGAAATACATCCATGCCCACCGGCCTTGATAAATTCCAGGGTCGTGGCATCGTCACCGGAGTAAAGTGCAAAGCCAGGCGCACACCTGGCAACAAAATCCGCCACCCTGGGGATATCTGCAGTGGCATCCTTGATACCAATGATATTGGAAATTTTCGACAACTCCACCACAGTATCATTTTGCATATCTAAAGACGTTCTTCCCGGAACGTTGTACAGAATCTGGGGAATATCAACCTGCTCCGCCAGCAGTTTAAAGTGCTCATACAATCCATGTTGGGTTGGCTTATTGTAATAAGGCACTACCAGCAAACAGGCTTCCACTCCAAGAGCAGCAGCCCTGGACGTCAATTCCAGCGCTTCCGAGGTAGAATTTGCACCGGTTCCAGCAATGATGGGAATGCGACTCCGAGCCATTTCAACGGTCTTCGCAATAACCTCAATTTGCTCATCAATGTCCATTGTTGCTGATTCGCCGGAAGTGCCAACGGAAACGATACCATCCGTCTTGCTTTCCACATGGAAATCCACTAATTTTTCCAAACCATCATAGTCTATTCGACCGTCTTCTAACATCGGTGTCACAATTGCAACAATACTGCCTTTCAGCATTACTAAAAACCCTGGTTGTCGTGTTTATTTAAGGTCGGCAATACTACTGCTAACGCATTGATTAAACAAGGTTTGATCATAGTCACAACGATATATTCTTCGACCGTGAAAACCGAATGATCATATCTTTCAAGGGTTTGGGCATGAACCTGACCATGGATAGGATATCAGTAAAGAGGGGCGCCAGGAGACGATATGCATTCCCATGGGGACCGTGGGAACGAGGAACAACGGCAGACAATTATCCTCTTCATTGATGACAAATGGATTGATGATAGGTGGCGATGCATTCCTGGTGTTTGAATTCGCTAACCCCTGATAGAATAAGCTTAATGAACTGTGCCCCAAATGCACTGTGGCCCGATTAACCACCTTAAACGGCGAATGACGACATGACAGCATCCCCCTTAAACGTTGGGCTACTCCTATGCGATGACGTACCTGAATCTGCACAGGAAGAGTATGGTACTTATGGCGAACTGTTCCAGAAAAGTATCGATGACTCTGCCTCGGAAATTCAACTGACCGCCATCCACTGCCACAAAGGCGAGACCTTACCAGCTCCGGAAGATTTCGACGGCTATGTTATCACTGGTTCAAAGTATGCGGTTTATGAAGATATTCCCTGGATTCTGGATTTGCAGGGTTTTGTTCGAAAGTGTTGGGATCAAAATATCAGAATGGTGGGAATTTGTTTCGGACATCAACTGATCGCTCATTCGTTGGGAGGTAAAACTGAAAAGGCTGATGTTGGCTGGGGGTTCGGCATTCACGCGGCCAAAGTCACCCAACCCCAACCCTGGATGAATAACAGGGAAACACTACGGGGAGATCAATATAGATTGATCGTTATTCATCAGGATCAGGTGGTTAAGGTTCCTCCAGAATTTAAAACCGTGGCGGAAAATGACTTTTGTCCAAACAGCATGATCGTCGCGGAAGATAGAATGCTGGGGATTCAGGGACACCCGGAGTTTAATAAGGAATATTGTGAATTCCGGGCAACTTCGCGAAGAGAATTAATTGGAGAGGAAGTGTACCAAGCCACTCTGGAATCATTAGCCAGTCAGGAAACAAACTCCAACACAGTACTCGGTTGGATACGGAATTTTCTGACAGCAGAACGCGTCTGAAGCAGAGACACCAACCCAGGTACTGCAGGCGGCACGATGATGGAACGATGACACCGGAACAATGACGGCATAGAGATGACATCAACAAAAATGGCCGGGCACCTCGTTGCTCTGGAAACCCTGGAGCAGGCCGACAGCCCCGAATCGATTTACGATCAGTGGTCTGACGACTACGATCAAAACTTAATGGAGCATTATCAATACATCGCACCAAAAATCGCGGTTGATGCTTTTTGTGAATTTCAACAACCTTCTCAATCCTCCATTATCGACTATGGCTGCGGTACGGGCATTGTGGGGGAGTTACTGGCAAAAAGAGGTTATCACCATATCGATGGCATGGACATTTCCCAGGGGATGCTCGACCAGGCCAGACCAAAAATGGAAAATGGTCAATCCGTATATCAGAAGCTGATAAAAGCGGATCTTACCCAAACCATTGAAACTCCGGATGAACACTATGAAGGTATGATCTGCGTCGGCTCTTTCGCCAACGGCCACCTTCAGCCCTGGCATCTCGACGAGATGCTCCGCACAATCCGCATGGATGGCCCGGTTGTTTTATTTATGAATGAACAGTTCTATTTGAAAGATAATTTTCCCGGTTATTTTGAACACCTCGGTAAACAGAGGAAATGGGAACTAATCAGACAGCAACGCCATAATTACATGGAAGCGCTAGAACGCCCCGGATGGTTGGTAGTGGCCAGACGGTGTTAGCGAGTGGGGTCAGAGTCGTAATTGTTTCGTTGATGCTGACTTCGTGATACCTGTCGAGCGCTTTTTTAGGTCAGTATGCATTCCCACGGAGGACCGTGGGAATGAGAGAGGCCATTGAAATGGGCCCAAAATAATGGCTCTTAGCCTTAGGGAGGGCCAATGGGGTCAGAGTCGTGATTATTCCCTTTATGTTAACCTGGTGGTATCTGTTGAGTGGATTTTTAGGTCAGTATGCGTTCCCACGGAGGACCGTGGGAATGCATACGGGTGTGAGGGTAAAGCTCGATTACGAAAGACGAAACGGGGGGCTGCTTTTCTGATGTGCTGGCTTCGAAAGCAGCCAGTTTCTGTGAATAGTGTGGTATAGACCACATCATTTTTCTCGTGTATGGGTATAATTTTAAGGCCATTGAAATGGTTCCAGAATAATGGCTCTTAGCTTAGGGAAGGGCCAATGGGGTCGAAGTCGCAATTATTCCTTTGGTGTTGACCTGGTGGCATCTGTCGAGTGCATTTTTAGGTCAGTATGCATTCCCACGGGGGACCGTGGGAACGAGAGAAAATAATGGCTCTTAGTTT
>JAALKB010000214.1 GCA_011088265.1 Gammaproteobacteria bacterium
CCCCCCCCCCCCCCCCCCCCCCCCCCCCCCCCCCCCCCCCCGGCGCCCCGACCCCCCACCGCGGCCTAGCCACCCCCCGAAAGACCCACCATGACGCCGGTATTACTACCTCGGAGTTGGGAAGGAACCAGGCCTGCATCGTCCATCGCTTCCCAGGTTATCTCCAAAAGCCACCGTTGTTGGGGGTCCATCCGCATTGCTTCCCGGGGTGAGATACCGAAAAAGTCCGCATCAAACTGGTCGATGTGATCCACCATTGCCGCACGTTTGGTATGAATTCTGCCGTCTACCTGGTTGTCAGGGTGATAAAAACGATCATTGTTCCAACGGTCTTTGGGTACCTCACCCACCCCAGATCGGTTTTCAATCAGTAATCGCCAGAATGATTCCGCATCAACGACGTTGCTTGGAAATCGACAGCCAATACCGACGATGGCAATAGGTTCTTTGATGGACATAATTTATACGGCAGTAATTTGGAGTGGATATTAACAGTAGAGATCTGTTGCCTTGCAGCTAGCTGGTGCCTGATACTTATTCAGGCCTTATTCCTGGTTAGCACTTATGTCGACGGTGATAATGGTGTATGGCAAATTTCAGGAAAAGGGCGAATGACGAAGTGATTGCCTGCTCCGATCTCAGAGGCAAAATACCGCAATAGTGTTTCTGCGAGAGCCGCAGATATCTCAGTATCATCATAACGCAAAGACATGACAATGGTATTTCGGCGTAACGATAAAGAGATTGCTGCGGGAGCATTGGGTCTCATAGGAGGAATAGTGATCACCTCGCTAAAACCGTAGTCTTGCCAGTTAGAAATTTGACCATCTTTCATCTTAATCCTGCCTCTTAGTTTTCCAAGGTTAGTGAGAAAGATCGTCGCACTATATTGAGGCTTGGGTGCCTGGCGCTTGAGCACCCAGGGGATGATGTTCGAAAGTGTTAATGTTAAATATAAAGATAGCGACGTATCTTTTCTTCTGAGTTCTTCGATATAGGATTTAATGTAAGAAAAGAACTCATCGCCGCCGTGGATCTTTCCCTGTTCACAAGTCAAAAAGAAGGTGCTGCTCATGTTACAACTGGGCATGGATAGGGTTCTACGAGTCCGTCTGTTAACGGGTACACCGATTCGAATCATGTCGGAGTCGGAATCCGGATCAATATCCCGTCGCCACCTGGCCAAAGAAATAAACAGACAGGCGACCAACCAGTCGTTGAGTTTAAGGTCATGTCGTTTTGCGACGGACAGGATAGATGCATTCCCCTCAGGCGATATCCGGACTGTCATCGCTGACGAATTTACTTTTGATTCTATTTGGATTGTTTGCGTAGTGTGTGTTAACCCTGAATGAGTGACCTTTAGCTTGTTAATGGGAAAAAGCCGGGCAGGCTGAGTGGATATAAACTTCTTTGAAAGCTCTCGATCAATTCGATGTTTTGAACACAATTTTAGCCATTGCCACTTTGACAAGCCAAAGCGCCCTCGGTGTTTAAGGTGGTCCGGATTGGTTTTTTCCATGAGTTCCGGCGGGCAGTTATTCACATAAGCGAGTAGCAGGCTCTTAAAGAATGCAACTACCCCCAGCCCGTCGCTACACGCGTGGTGGGTGTTGAATGAAAACCAGGTGTCGGTTTCTCCGATGAATATCTTGAGATTCACTCCGGCATGAAGGAATAAGTTCATATAAGAGTCTTTTGATCGATGATCTATTTTCCCGTCCAACCATTCGATGGTAGGCCATTTAATGGGGTCCAGGGGCTCCCAGTAATATCGGTCAAATGATCCGGCAACAACCCTGGAGTGATAAAGAGGATGGATGCGCAACGTTGCTGCATAAGCTTTTTCCATTCTCTCCCGGTCCAGGTTTCCATTCTGTTTGATAATCGATGAGAAGGTGGTTGGCTTATCCAGGGATTGATCAAACACAAAATATTTTTCGATGGCGGTAAGTTTTAGCAAGACCCCGTTACCCAGTCAGATCTCTAGTTGTCAGATCTCTAGTTGTCAGATTTTTTGTCGTTTGGTCGAGACGTTGAACCAGAATTTGGGAAATGTTTTTATAAACTTTAACTCCAAGAAGTGGGAAGCGATTTGATATTTGTTCAACCATTTTGGCATCCACGTGTAGTACGTCAACTCCAGAAAGGGCGGTCACCGTTGCCGTTCGATCCTGTCCGCTTAGAAAAGACATTTCGCCAACAATACTGCCTTCATTTAACGTGGTCATTCGACTACTTTGTCCGTTCTCGTTTTGAACTTTCACTTCGGCTTGGCCCGACAAAATAATGTACATATGATGTTCATCGGTCTGTCCCTGCTCTAACAGGTTTTCTCCTTTTTTGAATTCGACCACAGTACCAACAAGCGCAACTCGTTTAATCTCTCCCCTGGTTAGACCTTTAAAGAAAAGGCTCTCTTTAAGCTTGTCTGACTTGATTTTCATTCTGAACAGATCCCATGAGGTAATCAGAGGATTAGTAATCAGGAGGGTCGGTGTCAAAATAAGATCACCAATCAGCGCAACAAGCATAGTGACAGCGGAGAGGAAACCAAATTGGGCGATAGAGCCGAATTCAGCAAAAAGCAGGGCTGAATAGCCCAAACACAAGGCGGTGCTAGTGGAGAACACCGGGCGTAATTCGTGGGAGATTGTACGGGCAATGGCAATTTCATTATCGGTGGTATTTTGCAATTCTCTGGAAAACCGGACCATGAAATGGATGGTATCGTCTACCGCAATCCCCAAGGCAATAATGGCGACCGGAAAAGTGCTGGCGCTTAATGGTATTCCCATGAAGCCCATGATGCCGAAATTCACAAGGATGGGTAAAACATTGGGTAACAGCGTCAACAGTCCAGCTTTCACTGAGAGAAACAATAACGAGATCAGAACAAAAATAGCGATCATCATGTAGAAGATGCTAAAAATAATTTCCCGACTAATGGTGTCCGACGCCTGGCCGATCAGAACAACTTCACCGGTGATTCTGGCATCAAGGCGATGGGATAAACTGGTATCGATGAAATTATGGATTTTCGGCAATTCGGCATTGAGTTTACGGCTGCCTCCCAATGTGCTCCTGACGAGAATACAGGTCTTCTGGAAATCAAGATCAACGAAGCGGGAGAGGGATTCTGGATCCATTAGCAAGGAATACTGGGCGATCAAATCCTCAGAGTCTGGTATGGCAAAGAATATTTGTTGTCCTTCGTTCATTTCCTGGTGAGATTTTCGGACCATTCTGTCGTAACTCATGACATTATCGTATTTACTATCCAGGTAGTCTGATAGCTTTGCAATATCGTTTAGTACACCAGGTTGATACAGCCCATCTTTCCTGCCAGTATCGATGACTACATAAAAAACCGATGCTCCAGACAAGTCCTGACTCATGTCCCGAAATGCCTGTCGAACCGGAGCATCACCCCGAAAGAACAGCAGATAGTTGGTGTCTACAAAGAGTTTCGAGCCACCGAATACCGATAGATCAACCACGAGGGAGAAAAATATAAAAACATATTTTCGATGTCGGGCGGATAGCGCAACTAACATATCTTTGAGCCCATTCATAAAAGGGGGTTCGGGCTCTTTAAAAGATTTTGGTACTTTCAGAATATGGAAAATAGTCGGTGCCATTAATACTGTTAACACGAAATTAATGGTGATACCGAAAGCGGCAGAAATGGCAAATTCACTCAAGATAGGGATTTCGTTCGGCACCACGGTCAGGAAACCAGCCACTGTAGTTAATGCGGTAAGGAAGATTACCAACCCGCATCGCATGGACATTCGAATAATTGCCGCCTGTTTGTCCAGCTTTTCCCGGATGCCATAAACGTATTCCGAAATGATGTGGATGTCCTCTGTGGAACCGATTACCAGAAGCAAGCTCGGGATGATAATGGTAACTGGATTGAGTGCGTACCCCGCTAGTGCCATGAACCCGAGAGAGGTCACAATACTCAATACCCCGGTTACTACGGGTAGGACAACCGCTGTCATACTACGAAAAAAGAACAATAGGACGATAGTGACAGCGAGAAGGGAAATAGGGGTAACGAATTTGGTGTCCCTTTCGATGTAGTCGAGGATGCTGGTTTTCACTAGGGGAGAGCCCACCTGATAAAGACGAACCTTTCCGCCCAACTTTTGGCGTTCTCGCTCCATGAGGGTTTCCACCTCTCTGACCAGCCGGTTGTTAAAAAGCATGTCATCAGCCCGCGCTTCAATGGATAACCAAATCGCCGCTACCGACCCATCCTCATTTACCACCTCACCGATGTTCAACCCATTGGTCAGAGCATCATGCTTAATCAATGCAATTGCTTCGGAATCATTTGGGACATAGGGAATAAGCGGATCGGTATTTAGGTATCCATCTCCTCCTTTGAGATTGCTTACTGTGGATAAGCTTACTACCCGGGAGACTCCGTCTAGCTGACCGGCTTCCAGAGTAAGGTCTTCGATACTCTGTAATATGGGCTGAGTGAATACATCATCGGCCTTATACAAAATGGTCATTGAAACATCATCACCGAAAACCGCTTTTACATCATTGTAAAAATCGGATTCTTCAGAGCCATCAATGATCAGTCCATTCGCAGAAGTATCAATTTTGAGATCGAGGATATGTCTACCAAAAAAAATACAAATGGATATCGATATGACAATACAAAAAATCGGGTGAAGGGCCAACCATTTAAATATCCTGTCCATAAAAGAGATGTCGACTACTTAATCAATGGTAGCCGTTTTAGGCTCAGAGTATCGAATAAGCTATCCTTAATATTGCTCTGAACATCTCTTGATTTGGTTGCCAGGACAGTCTTCGTTTTGCGCTTTAGCGTTTCCATCACCACCTTATCCGCCCGCCATGACCCATTGCCAATTTCAACAAATTCACCATAAACTCCCTTAAACTCCCTTTTTACTCAGCTTCTTCCTGCGGTCATAAAAATCAGTCTTGATCGTTAAATAGTGATCATGTCCAACCCATAATTGTCGCTTACTATATCCACTGTCCCTTTTTTCTTTTGAGGTAGATGGTAATGCCTCAATGACCCAACATAATTGACCCTCAATTTCCTCTTCGCGGATTATGGTGTAAGTATGGGTGTCCAGGTTTTCCGGGCGCATGTCTTCGAATGCAAAATCGGTGCTCATAAAGGAACTGGCCTTACCGCCGCCAGTGATTCGTTTGATTTTCTTTGACGCGGGCAAATAAAGCCATTGATTGTCGGATTCCTGTTCGCTGTCGCTCCAGGTGAGTAGTCCGACATTGCTAATATTGGTGGGTTCCAGAAACTTAATCAGCGACTTACTTTGTCCATGCTCTATGTTTTTGGAATAACTTACCATTCTACGCTGTTTCTCTTTCCCTCGGGAATCGAGCAATGTCATCGTATATTCGGTGAACTCCTGATCGGAGCGGTGGCGCCTATCCTGCTCCTTCATAACATCCAGGCCCGTTTGACCATAGGACAGGTTGGCTACCATCACGAATACAAACAGAGATCTGGAAATGATTTTATGCATCTTGTCTTATCTGGAATTAATTCAGCTGTCTGGTGCCTGGATAGGTCATCAGAAGTAGTAGGTCATCGCCAGGGAGGCGCGATGGTTATTCGACCACTCGCCAAAGAACGAACCAACGGGGCCTTCGAAAGCGTCAAGACTAAATGAATATTCCAGCGTATCAGAGGGGCGGTGTGTTCCTTTGATTTGGGCGGAGTAATCATTTTGATCAAGATTAATGAAACTCCCCACTTCCAATGAAGTTTCTTCGGAAAATTTAAACACAAGCCGGTTTAAAAAAGAATTCGTTAAAGCTCGACCAAAACCGGTGCTTAGGTAGGCACTGCCAGCCGTTTGTTGACGCATAATGGATTCACCAACGTACTCCAGAGTGAGGGTGATTTCGTCAATGGTCTCCGACCAGGGAATTCGATAAAAAGAATAGCGACTCCCGAGGACATACGAGAGGTAATCATCATCCTGGAGCTGGTCTCGTGTATCATGCCAGGCGACTTCACTATGAAATTCGATTTCACCCCAGGATGTTGAAAATCCTGCGCCAACCTGTTGGTACTCCGGGTAGACAGGATTGAGATTCAATATTGTCCCCGAAAGCGCTTGTTGATAAACGCCATGGGGTTCGAATCCCCTTAAAAAAGATAATTCAAAGTCCCAGCCGCTTCGCCACTCACTGCTGGCGAATCGAAGTCCGTATTGGGCATTTTCAATGGTTCTGTCTGGAAGAATACGTTCCCCGAAATTAAGCGTCGGAGTAA
>JAALKB010000215.1 GCA_011088265.1 Gammaproteobacteria bacterium
CCGGGCGCCCCCCCCCCCCGGGCGGGGGGGCCGCGCGTGGACGACCTATAACGGTGTTGCATTGACTTATTACGGTCAACTGATGGACGAGCTAACCGAGAAAGGCATCCAGGTTCCAATTCTGATGGGTGGGCAGTTGAACGAAATTCCTGAAGAATCAGATTCCTCGTTACCGATAGATGTAGAGTCCGTTCTAAGAGAAAAGGGAGCGATTGTTTGCCGTGAAATTCATGACGCCATTGCGCCACTGATTGCAATTGCCAAACAGAAAAGGGCATTGGTATAGGCCACTGTTTCCTTGGCTCCTATCGCATTTGTTGCGCCGTATTGATAGTAACAAATTCGTTGGGATTGATTGGTAACGACCGAATTTGATGTGCCCGGCTTACGGCGAAAAGTTAGCTGTAATGGGGGTCATTAATGCATGTCATTGACTTATTATGACAGACTGATTACAATGAACTGGAACCGAGTGAAATAGAAAAATGAATCAATATTATCAAGGCAATACTAACTCAGCCCATCCAAAACGCATCGGCTTTATCGGCTGCGGGAAAATTGGTGAACCGATGATCCGATCATTGGTGCGTCAGTTTCCGGACTCAATTATTTCGGTTTCCAGACAATCAAAAGAGGTATCGACTCGACTGAGCCTGGAATTTGAAAATGTGACAATCGAGAGCAATCAATCCATCATTGATAGATCAGACACTGTATTTTTGTGTTTATTGGCGAAGGTGGCGAAAGATGAATTGCCTGAGCTGGATTTTCGTCATGATCAGGTAGTCATCAGTGTAATGGCGGATATCAGCCTTGATGAGGTTGCCGAGCTAATTGCTCCGGCGGAAAACCCCTGTGTGACCATTCCTTTGCCTTTTATTGAAACCGGTAATTGCCCCCTTCCTGTATATCCCGAATCGAGGGCATCAGAAACGCTATTTGGTGCTGAAAATGAAATTATTACGGCGAACGATGAATCTGCGATTGGTCCACATTTTGCAGCGACGGTGATTCTGTCGACCACAATGTGTATGCTGGATACGGCAAGCCAGTGGCTAGGGCAAAAAACAGGTGACCAGATAAAATCAGAAATCTATGTGGTTTCCTTATTGTCGGGGTATCTGGATGCGATGGATAAGGATGGGAAACAGCGTTTCGCTGAAGCGCTACAGGATCTTTCTACGGAGGGAGGTTTGAATACCCAGTTGTTGCAGCATAATAGGGAAGGGGGTGTTTTTGACCAACTAAGAACCGGATTGGACGATCTTGGGAGGCGAGTGGAAGCTAATTGAGCGAGTAACCAGATAGATATTCTCCAAAGAGATAACCACCAGATAATCGTTAGTGATCAGTAAGCAGTACACAGTAAATCATGAAACTGAAATACACCATCCTTTATGTGACAGATGTGGCCGAGTCTTTGGATTTCTACCAGCGTGCATTTGGGTTTGAGACGAAAATGCTCCACGATGCGGGTGACTATGGAGAGTTGGATACCGGGGCAACCACTCTGTCGTTTTCCTCTCTGACGCTGATGTCCAGCCTGGGTAAAAGCGTTGTTTCAGCGAACCCCGCCTCGCCGACATTTGAAATCGCTTTTGAAACTCCGGAAGTGGAAATAGCAGTTTCCCGGGCAATGGAAGCCGGGGCGGAGCTTGTTCAGGAGGTTAGAGACGAACCCTGGGGACAAACCACGGCCTACGTTCGAGACCCCGACGGATTCCTCATTGAGATTTGCTCACCGATGGATCGGGATGTAACCTGATCCTACACCCTTGCCTTTATCTCTGATTTTGTTTTCGACACAACAGTATAGGCGTGATCTGAATTGCTGGGTCATTGCATAAGCATGTCATGATTTGTTGTGGTTACGTTGCCATTCCCTGGATGGTGCTTTAGCCGACCCACCGGGATCTGTTGCATGATGTATTGGTGGAAATGCTTAACTCCGGATTCCAGTGTTGAGAGATTGCGTTGTTCGAATACGCTGGATCGAAGTCCTTCCTGCATCCAGTTGACAAAGCTCTCGTCTTCTTTTTCTGTTGATGTATTGATTCGCCGATTCAAATACCGAATAGCGTCCATTCCTTTTCGCGGATCTGGCAGGGCGTAAGCTGCACCACGATAAACTGTTTCTTTGGTGGAGATTGGCAATGTCATGTAAAACTCAATACTATCGGGATACAGTCCGAGCACCATGTTTGGACTGATTCCAATGTACAACCACAGTTTCTGGTTTTCTTCAGGTAGGTGGTCAAAGTGTGGCAACAGGTTTTGGTAGTTTCTGACGCTCCATATTTTTCCAGGTTTCTCATTCAGGTAGGCTTTGGAAACAGCGATATCTTCTACCATTCCATCTTCATAATGCATGCCATAAAGTTGTTGCAGTGCGGGGTGTCCCATAGGAACATGATAGCCTTCATTGTCGATATCATGGATGACTTTCCAGTTATAAGGCCTTCGATCTGCGTATCGGGTTCCGGCAATGAGTTCTACTGACTCCAGTTGATACGGATCCAGTAGTGATGAAACGGGCGACATTTTTTCAGCAAGACCTTCTTCTCCCTGAATAAACCTGATAAAAATAAATCCTTGCCAGATTTCGAGATCGATGGACACCAATGCGTTGTTTGAACGATCAAGATCGGGGAATGTGCTTTCGGCAGGAACACCAATCAGTTCCCCATCAAGCTTATAGGTCCATCCGTGAAATGGGCAGCTAATGGCATGGGGGCATTGGCCACTATTTCCATCCAGCAGCTTTGCTCCGCGATGGCGACACACATTGTGAAAGGCACGAATGTTCCCTTGGTGGTCTTTGATTACAACTGCTCGTTCTCCTAGTGCGTCGAAGCTAAGGTAGCTTGGTGTTTGTGCTAGTTCACTGACATGGCCAACCAATTGCCAGCTTTTTCTGAAAAGCGTATTTTTCTCAAGTTCGTGGAATTCGGGGTCAGTATAGGTCCAGGGAGAAAGAACGTCGTTATGTTCGTCGTCATGTCCTGGGTTATGTTCTGGGTTTTGGTTTAGTCGGCTTTGTTTTGCTGAGCTGAAGTGCCTGGGAAAGACTGCATTTAACATGTCCAGACAGATCTGACAGGCAGAATTCCTGTCGAACGCATCAGGAGTGAACAGATAGTCGAGCCAGTAGCTGTCAATGAGTGCTCTTAGGCTTCGGGTAATGGCTTCTGGAGATGGTCTGGTATTAGGGTAATGCTGACTTAACTGTTCTATTTGTTGGTACAAAGCCTGATAAAAAGCGTCGTCATGGTCACCGCAGATCTTCATGTATTCATTTCGTGCCCGGCTTTCTCCGGAAAAGGCTTGCCAAACTGAAATTTTGTCCAGATTACAAAGTGTTTCGCCAAAACTGACTTCGATAAACCGGGTAATAACGTCCTCTGGGGTATAAGTTGAGGAGAATACGTCTTCTATGAGTGAATTATATTCAGCGTCCAAATGTTCCAATGTGCCCAGCAGGAGTTGTTCTTTACTTTTGAAATAGAATCCCACAATGCCCGCTGAAAGATTGGCATTCTTAGTGACTTTCGAGATGGTGGTGTTCGATAAACCGAATTCACTAATGGTACGGATGGTTGCCTCTATCAACTGCTGGCGTCGATAGTCTTTCTGATCTTTGGGAGAAAACCTGGTATCTTTTGCCATGGATATAGGATATTGGAAGAGATGATTGCGAGTAATCCGGAGCATCCAGTGGAATGCTCCTTAAGAGATGGGTCCAGGAGATGGGTCCAGGTAAGTGCTCGTTGAGTCATTTTTTGAATAAGCATATAATATATTGAACGTTTATTCAATTTTCTGTGAATGGAAGTTGGATGATCAGGGTCTTTTGCTTCCGGGAAGATATCCGGTAGTACTACAGGGTATCCATTAAGGTGGTTACTATGATGGGTTCTTTCATAACAACAGCGGCTTTAACGGTCTAGTAAATGTCACATTATTCTCTAGTCATAATCGGTGCAGGTGCAGCAGGCCTGGGGGCTTCGGAATTGGCGAGCCAACGGGGTCTTGATCACGTTGTACTTGAGGCTTCCCATCGGACCGGGGGGCGAGGTTTGACGGAAATGCTGTCTGGAAAATATCCCGTGGACCTGGGTTGCCACTGGATGCACTCGGCCACTGTAAACCCATATGTTCAATGGGCAGATAAATTGGGTTACTCTTATGAGACCGGTGAATCAGTGGCGACTCCGAAAACATCCCTGCAGATTGGCAACGAAGTATCTGAGACTCATACCAATGACGTTACTCTGTTCGAAGAGAAGCCATCCATGTTTTTCAACGGGCAATGGCTAACCGAGGCAGATGAGCGTGAATACGCCGGGTTCCTATCAGAGTTTGAGGGGCGGGTTGAGAATGCAGGGAAAACTGCGCGGGACTGCTCCCTTTGGGATGTGATGGAGCAGAAAAGCCGCTGGAGTCATTATCAGGCCTATTGGTTATCTTTATTGCACTCCAATGATCCAGATCAGGTGTCTGTTTCTGACAGGCTTGACTATTTCGAAACCCATGAGGACTATCCGCTGCAAGACGGGTATGGTGCCCTGATTAGTGAGCAGGGGAAACAATGTCCGGTTGAATTAAATACGGTGGTCAAAAACATAGATTGGTCAGGTTCTCTCATTCGTGTTGAAACCAATAAGGGACAAATTACGGCGAACAAAATTATTCTTACTGTTTCCACGGGTGTTCTTGGTTCAAACGAAATTACATTTGTGCCTGCTCTGCCGGTGAATAAACTCGAAGCGATTCATGCGTTACCCATGGGTAATTATAATAATCTATTTTTCTGTCTGGATGACATTGACTCTGACGTTCCTCCTTTTATTCAATACAGTAACGGAGAAACCTCAGGGCTGATGATGATGCAACCGTTTGGACATCCTTATGTTGTTACCTTCGTTGCTGGGAGATTTGCGTGGTGGTTCGAAAAACAGGGAGCAAAAGCTGAGGAGCAGTATTTCCGGGAACAATTGATTGATGTGTTCGGTTCCAACTTTGGGAAAAAAACCAGACAATTCAAGTCCAGCGCCTGGGGATATGACCCTTGGGTGAAAGGCGCTTATTCTTCGGTAACGCCAGGTCATGGTGATGCGAGGCGAGTGTTAGCAGAGACTGTGGGGGAAAAACTGTATTTTGCTGGTGAGGCGACATCGCAGGATGCGCTCAATACAGCCCATGGAGCCTATCTAAGTGGAAAGTGCGCCGTGTCTGAGGCATTCGGCTGAAGTCCAGGACTCCAATTTCGTTGTATTTTCAATGGTTCGGGGTGTAATGTCATTCCCTGACGCCCTGCTTCCAGGTCAGGGAGAACAGAAAGTGAAGGCCATAACCCATTGATTAAGCTAGTTTGATATTCGCTGGGTAACCCCATGGTCTTCATTGAAGCTGCTGCACTGGCATTATCAAAATTCAAGGTGTGCCAACTAGCGATGGCGCCATCCCCGGTGGGTTCCAGTCGCATATACCATCCATTTTGTTGCCCATCATTGGCGGGCATGCCGATCACTCCTGCATTCAGCCAATAACGATCCCTGACTGTCTGACCAAAGGGAATGCCACTATGTCCCCCAATAATACAGTGAGTTGAAAGGGAGGAAATATCGCTGTATTTCTTTGCTAAATCCGATGACTCGAATATGAATTCGCTGATGTTGGAAACTCCACCATGAATAACATCAAAGCTAAGCTGATTAACTGTAAACTGGATTCGCCTGGGTAGCCTTTGCATCCATAGCTGGTTTTTCGTTCCGATCTCCCTCAAACAATAGTTGTACCAGTCCACTGATAGTGTTGCGCAAACTGAGCCTTCTTCAAAACCGCAACCGCAATTATTACTGCTGAATCCAATGGATTCTTCACAATTGCCCATCACTACGTTGATTCCCCATTCGCGAATCAGATTGGTGGTTTGTTCCGGGTCTGCACAATACGCCACAATGTCGCCGGTGCAAACAATGTTTTCCGGTGGAATTCGCTCCTGCAATGCAATTTCCTGCATGGCGATTGTTGCCTGAAGATTGCTATAAGGCCCACCAAAAATAAGCATGGACTGGCTCATTTCGCCCAGGTTTAGAAGTGATTGCATAGAGTATCCTGCATCCTGCGATGGCTCTTACCGCGAAGGAAGTGGTATTTTAAT
>JAALKB010000216.1 GCA_011088265.1 Gammaproteobacteria bacterium
GGGAAGCAAGGCGGATGCGCCCCCAACAACGGTGGCTTTTGGAGATAACCTGGGAAGCGATGGAAGATGCAGGCCTGGTTCCTTCCCAACTCAGAGGTAGTAATACCGGCGTATTTGTGGGTATTTCCGGGAGTGACTATGCTTCCTTGCAGTTTCAGAATCTCAAGGATATCGACGTGCATACCAACGCCGGCGTTTCACTATCCATCGCTTCCAACCGAATTTCCTATCTATTCGACCTGAGAGGCCCAAGCCTTTCCATCGATACTGCATGTTCCTCAGCATTGGTAGCCATTCATATGTCCTGTGAACAAATTTGGTCGGGGAGCTGCGAAATGGCTTTAGGGGGTGGCTCCAACCTGATTCTTGCCACTCAGCTCTCCTCAGGATTCAGCCGTGCTTCCATGTTATCTCCGGATGGCGAGTGTTTTACCTTCGACTCCCGGGCTAATGGTTATGTGCGTGGAGAGGGTTGTGGTTTAGTGATGTTGATGCCACTTTCGAAGGCCATTGAGCAAGGAGTACGCATTCACGCCGTCATCCGAGCCACCGCTTCAAACCAGGACGGCGCAACCACATCCATGGCTATTCCCAATGCCGCAGCTCAAGTACAAATGCTCAGACAGGCGTATGCGAATGCCCAGGTACCACCGGGTCAAGTAGCTTATGTTGAAGCCCATGGCACCGGCACACCAGTTGGGGACCCCATCGAGGTTCACGCGCTTGGTGAAGTACTGTCAGAAGGCAGACTCTCAAAGCATCCGTGTTTAATTGGTTCTGTTAAAACAAACATTGGCCATCTGGAACCCGCTTCAGGGATCGCTGGGTTAGTTAAAGCAGCTCTTATCCTTAAGCATGACGAAATTCCAGCCAATCTCAACTTCATCAAACCCAATCCTAATGTTCCTTTGGATGCAGGTAATTTTGGGATCGTTTTGCAAAACCAGGTATTGCCCAATACAGCGGATCAGGCACCGGTGGTCGGCGTGAATTCATTCGGCTTCGGCGGCACTAATGCCCACGTGGTATTACAAAAAGCACCCAATATTTCCATCAATCCGGGGCCTTCACGGTCTATCAAACGACCCTATTTGCTGCCGATATCCGCACGCAGTGATACCGCTCTGGATGATTCAATTAAAAAGATGATGGACTTTTTTAAGGATGATAGCCAAAACTTCTCCGACGTTTGCACCGCTTCAGGACAGTACCGCGAGCATCACATTAAACGAAGAGTGCTGCTCGCAAATGGTAGAGATGACATGATTGAGTCGATGCAGCAATGGTTAGATACGGATAAGCCCCTCACCCACGATATTTCAGGGGATGGTTTAAAACCAGGGGATAAACTGGTATTCGTCTTCTCTGGTCAAGGGTCTCAGTGGTGGGGAATGGGACAACGTCTAATGGAATCTGAACCAGTTTTCAATAAGATGGCTCATGTGGTTGACGAAAAATTTAAAGCCGTGAGTGGGTGGTCGATCATCGATGAAATGATGCGCTCGGAGCAGGACAGTCAAATCAACCTCACCCGCATTGCGCAACCCACTATCTTCACGGTGCAGGTAGCTTTATCCAAACTCTGGGAATCATTTGGCATTATCCCGGACAAAGTCATTGGTCATAGTGTGGGTGAGGTTGCGGCTGCTTATTGCGCGGGAATTTATAGTTTGGATGATGCGATAAAAGTGATTTACCACCGAAGTCGATTGCAAAACCAAACCGGGGGCAATGGAAAGATGGCTGCGGTGGGTGTTTCCATAGAAAAGGCCCGGTCAATAATCACTGAGTATGAAGGCAGCATTGAATTGGCAGTGGTCAACAGCCCTAACCTGATAAGTCTGGCAGGGGATAGCGAGCCGATGACTGAAGCCATAAAAAAGCTACAAAGTCAGAATATATTCTGCAAGGAGCTGCCAATTGACTACGCGTTTCATACACATCAAATGGAGCCAATCAAGGAGGAGTTATTAACATCGTTATCCGATATTGTTCCCATGGATGGAGATGTTCCTTTCGTTTCTACGGTGACTCAATCAGTAATACCAGGTAGCGAATTGGATGCGATCTATTGGTGGCGAAACGTCCGGGAAGCGGTACTATTCGGCCCGACCATTGAAGAAATCATTGCCCAGGGACAGGGTGTGGATTTTCTTGAAATCGGCCCTCACTCATCCATGCAAAGCGCCATTGATGAATGCGCGTCTGAGTCCCCAAACGGTTCAGCTGGCACTTATTTTTATTCAGTTCAACGTGGGCAGGATGATGGCGTATCCCTGTCCAAAACCCTGGCTCAATTGCATATCCACCAATATCAACTGGATTGGCAGCAGGTTAATGGAGGCAGTGGTTCACGAATTCCACTACCCTCTTATCCCTGGCAGAAACAGTCATTCTGGCTCGAATCTTCTGAAACCGCTGAAAAAAGACTTTCACCGGTTGTTCACCCCTTTTTGTTAAACCGGGTTCATGGCCCGCTTCCCGCCTGGGAATTTCAACTTGACTCAAGACTATTTACCTATATTGAAGACCATCGGGTCTGGGATAGTACTATTTTTCCGGCATCAGCATTTTGTGAAATTGGCATTGCACTCAGTCATCTACTTTTTCCCAATGACTACTACATTGTGGAGTCCCTTGAAATAAAACGAGCCCTATTTCTTTCCCCCAATGGCTCGGCTTGGGTAAGAACGGTTTTTGATGAAAGCGAGCGTCGATTTCTCGTCTATAGCAAGGAAGGCGAACAGGCCCAATGGGATTTAAACGCCACGGGGCAGCTGGTCAAAATGCCCCAGAGTGAAGTTGTAGACGTCGATCTCGATGAATTGAAGTACACATTGCCCCAGCGTAAAACGCGCAAGGAATTCTATCAGCGATTCGATGATGCCGGCTTAACATTCGGTCCTCTCTTCCAATTGGTTCAATCCATTTATAGGGAAGACGGAGAATCCCTCACCAGGATCGTCGTCCCGGACAACATAACCCGAGACAACAATTATCACATCCACCCGGCAACCCTGGATTCTTTTTTTCACGGCATTAATGCCACCGAAGAGTTGGCTTTGGGGAAAACCGCGCGGGAAGAATTAAAAATGCCCGCCTTTATTCGACGGATTGAGTTACTAGCGAAAACTCCCGATACATTTTGGGCATATACCCGAGTTCTTCGCGACCAGGAAAACCGAAAAATTGCGGACATCGATCTTTATGATGAAACTGGCTCACGCTTCGCGTTGATTCGCGGATTTAGAGCCGATGCCGCTCCTGCGAATGACCCTTCCCAGGATCGGTTTCTGAATCATCTTTATCGCTTCGAATGGGACCCGAAACCAATTTTGCAGGCGTATAAAAACGCCAGCGACCTGCCATCCGTGACATCCATTCTCTCCCATGGAAAACACTATCAGCGAATGCCAGAGACACATGAAAGGATAGCGAAATTTAACAATCAGTTTCAGACCCGTTTGGACGTTCTTGGAAAGGCAGCATTCCTCAACGCCTTGGTGGAGCTTGGATGGCAACCTGCGGTTGGCGAGGTAATTCGACTTAGCGGTTTGATTGAAAAACAGATCATCTCAGACAAATACAAATCTCTGGTTTCTCAGCAATTTGACCTTCTTTCAGCCGAAGGCTATTTCGCGCGACAGGATCACCATGAGTGGAC
The DNA here is from genome assembly GCA_011088265.1 of Gammaproteobacteria bacterium. Lineage (GTDB taxonomy): Bacteria > Pseudomonadota > Gammaproteobacteria > Arenicellales > Poriferihabitantaceae > WLWV01. The sequence continues at coordinate 3,665 of JAALKB010000216.1, forward strand.
CCAGATTCAACCCATACTCCAAAGAGACGAACAAAATTTAGCCAACAATGATTCATTCGAACGAATCCGGCAGGATTATCCCTGGCTTTCAGCTAATTTGGCTTTTTATGAATTGTGTTTCACCAATTCGGCTTCACTGTTGAGTGGCTCTATTGATTACCTTGAGCTAGTTTTCTCTTCAAAAAATCACACCACTTTGGCTAACTATTATCAAAATGGAGAGCATGATGAACTCAACAACCATGTGGTTCAGGCGTTAAAATACATTATCAAAACACTACCTTCCCGTCGGGTATTACGGGTTTTGGAAATCGGCGCAGGAATGGGCTCCCTAACGGAAAAAATCTTACAGAAAATACCAAATGAACGCCTGGCTTATACCTTTACGGATATCAGTCCCGATTTTATTGAAAAGGCGAAAGAACGTTTCACCAACCATCGATGTATCACTTTTGAACAGCTTGACCTAAACCGCGAACTGGACGAGCAAAATATCGATGTCGGCCAATTTGATCTGGTGTTCGCAACCAATGTGGTGCATGCCACTCACAATCATCAACAATCCCTGAAACGGATTCGACAGCTACTTGCACCGGATGGGTTATTTATGTTTGTCGAGACTTTCTGGACTTCTTTTTCCATCAATAATGCTTTTGGTTTTTTTCCAGATTGGTGGAAGACCTTTGACGAAAATCAGCCATCACAAAGTGCATTATTGAGCCAACCTCAATGGCTAGAGGCACTCCAGGAATGCGGATTCGATACAGCATCTAACCTTGCCGGGATCGTCCAGAATGATCAGTCTTTCCAGGGTCTGTTGATAGCTCGATCGAAGTTGGATCAATTCCGTCAAGAGCTATCTGATGACTTACTGGATAGTCAAGAGGATTCGTCAGCAAAACAATATCTCCTGTTCGCAGACAATGGGGGGCTGGTATCCCAATTGGCGACTACGTTACGAGCCCGAGGGCACCATGCATTGGTGGTGAACTCCGGGGAGAGTTTAGGCAAATTGGATGAGCAGACATGGACATTGGATTTCAAAAACCAGTCATCAATAAGGGACTTTTTTGAGCAAGAAGAAATAGCCGATATGCTCTGGGACGGGTTGATTAATGGACTTAACCTTGATCTTCCACCCATTGAGACCATGAATTCCGAAGCGCTGTATGAAGCCCAGAATATTGGTGCGATTCACGCCTTCCAATTCAGTCAGGTGCTGCTCGAGCTCCCGGGCAAACCAGATTTTCGATGGTTTTTCCTCACCCGGGACTGCTTTAAACCACTCGAGATAGATCAATGTAGCGGGTTTACCACTCGCCCACTCGTGGGGTTCCTGCGTAGCGCGAACAATGAAATGTTCAACCATAGCAATACCGTTATTGATCTTCCGATTTCGCCTGGAAACGGGAAAAATGATCCGAAAAGTGATCCTAAAGCCGATCAGGCAACTAACGATATTTGTAACGATATCTGCCTTGAGCTTCAATACAATCAGGATGAGCTGGAAGTTGCCTGGCGAAATGGCATACGTTATGGAGCGACCCTGCGTAGAATGCCGAAAGACCACCTTGTTGTGTCAAAGTCCACCGAAGTTGCCAGGAATGTTGACCGCGGAAACGTTAGTAGTGGACACTCATATCCCATCACTTTTTGCCTGCACTGCGATAAACCAGGATTTCTCGACCATCTGAACCTTAGAGAGATTCCAAGAGCAAAACTTCAACCCCACGAAATTGAGGTTCAGGTAATGGCCGGCGGCATCAATTTTAGAGATGTGATGAAAGCGCTGGGAATTTACCCCGGGAATACCGAAGACCTTCACTGGTATGGGGATGACTTCAGCGGCATCGTGATTGCCGTTGGATCTGAGGTAAACGAGTTTAGCATCGGTGATGAAGTTGCCGGGTTCGCGCCCTACGCCTTTCGTTCCTTTGTGGCTGTTGACGCCCGGATGGTATTTCGAAAACCACCCCATATTTCTTTCATCGAGGCTGCTTGCCTGCCTACCGTCTTCTCTACCGCCCATTACGCACTAGTCCATCTTGGACGGATGACAGCTGGTGAAACGGTATTGATCCACAGCGGTGGCGGTGGAGTTGGACAAGCGGCAATCCAGGTCGCCAAACGCCTGGGACTGAGGGTCTTTGCCACCGCAGGCACCGAGGAAAAGCGCCAGTTGCTAAATGACCAGGGGGTTGAACTGGTAATGAGTTCAAGGGATCTGACCTTTGCCGACGAAATCATGGCCTATACCAGAGGCGACGGCGTCGATGGGGTACTGAATTCTTTGGCAGGTGACTTTATCCCGAAAAGTCTCTCCGTTCTCGCTCCTTTTGGGCGTTTTCTCGAAATCGGAAAAATTGATATCTATACCGGTGGGCGAGTGGAAATGGGAAGCCTGAAACACAATATTTCCTATCAGGTGATCGATCTGGCCGAATTCATGCTTTACAAACCAGATTATATTTCCGGGCTATTAAGAGAATGCGGAC
>JAALKB010000217.1 GCA_011088265.1 Gammaproteobacteria bacterium
GTCGTATTTTTTCTATGGATGAAAATCATAAGACCTCACTACCAAAATAGACTGCATAGCGCTACTAACTCTCAGGCCCCCTCGGGACTTTCCCGTTTGAAGCTTCACGGAAAAGCGACGCTAATCATTCTTTCCGCCGTCGCATGCATTTCGATTTTTGGAGCAACTGTTCCTTTGGGAAAATGGGAACAGGCGCTTGCCCGGGCTCAGGGCAAGCAATGCGATCCATCTAATCCAAATGTTATAGAGAGATATCCGCTGGATTGAAGAGAGAAGGGAAATGATGCAATGGTGGTCAAGTTATTTGGAAAAAATCAGCTCATAAAAAATGCGATTTATTTTTTCTTTCGGCAGATACAAAAGCATTCGAGATTCTACTTTCGTTAGCTACGAACTAGAGTCGCTCCTTGATGATGCGTTTAAGGGAGTCGCAATATCCAATCGACTAATACTACATTACTTCACATTACGCCAGCAGAGAAGAACGGAAATTCCTCTACCTATCTTGGAGTTTGTCGCCTCTGGAATAGAGGGAGTTTTGAATGGAGATATTTCTGAGATGGATTTCTTCCACCCAAGAAAGTATGGGCGAGCCAAGAAAGGTGTCTCTCCCTTAATTAGCGATTTAGTGTACTTTAATGCGGGTTCTAAATCTGGAGACCAACCACGTTTGGGATCGACAGATATTAAAGCCAAATTTGAGACTGTTAGTGACCTGTTAAGTGCTCGAAACGATAGCTCAGTGTCTCCAGCAACAGTTGATAGACGATATTACCTTCAGCAGCAGAGGTTTATTCGGTTTCAGAAGCTGAACACACTCCTAGCTGGATTTTACGAAATAGACTACGGCTTAGAAAAGGATCGACTCCGAGCAGATTCACTACATAAAGAGTTAAAGGAAATTTATTCTGTTAACGAATTGATATAAGTTGGGTACTTTTCTTAACTTTTTAGCGAAAACATTAAGAAGCCACAGTTAGATAAATTTATTAGTCTTTCAGCTTTAATACAACTGAGATCATATATGACTAATACAATACAACTTCCTGAAACTGGTTATCTACGCTTGAAGCAGATAATCGGCGATCCTCAGAAGAACATTCCTCCGTTATACCCAGTCTGTGCATCTACTTGGTGGAATCGATCCAAATTCTGGCCAAATTCCAGTTTGATCTGACTATCTCAAAACTTATGATAGATACACCGAAAAGCCGCGGCTTCCGGATGCCCGGAGAACATGAACACCATGCGGGGTGCTGGATGATTTTCCCCCAGAGACCGGATGTTTGGGGTTTTGATCCCACTCCTGCACAACAGGTTTTCGCCAGGGTCGCCGAGACCATTTCCCGATTCGAACCGGTGACGATATGCGCATCAAGGCAACAGTTAGCGAATGCAAAATCCCTGGTTTCCGACTCTGTAAAGGTCGTTGAGATGGTAACCAACGACGCCTGGATGCGGGACTGTGGTCCCAGCTTTATTGTGAATGATCGAGGAAATGTGAGTGGAGTGGACTGGGAATTTAATGCCTGGGGTGGATTGGAAGAGGGGCTTTATTTTCCATGGGACGACGACAATGACGTTCCACGCAGAGTATTAGAGATGATTGGCTTGCCACGCTACAAAAGCAGTCTGGTTAGTGAAGGAGGTGCTATCCATGTAGACGGCGAAGGCACGCTTATCACCACTCGATCCGTGCTTCTTAATACAAACAGAAACCCGGAATTGAGCCAACAGGATATTGAACAGGTTTTTCATGACTATTTAGGCATTGAAAAGACCATCTGGCTAGATGGAGAGGCGGAGGATGAAACGGACGGCCACGTCGATGGGCTCTGCGCCTACGTTAAGCCCGGTGTTGTCATGGTTGCCTGGTGCAACGATCCAGAATCTGAAGAATATGCCACCTATAAATACGTCTATGATCAACTCGCCGCAGTTACTGATGCAAAGGGACGAAAATTGGAAATTATCAAACTACCGTTAGTAGATCTGCCTCCGGATCAAGCCACGTTTTACTCCCCAGGCAATCGATGATCGTAGCATTGATTTTCCATCTACAGAGAGTTAATATCCAGCCCCTTTTAAAAGCTTGTTCGGACATATACTGCCGACGCTTCTGGAGATAATAATTGCGCAAGCCACTAGTAGCAGGCAACTGGAAAATGAATGGTGACAAGGCAATGGCCAGGTCTCTATGCGTGGACATAGTATCTGCCGCGAATCGATTAGAAGGTATCGATATTGTGCTCTGCCCACCATTTCCATATTTGGATATGGTTAATTCCTATATCGACAATAGCAGAATGACTCTGGGTGCGCAGGATCTTGATGCTAACGTTAATGGACCTTTTACCGGCCAGATTTCAGCAAGCATGCTAAATGACGTTAACTGCAAATATGTCATTGTGGGACACTCTGAACGTCGTAGAAATAACGCGGAAACGAATCAGCTTGTTTCGAAGAAGATTCACTCTGCACTGGATCACAATCTGACTCCAATCTTATGCGTTGGGGAATCACTTCAACAAAGAGAGATGTCACAGACCCAGGAGACAGTAATGAACCAGTTACAGGATGTCATTGATCACCTGGGTATCAGCGCCTTCAATGATATTGTGATTGCATATGAGCCCATATGGGCAATTGGAACAGGGGTAACCGCCACTCCAGATCAAGCCCAGGAGATTCACAGTTTAATTCGTAAGCAGCTTACCCAGCTGGACCAAAATGTCGCTGACGTCTGCCGAATCGTATATGGCGGAAGTATGAAACCAGAAAACGCAAAAGAACTTATTGCAAAAGCAGACATAGATGGAGGCTTGATCGGGGGCGCATCACTCAACTCTCGTGATTTTATCTCAATTTGTCAGGCAGCCCACTCGGCTTAACAGGAACTAATTAATGCTATCAAACATATTACTCGTCGTGCACCTTATGGTTGCAGTCACTATCGTTATACTGGTTCTGCTACAGCAAGGAAAAGGATCCGATATGGGGGCTTCTTTTGGAGGAGGTTCCTCGCAGTCACTATTTGGCGCCAGAGGCTCTGCAAACTTTCTTAGTAGGATGACCTCAATTCTTGTTACCACCTTTTTCCTATCCAGTCTGGTTCTGGCCTATCTATTCACTAGAAAGGGTGAAGAGATCAGCATACTTTCAGGGTCTTCTGTGATTCAACAAACCCAGTCTACAGATACCGAAATCGTTCCAGAATCGGATAATATCCAGCAAAATTCAGCTGAGTCTGATGTCCCTACTGCTCCTCAAGAATAAGAAATAGGTGTAAAATATGTGGTCTGAAACAGCCGAAGTGGTGGAACTGGTAGACACGCTATCTTGAGGGGGTAGTGCTTCACGGCGTGCGGGTTCGAGTCCCGCCTTCGGCACCAATTAAATATCTGATAATGTTCAATACTATGCTCTAAGCCGCTTAACAGCGGCTTTTTTATTGGAGCACTCATTCAACAGTGTGTCATAATGTCTAACACAATCCAACTATGGACGAGGGCACTTTAAGGGGTAACTTAAGCGCCCTCGATGAGAGATACCCCCAAATTTATGAAACTAACCGATATCAACATACGCAGAGCTAAACCAAAGGAAAAACTTATAAATTATTTGACGGAAAAGGCCTCCATCTTCTTGTTAAGCCCGGCGGCCAAAAATATTGGCGTTTAAAGTATAGGTACAACGGAAAAGAGAAAACACTTTCTATTGGTGTTTATCCTGAAACCAGCCTCAAGCAAGCTCGCCAATCAACTGAAAGCGCTCGCCATTTACTGAAAGTCGAAAACCGAGACCCTTCAGAAGCCAAGAGAATAGAGAGACTCACCCGACTTAAGGAAGCACAAGCCGCGTTTGAGTCAGTTGCAAGAGAATGGGTTCAGATCAATGACATGTGGAGCTCCACTCACAGAGTCCGGGTGCTTAAATCCTTAGAGCGAGACGCATTTCCAATGATAGGAAATCGTCCGGTAACAGAAATCCAGCCACCGGAACTATTAGCTGTTATCCGTAAAGTCGAGGCGAGAGATGCTTTGGACGTAGCTTCGCGTATTCTGCAGCGCTGTTCATCTGTTTTTCGCTATGCCATACAGACAGGCCAAGCCACTATAAATCCAGCCACGGAGTTAAAGGGAGCGCTTAGAACGCGCAGAGTAACCCATGTACCCTCCATATCCCGCGAAGAACTGCCCAGCCTGATCAAAGCGATCAATGGATATGACGGGCACCCAATCACGAAACATGCGTTAAGATTTCTCCTATTCACGTTTGTACGTCCGGGCGAGCTAAGAGGTGCTAAGTGGGATGAATTAGACTTACTCTCAAAGGAGTGGCGCATCCCCAGCGAGAGGATGAAAATGGGCACAGAACATATCGTCCCCCCCTCTGACCAATCGATATCAATCATTGAGGATTTAAGACCCTACACTAGCACAGCAGAACTAATGTTCCATAGTGACAGAAGTAGAACAAAGCCGATCAGCGAAAACACCATGACATACGCCCTGTATAGATTAGGCTATAAAGGCCGCGCTACTCCACATGGCTTTAGAGCAACCGCTTCATCGATTCTCAATGAGCAAGGATTCACCCCTGACGCCAACTATCCCATATAGAGAGAAACAGCGTTAGAGCGGCTTATACGCACCATGCTCGATTCTTGGAAGAGAGAAGGGAAATGATGCAATGGTGGTCAAGTTATTTGGAAAAAATCAGCTCATAAAAAATGCGATTTATTTTTTCTTTCGGCAGATACAAAAGCATTCGAGATTCTACTTTCGTTAGCTACGAACTAGAGTCGCTCCTTGATGATGCGTTTAAGGGAGTCGCAATATCCAATCGACTAATACTACATTACTTCACATTACGCCAGCAGAGAAGAACGGAAATTCCTCTACCTATCTTGGAGTTTGTCGCCTCTGGAATAGAGGGAGTTTTGAATGGAGATATTTCTGAGATGGATTTCTTCCACCCAAGAAAGTATGGGCGAGCCAAGAAAGGTGTCTCTCCCTTAATTAGCGATTTAGTGTACTTTAATGCGGGTTCTAAATCTGGAGACCAACCACGTTTGGGATCGACAGATATTAAAGCCAAATTTGAGACTGTTAGTGACCTGTTAAGTGCTCGAAACGATAGCTCAGTGTCTCCAGCAACAGTTGATAGACGATATTACCTTCAGCAGCAGAGGTTTATTCGGTTTCAGAAGCTGAACACACTCCTAGCTGGATTTTACGAAATAGACTACGGCTTAGAAAAGGATCGACTCCGAGCAGATTCACTACATAAAGAGTTAAAGGAAATTTATTCTGTTAACGAATTGATATAAGTTGGGTACTTTTCTTAACTTTTTAGCGAAAACATTAAGAAGCCACAGTTAGATAAATTTATTAGTCTTTCAGCTTTAATACAACTGAGATCATATATGACTAATACAATACAACTTCCTGAAACTGGTTATCTACGCTTGAAGCAGATAATCGGCGATCCTCAGAAGAACATTCCTCCGTTATACCCAGTCTGTGCATCTACTTGGTGGAGTGGAGTCAAAACTGGAAGGTTCCCAAAGCCTGTAAAGCTGGGTCCTAGAACAACGGCTTGGAAAGTACAGGATATAAAAGATCTGATAGACAATGCGGAAGCAGCATGAGGGGGTGGAAAATGGATCATTCACTACAAGCGCAAGAACTACGAATCGAGAACTATCTTAGAAAGCACGGCTCGATTACTACTCCTGAGGCACGTCATCAACTCGATATCGTCATGCCTGCTCCCAGAATACACACCTTACGGCATAAACGAGGTCTGAATATCACTACAATCATGGTAAAGGATCGCAATCCAGGTGGATCAGTTCATCGATTTGCCAGATATGTTTTGCAAAAAGGCAAGTACCAAGGAGGTAAACAATAATGCAAACAATAAAAAGCCCGGAGTCGAGGCCGGGCAATTCACAAAGCATTCAGGCATCCAATTATACCCCTCTGAGTAAGGCAATAACAGACTTCGCTGATACCATGAGCGCTGTGGGACTTGGAAGGGATGAACAAATCACGCCAGACGGTGACTTACATCGATTTACTGTGGAAAGTGACAAATCAGGCTCAAAAAATGGTTGGTATGTATTCCACAGTGGTGATATCTGTGCCGG
>JAALKB010000218.1 GCA_011088265.1 Gammaproteobacteria bacterium
GAACAGAAGCTCTCAGGTCCATTTTTTGCGGCATTTAATTTTACAATCCACCAACGGTTAATGTTGTGTTCCCTCCCAATGTGCTTACTCATGTTCATGCATGGACTAGATGATTGCGGACTGCGGATTTGAGATTGCGGATTGTTGGAGAACAAGAGAATCGATTTCGGATTGCAGACTGCGGATTGAAGATTTTTTGCCACGGCCGATCTTCGACAGCTTGTGGACTAATCGATTCCCGGTTGCCGCGAGTATCCTAGCGCAGTATAGCCGTAACGAAATTCAAAATTCGAATATTTTGTACATAGGAGCCTTTTCAGAACGAATGGATAAACAATAACGCGTCTTGTGACGTTGTTTTGCAAGAGGCTCAGGTGATAGCATACAGTTCTCGTTAAGTGTTGCTGTAGTGCTCAGATTATCTTTTCCGCCATTGGCTTCGCCTTAAAGTTTTGTTTCATTATTTACCTTGACTTTGTTTGTTGTTTCAGTTCGTCTTACAAAAAATACTACTTGAGGATATTGAAATCACACAAGATAAGTTAAGAAGCCTTTATAATGAAAGATCAACGTAAAATCCAGAAAGCAGGTTGGATTGAGTATGCAGTGCGGTGGTTAACCACCGCTTTTTCTTTAGATGGTTTGCCGTCTTTTCCCCGTCATGCCGCAGCAGCCTGTGTGCCCATACGCCCACAAGCCCACACGCTCATATTCTCCGTCCTCAGCCTTCCTTAGCCATTTCCGCCATGCGTAATATGTTGAAAGGCGGATCGGTCTGTGGCCGAAGGCATTATGGTTTAGGGTTTTTGCTCCTGCTTTTATTCTCTTATCTTCTTCCTTCCTCTTTTGCCCAAGCCCCGGGCGGTGTTTCGCCAAACCTTGCGATTTGGCTGAGGGCCGATACAGGTATCACAACCAATGCTTCCGGTGAGGTAACCCTTTGGGCTGACCAGAGTTCAAGTGGAAATGATATGTCCGAACATTTACCTGCAAACGATCCGGCATTGCTTTCGAGTGATATTAACTTTAATCCTTTGGTCGATTTTTCAAGTGATCGGTTACAGGATGTGGATGGGATTATGGGGTCGGGAACTCATAACAATATGCATGCCTATATCGTGCTTCGCACAGATACGATTGACAATACAATCAGACGATTTTTTCTTGAGGTGGGTTCTGGTACATTTATGCAGCTTTTTACATATTCCGTTGGTACGGCCTATAACTTTGGTCCGTTTATTACAGGTTCTGCCCTTGTGCAAGCGAGTTCTGCAGGAATCTTACAAGGGGGGTATCAGGTGTGGACGCTCATATCGAGTGCGGGTTCTAGTCTTCAACAGATAAAAAGAGATGGGGTCAGTATTGCAACCGAATCAAGCGTCGGCGCTGCTAGAGGCGAAAACCTCCTTTTAGTGCTTGGCGATTATATCGATGCTGGGGTTCCACAGAATCAATTTTTTCATGGAGCTATGGCTGAATTCATTATTTATTTAGGAGACCTGGATTTAAGCAATGATGTGAGTAATGAGACCGGTCGAATTGAATCATATCTTGCGATTAAATATGGACAAACCTTGCCCCACCATTATGTAAATTCTGCCGGTACAATAGTTCGTACTGTGTCGGGTGCTTATACCAACAACATAGCTGGTATTGCTCGTGATGATGCGAGCGCTCTCAATCAGAAACAATCTCAATCGGTGAATGCCGATGTAGTGGCCATGGCGTTAGGTAGTTTTGCTGTCCAATACAGGTATCTTTTCCGCGGATGCCTTCTACATGACCTGGGGGCATGATAATGCAGGTTTAGCAGGATTGACAGCTGCGGCCAATGGAAACCCAAACACACGTGTGCCGCAAGTCTGGTCGGTCTCAGAAAACGGAACCGTTGGAACGGTTACATTAAGGTTGACTAAATCAGCGGTGCCGGCTGGAGTGAATCTCTTATATGTCAGTAGCTTAAGCACGTTCCCCAATGGATCGATAACCTTATATCCTCTTACCGATGACGGCACCTATTTGTCTACCACGTTAGATCTCAATGATGGCGAATTTTTCTCATTTGGCGCGGTGTTCGCCGATCTGTCCTTGACCAAAACAGCGAGTAGCAGTGTAGTAACTCAAGGCAACACGTTCGTCTATACCCTTGCGGTCACCAACAATGGGCCAAGTTCTGTTTCTGGCGTTGTGGTTACGGATAGTTTGCCCGCTGATGTAACATTTGTGTCGGCTATTCCGAATGATTATGACAGCAGCGCAGGTTTATGGACGAATATCAATCTGGGGGTTGGAGTCAGCACGAATCTACAGATTACGGTAACCGCGTCAGGTGATGGACTTGTTGTGAATAGCGCTATGGTTGTACTGAACGGAGAATCCGATACGAACACAGCAGATAATACATCATCGGCGATTATTGGTATTGCTGGACCCGAAAACTGTACGAACGGCTTCGACGATGATTTGATGGGTATGTTGATGGGTTTGATTCCGATTGCACGGTGGCTCCTACCTGTACCGTTCCTGTCCCTACGCTTGCTCCGGGTATTCAAAACAGTATCTTTTCTACGTTTAATGTGAGTTGTGTTGTAGGTCCTGTTGCAGGAGATTTGGATGGTGATAGTCGGCCTGAGATTATTGTAATGGTGGGTGGCGCTAATCCAGCCGGTTACTATATCTTGGAGGCCGATGGTTCTGACTGGAGCGATTCAACGGTTGACATTGCGGTTCCTCCCAAGCCGGGTGCAGGTAACCTAGGAACTACTGAGCCTGCTATTGCTGACTTTGATAAAGATGGTACGGCTGAAATTGTCGTGGTTCATAGTTCGGGAGATGTTTATATTCTTCCGCATACAGGCGGTAGCACAACCGTATTTGAATATAAATCTGATCAGCCAACGGATACTCCGGGTGGCTCCCCTCGTATTGCTGATGTTGATGAAAACGGAAGCGCTGAAGTTATTATCGGAAATGACGTTTTCGAAATTCAAGGGACCAATCTTGTCTGAGTGGTTGGGGGAGGTAGCCTAGCTCCATTTGGTAAAGTGGATTTGCTCAACACAGAAGAAGCAGATATCGTAGTGGTTGATATCTTAAGCGAGGCAGATTGTGGAAGTTCTCTATGTCAGGGTAAAGAGATCGTAGCCGGATCCGTAATTTATGGTCTTGATATAAGTCTTGGCATGATTTCAGTGGTGAGAAATCTGAATGTAATTGATCCCGCTGTACCTGCTGGATCGGATGGGCCTGCCGGTGTGGGAGACCTTGACGGAGACCCATCAGACCTTGAAGTGGCGTATGCGGATACAGCTAACTTCTACATTTGGAGTCCTAAAAAACAGCAATCATTATTTAGAAGGAACGGGATTGTCGCATTCTCTGGAGCCTTGCCGGCGCATGCCATATCTCCCATTGCCAATTATTATGATGATACACAAGATGGATTTACCAATCTTTCTGAGGTCGTTTTTATCACGGCTAACACCGTCTATTCTTTCAATCTAAATCACCCACTCGAACAGTGGTCCTTTGCCAGCACAGATGCATCGGGTATTACCAGAGCTTCTGCCTATGATTTAGATAATGACGGTGTTATGGAAATTCTTTATAGGGGCGAACTGAATTTACGGATCATAAATGGAAAATGTGAATCCACCGGTGAATCTTAGTACCATTCCATCTGGTTCTGGAACGTTAACAGAAGGTCCTCTTGTTATTGATTCAGATAACGACGGCCAGGTTGAAATCATTCTCGCAGGAGATGCTCTTGGCGGTTTTGTGATTGAAGCACCTCTCAGAGTTTATGAATCAACCAATGATGCATGGCAGAGTGCTCGTAATCTATGGAACCAACGCGGATATCGTTATGTAAATGTTAATGATGATCTAACAATTCCAGCAACAGAACAAGATATCGCCGTTCAATTTCCGCCTGGTTCTGGAAGAAATGAGCTTAATACATACGGTGTTCAACCTTCTTTCAATGCGGTGGAATTTCATCTTACAGCAAGCGGAGGTACCGGTGTTATTGCTGCGGCAGATGTTACGGTAACAATTACAAGTCTTGATAATGCAGGTTGCCCAACGAGCCTTGTGGCAAACCTAACCATTCAAAATGTTGGAAGTGCGAGTACTCCCTCAAACATGCCGATGGCCTTCTATGACAATAATCCAATCGCTGTTTCTGCTAATTTATTGGCTGTGTCACCCGTTGGTTCAGTGATTGCAGCGGGTGGTTCGGCTTCGGTGCAGGTTGCCCTAGCTATCACCAATGCCCCATTTGATTTGTATGTCGTGGTCAACGATGATGGCAGTGTGGCTAGACCGTACAGTGCAGCGGACTTTCCGATCACCACCATTTTAGAATGTAATTACCTCAATAACTTAACGTTCCAGAACGCTTGTGGTGCAGGAGTGGACCCAAGCTTAGATGTGGCCGATACGAATGGTGTGATAGACGATGTGACGGATGATGAACTCGATGGAATTCCCACCTCAATCGATACGAACGATCTTGCGTTTGGAGGTTTGTCTGCGCCGGACAAAGATGGAGATGGCATCCCGAACATTCGTGTGGAGATGGGATTCCAGACAGCTTAGATTTAGACAGTGATAACGATGGGATCAATGATGTGTTAGAAGGAGGGGGTACCGATACCAACGGAGATGGCCAGCAAGATCCGACCGCGGATGTGGATAACGATGGCTTAGACGATGCGGTCGATGACCAAGACAGTGGCAGCGGCGTAGGCGAAGTAACAGGTGGAACACCCTTGCCTCTGCCAAATACGGATGGGTTAGGCCCAACCGACTACAAAGATCTAGACAGTGATAATGATGGGATCAGTGACTTTATCGAAGGGGGATCCGCAGGAGCCGGAGGCGTAGATGCCAATGATGATGGAGTGGTAGACGGCCCTGACAGTGATGGGGACGGGATCCAAGATTCCGTAGATGGTTTGACCACGTTCGGAGATGCCGGTAGTGATACTAATCCTGATTATACCGAGACGGATAGTGATAATGATGGGGTACCCGATTTAATCGAGGCTGGAGTGGATCCGACCTTGGACGCGGCGGATACCAACGGAGTGATAGACGGTGTGACAGATACCGAACCGATTCCTGACGGAGTCCCGAACTCGATTGATACCAATGATGATGGAGTGGTAGACGGCCCTGATAGTGATGGGGACGGGATCCAAGATTCCGTAGATGCTTTACCCACCTTTGGAGATGCGGGCAGCTCGACGTTACCGGATGCCGACAGCGATACCAATCCTGATTATACCGAGATCGACAGTGATAATGATGGGGTGCCTGATTTGACCGAGGCTGGAGTGGATCCGACCTTGGATGCGGCGGATACCAATGGAGTGATAGACGATGTGACCGATGGCGAACCCGTTCCCGATAGAATTCCCAACTCCATTGATACCAATGATGTAGCGTTTGGAGGATTACCCGGGCCAGACAAAGATGGAGATGGAGTGCCGAACATCAGGGATCTAGATGATGATAATGATGGGATCCCGGATGTGACCGAAGGAACCGGAGACACCGATGGAGATGGGATTCCGGATAACCTGGATCTAGACAGTGACAATCATGGGATTAATGATGTGGTTGAAGGAGGCGGGACTGACACCAATGGAGATGGTCAGCAGGATCCAACCACCGATGTGGATAACGATGGACTAGACGACGCGGTCGATGACCAAGATAGTGAAACCGGCCCTGGAGAAATAACCACTGGAACGCCCTTGCCGTTGCCGAATACGGATGGTTTGGGCCCAGCTGATTACAAAGATCTAGATAGTGATAATGATGGGATCAGTGATTTTATCGAAGGCGGTGCCGTTGCCGTGGGTGGAATCGATGCCGACGATAATGGAGTGGTAGACGGTCCTGACACCGATGGAGATGGAATTCAAGATTCAGTAGATGGTCTACCCACGTTTGGAGATGCTGGCAGTTCACCGTTGCCGGATGCAGATAGTGATACGAACCCTGATTATACCGAGATCGATAGTGATAATGATAGGATTCCAGATCGGTGGATTGTAAAATTAAATGCCGCAAAAAATGGACCTGAGAGCTTCTGTTTAT
>JAALKB010000219.1:0-2838 GCA_011088265.1 Gammaproteobacteria bacterium
TTCGCTATGGAATAGGTAAGGCTGCTGATTAAAAGTAAAATCGCTCTCAGTCCTGCATAACCCAAATGGCACAGTACCCATGGGACATTGATAGTCAATGTCTTTATATTTAGATAACCAATTCGGACCTTCACCAAGTTTCCAACGGGAAACTGCTCTTTTGCTACGATCATGGGCAACAACAGTGACATCGGGAAACGACCGCTCAAACAAAGTAGCCAGGGAAGGGGTACAGGCAATAATCAGATGCTTGCACTGATCGATCAATCTGGGAACCAAAGACATAAACATAATTTCGTCTCCTATTCCCTGTTCCCCATGAATAAGCAGCGTTTTATTCGACAGAGCTTCCCCGCGCCATAGCGGATGTTCGAAAGGAAATATTTGCAAACTACTGTCAATATAGTTGAAGGCTCTTAAGCGTGATTCATAAAATGACCAGCCCTGCTTAAATCTCCCCGTTAACAAAAGCTGCATCGCATACTCCCAGCGATATTCCTCATATAGAGACGCTTTACCCTTTTTCCCATCGTGCGAATCGATCAGGGACAAAGAACGTTGAAACCAGACTTCAGCTTCATCCAATCGCCTCAAACAATGCAGGGTTTTTCCCATCATCATGCATAACTCAGGGCCTTCCGACTCAGTTTTCACCAACCTTTCAAGCCAAACCAAAGCCTGACTATACTGCTCATCAGAGAAAAGCAGTTCAAAATAATCAATGAGAATGCGGTTAATAACATCTCCAAACCCAGTCAATCTACGCAATATTTGCTCCGATTGCTCCACCCTGCCAGCCTGATAGGTAGCTCGCACCAAACCGCTCCAACTTTCGAGCCAGTTTTCCGAACTATGCGGCAATTTTTTGACCACATACTGATAAATCGCCATTGCATGTTTACATTGACTTCTTGCAAGTCGAAGATTCGCCAGCCTCAACATGGCATCCAGGTTCGTGCAATCCAATGACAGTGCGCCCTGTAAACAAGCCTCCTCATCTCGCAATTGCCCACTATTTTGAAAGCCATCGCTCTGCTTCAACAATAGTTTAATATGCTGCTTTTTATCCATTAAAAAACTCTCTTCCAAAAGCGCGACGCTCTAGCAGAACCAGTCATTTTCACCT
Source organism: Gammaproteobacteria bacterium (assembly GCA_011088265.1). Lineage (GTDB taxonomy): Bacteria > Pseudomonadota > Gammaproteobacteria > Arenicellales > Poriferihabitantaceae > WLWV01. The sequence continues at coordinate 1,127 of JAALKB010000219.1, forward strand.
TTGACAGGATCTAAACCACTGACAGGGACTTCCTTTTCCGCTGGAAATCCGAGAATGTTGATTGAATGCACATTAAAAATGTCTTTGGCTTCGTGAAAAATATTATCCGGATTAAAAAGATTTGGAACATGCCACCATAGCTGGTAGTGCAAACTCTTTAGCTTACGAATCAGAGGAGGAAGCTTCTCCCGACGATCAGCTTCCAGATACAAAGTTGGCCGACAGGTTCGAATTGTTTTTTCACCGCCAGTAATGACGTCCAGCTCCATCCCCTCCACATCGGCTTTTATTAGGGCACAGCTCTCCAGTCTCAAACTGTCAATAGTCATGCACGGGACTTCAATCATTGGAGACTCACCTTCCCGACTATTCGCTGATACCCCCCCAAAGTTACCGGCCTGACGGGGAGACAACTCCGGAATCAGAATTTTTCCTGCTTTTGCTCCTACTCCCGCCCAATAGGCGTGGACATTATCGCATTGATTAAGTGCCAGATTCGCGGACAGTGTCTGGTAAATGAGGCGCTGGGGTTCAAATGCGTAAAGGCGGCCCGACCCACTAATCCGCTGAGACAACGGGATGGTATGTGATCCAATGTTAGATCCGGCCTCTATGACATTGGCGTTGGACAAATCCAATAAGCCAATCACAGCAATCTCCTCCCAAGAGTACTCGCCGTACTGAATCAGCGAGCGACCAACGTACACATCGTTCTTATTGACCAGCATTCGACCAAAGCGGGTCATGGTCAACACATTAAATGTAAATTCGGAATCGTTGTTATTCATGCTCATCACGAAATTCAGGCTGACTTAAGAAAGCCAGTGTCGTCTGTTTTGATAGATTTTCTCTTCACTGGAACATTCAGTTATACAACCCCTTTTACCTGGAGTGGAACAGACAAATATGAAAACACGATGAAGTTCCCTAAGGTTGGTTTTCCAGCCACTCACCAATATCAGCGGACAAATCACAGATAACGGAATCCCAATCTCCCTGGTGGGGCTGGCGAAACAATCTGGCAGATTCGTACCACACGCTTTTATTTCCCCCACGGCCCCATCTCCAGTCAGCTCGATTCATCAACAATAGCCAAACCGGCTTCCCTAGCGCACCTGCAAGATGGGCAACAGAGGTATCCACGCTAATAACCAAATCCATATTCTGTACCAATGCCGCAGTATCAGCAAAATCCAGCAAATCTCTATGAAAATCAATTATATTGAGCTCTGGGATGTTCGAAGCCTCCATCGCAGCATCCATATTCTGCAAACTCACAAATTGAACACGATCACAATAACTTGAAAGCGGCCTAAAACTCTCTGCAGGAATACTTTTTTGCACTGACCGACGACGAGCCCAAGTAATTTCCAGCGAAGGGTTTGCTCCCCACATAATGCCAATTCTGTATTTTTTATCAGCCCCTATTGTTTTCGCCAGTCTTTGATTAAACATAGCCACCTGATCCTTATCAGGTTGTAACAATACCTTTGTTCCCTGGAAATCGACCATCTCTTTTCGTCTCCAACGGCCCAGGCTCCCGATTGGAATTTGATAGTCTATTTTTCGATTTGACATATCTGCTGGACCAACGACAACATGATGAGGAACCACATCAATCTGTGGATGAGAGTTTGCCAACAATCTCACTAGCGGAGGGCGGCATCCCCAAATCACCTGCTTAGCTTCCTGCTTAATATCAAACATAATTT
>JAALKB010000219.1:2938-6098 GCA_011088265.1 Gammaproteobacteria bacterium
CAAACATAATTTCATCACCCAAGCCCTGTTCGCCATGCACAAATAATGTTTTCCCATACAGGGTCTCTCCCTGCCAAAGGGGATACGGATAGGCAGACTACATTCGTCCTGTTTCCAGCCGCAAATCGGTGGTCATATGCCCTCCAACCTTTTTCCCAATCGCCTAAAGCAAGCAAAAGATGCGAATACTCCCATTGAGTGGCTGCAGGTTCGCTCCCTCCAATGGCAAGAGAACGCTCAAATGCTGCCCGGGCTTTGGTAATTTCATCAAGGTAAAAAAGTGTCACCCCCAAGCGATGATGAAAATCCCCTAAAAGAGGTTTAGGTAATATCCGTTCCAACCGATATAGCAACTCGAGGGCGGCTTCAAAGTGTTCCCTTATACGGAGCTGTTCAGAATAATTCCAAAGCGCGTCAACATGATCAGGCTGAATCCTCAAACAGGCCTGATATGCCAACATAGATGCATCTTCATTGCCGGCCCTGGAGTAAAAAACACCAAGGTTATATTGCACATTGGCAATAGTGGGATCAATTGAAGAAGCATACTCTAATAATATCAATGCCTCTGCACATCGATCCATTCGCTCAATGGACACCGCAGCGACTTCCAGAGCATAAGGAAACAATGCATCACCCATCTCGACTTTCATCGCCTGGTGTTCAGCTTCAGCATATCGCTTGTTATTGAACATCGCGATTGCTGATTGAAGGTTGGATTGAGAGTTGTGCACCCGAGTCCTCTAAAATATGAAACCCTAATATGGAGCCTTATCAAATAAATTTATGTGCCCGCTGACATGCAGCAACTACTGATTCCATCTCAAATAATAGGAGTAAGTTGAGCAGTAATAACCAGTCAAACACTGCGCACCTCACAAATAATTGATACAAAAAATATTCAAAGACAATATACTCGTTACAGCAGTGATAAAAGTAGTGAAGCCATCTCAAAAAAGCCACTGAAAAGGCGAGGATAACATCAAATTTCCCCTGGCGCGAGACTTCGATAAAACCTCTTCTTCTCTCTGCAAAAATCTGTTTATACTCGCTCCATCGCTAAATAGCAGATCAATATAGATTGCCAATCAGGCGTTTAATGAGGCCAAGCAACCCGTGACAAAACTACAGATTGGGATAACATTTGATCAATCAGCCGTAAACCTTAGTCAGGGATGGTGGAGTAATGGTATCACTCAGAATATCAAGTTCTATTTCGATCTGCTAGAAAAGCTTGGGCATCAACCCGTCTTTCTCACCTCTTCTTCCAATCAGGGTCCATCTTTCCCTGTTACCATCAAATTTGAGGAAAAAACTTATAAAACACTCAGCTATTCAGAAGTTGTTGAAAAACATATCAAACTACACTTAATTATTGAAGCAGGACTCTCAATCTCCCCCCATGATAACGAGCTGCTTCGAGAGACAAGCGACGCCAACGTTATTGGTTTACGTTGCGGCAATCCACTCTTTATGGACATGGAAGGTCTGTTCCTAAAACATGATCTTCCTATAGGGCTCCACGAGCGAGTACAGGACGTGATGTGGTTACTACCACAACACGGAAAACAAAAACAATTCGTTGAGGTTGTGCACGGATGCCCGGCACAGGTTGTTCCTTACATATGGGAACCCGACTTCATTAGTTCGATTGGAGAACTCCCTCCGTTACCTGACACACCCAATATTATGGTCATGGAGCCGAATGTCAGCATTGTAAAAAATGCACTAATACCCATGACAATTCTAGAGTCGCTTTATCTAAGGTCACCAGATTCCTTTGATAAGGCTTACGTTCTTGGTAGCGAAAATTGGTTCAATAAGGATTATTTTCTCAACAACTTCGTGCAACACCTCCATGTGCTTCAATCAGAAACAGAAAAAGTATATTTCTGTCCCCGCTATCGCTTTCCGGAGGTAATGCAAATAAAGGCGGCTCTGCTTGGATTTCAAATAGAGAATGAGCTGAATTACCTTTATAACGAAGCAATTTATTGTGATTTACCATTCGTGCACAATGCACGAGCCTATGAAGAAGTTGGACACTACTACCCCGACTACGATATCTCCGCAGCCACAGATCAGGTTTTAAAGGCCATAGCAGAAAATAAACAATCAAAAACACAGGAAAAAAGGAGACAGTTCCTTTTCCAGTACTCCATTAACAACCCCAGTGTTCAAAAACATTATCAGGCACTACTTGAATATGCCATGTCCTTTTAGTCATCTCGCTTCCATTCCTGTGAAAAAAACAAATCCACCACTATCATAGCAAGACCTAGCATTAGTCGTAATATCCGTTCTAACATTCCTCGATTCCACAAAATCAGGTCTCTCCCCACATGCGCAGCAAATTGTGAAGCACAAAATTGACTTTCTGGGTCGGCGGATCACCTGGATGACTATTCAGCAAATTTGTACTCGCAACATTGAGTTCATAAACCAGATTTCGTTTCTCTGCATCTTTAATGGTGCACTGATACCAACAAACGCACACCAATCGAGTCCCCGATATCACCGGCTTGACCTGGTGGAGATAAGTTGATGGATAGAGCACTACATCCCCCGCTGCGTATTTCACAGTGGCCACACCAACTGGCGTATGGAGTTCAAGCTCACCGCCCTCATAGTCATCAGGCTCATTCAGAAAAACAGTACTGGAAACATCGGTTCGAAACCGTTTTTCTGGAACCAATGGATCCTGATGATTACTGATGCCAGCGCTTAGTGAAGCGTCCAGGTGCATGCCATAGTGCATCCCTTCGGTATATCTGGAAAAAATAGGCATTGTGTTGCTAACCGGCATGATCGCATTTTGAAACACCCAATTCTGCTGTAAAGCAGACATAACTACCGAACTCAAATAGCGAATATTCTGATCATCCTGCGAAACCTCTTCATTACGTTTCACCCGGGAAGCGGTCGCACCAGCGCTCAATGAACCATCGACGAAATTCGCATTTCCCAGTGCTTCCCGAAATTCCTGGAGTTGAGTTTGATTGAGTATGCCTGGAATATGGATGAGCACAGAGTCACCTTAGTAAGTGTTTAGTGGGGGTCGGGTGCTGATTATCTAAATATCGAAATCCGCGCAGCGTATTTTACCTACTTAGTCGTCCCTGAAGAACCCGAAAAGGCTACATATCCAGTATAAACTGGA
>JAALKB010000220.1 GCA_011088265.1 Gammaproteobacteria bacterium
AGGAATAATCCAGTTCACTACCGATGGAATGATCAGATCGAAGAATTGCCAGAAGGACACGACTCCCTTTTGCCAGACCATGAGTGTGGTAATGTCGCCAAACGGACTGAATGCTCCGCCCGCATTGGCAGCAACCACAATGTTAATACAACCGATGGAAATGAATTTCCGGTCAGTTCCCCCTACAGCCATAACCACAGCACACATCACCAATGCAGTTGTAAGATTGTCCGCGATGGGAGAGAGAAAAAACGAAATCAAGCCAGTCAACCAGAAAACCCCTCTGAGGCTAAATTGCTTACGTACTAGCCAGACCCTTAAATAGCTGAAGATTCGACGTTCTTCCATCGAATTAACGTAAGTCATCGCAACTAACAGGAATAACATCAATTCTGCGTATTCCAGCAAATTATGCCTTGCCAGGTCTTCCACAACTCCAGACAATCCATTTTGTCCATAAGCCCATGCAACAAGAGCCCAAATAAATCCAGCTGCAACAATCACGGGTTTTGATTTTGACAGATGGGTGTACTCTTCAAGCATTACAAAAATGTAAGCAACCACGAAGATGAACAATGAGGCGATCCCGACCCAATGGTCGGTCAGATCAAACCCTTCAGGTACGCCTGTTCCCCCCTCTGCATGGGTTAGGACAGGAAAAATCATCATAAAAAATGAAACTGACGTGATAGAACAGACCATGCGAAACAAATCACGAATACTTTTTCTCGAAATCATAATGCCAACACTTACGGGTCTGAGTGGAAAGTTAGGAATAGAAAGTTAGAAGTAGAAAATTTAGGAGCAGGATAACGATAGATCAGAAAAGTGAACGCCTAATGAGCGCCAACGCCTAATGAACGCCAATGATCAGGCTGAAATATCACGGACCCCGGGCTGAAAAGTATACATAACGCCCTGCTCATGGCGCTTCTAATATTACGTATTTTTTGTCGTCTATTTTATTGTCTATTTTGTTAGGCCAGATTTCAACTATGCCACATCGCAACTACAGTAGAGGTATTTCTGCGACTGCTTCTTACATAAATAGGCCCGGGAGCTGATGTTACCGAGTCTACCATGTTTAGAATCTATTTCAATTCGCCGATCTACGTGTAATTGGATTTAGTGGGATCCCCACGAATGACATAGGATTGGGGCCAGAGAAAGATTAATTTCCATTCAAGATGATCGTTAAAGTGATCGTTAAGGTGACCGTTCACGATTTTCTCGAAACCCCGTGCTAAATCATACTTTTTGCAGCAACAAAAGCTTGCACTGAACGCTCCACATCCTGTTCAGTGGTCATGTAGGAACAGACGCTGATTCTAATCACGACACGCCCTCTCCATATCGATCCACTGCACCAGCAAATTCCACTATCCTGAACGTATTGCAGGATTTTTTTTGTTTGACTATCCGACCCGCTGGCAACTAACACCTGGTTGAACAACACCTCATTAAGGACCTCAAAACCTTCTGCGGTGAGTAATTCTGCAAATAATCTGGCTCTGGCACATAGCTGATCAACCAACGCTGCGATCCCCTCCCCGCCAAGGGTTCTCAGCACGGCCCAAAGCTCAACTACCCGGGCCCTTCGAGACATGTCCATGGTATACGACATCCCATCGCGATTTTCACTCCGTTGTATATAGCTACCTGACGCCTGGAGGGCCGAAGATAGAGCATTACGATGGCGGCAAAGAACAATTCCACAGTCATAAGGAACATTCAACGTTTTATGGGCATCTACTGACCAGGAATCAGCCAGCTGGGCGCCATCGTATAAGGGGTAGGTAGCACTGGATGTGGCAGCCCAAAGACCGAAAGCGCCGTCCACATGCACCCACGCATCTGCTGCTCTGGCCAAAGTACCGATGGTTTTCAGGTCGTCAAAACTACCGCTGTTTACCTCGCCGGCCCCTGCAATGATTAATGTCGATGAATCCATGGGAGGCATCCCTTCTAACTGCATTCTACCCTGGTTATCGCAGGGAACCCGAATGGCCTTACGAGTACCAAGACCAATGAGTGATAATGCCTTGAGAACGGTTCCGTGTGCATGTTCACTAATAATAATTCTAATCTCGGGAGCTCCCATGAGGCCATTTTCACTGACAATCCAACCCTGCTTTTCCAATAAGTGGTTGCGGCCGGCAACAAGTCCACAGACCAGAGCGGAAGAAGTTCCACTGACTAATCCCATTGCAGTGTCCTTGTCTAGATTGAATAAATCAACCAGCCATTTTTCACAAATCGACTCCAATCTGGATGCCACCGGAGACATGGCATAAAGCGCCGCATTTTGATCCCAGGTATCCGCGAGCCACCGCGTTGCTAGTCCCGCAGGATGGAGACCACCGTTAACAAATCCGAAATACCGACCCCCAGTCTGAGCAACCGTAGCGGGAGACCCATACTCGTGTAACATAAATAAAGTCTCAGCAGGATCAGATTCCTTCATCGGCAGAGGGACGTCAAAATGGTCCAGGTCACGAATGGCCGAATCGGATGGGAAAATCGGTCGTTCTTCCACTGAGTCGATGTATTCCTTTGAATATTCAAGGGCTTTTTCGAGCAATAACTTTAGTTTGCTTTGGTCCATATCATCATTCGTAAGTCATTCAGATTATTATTATTTTGAATATTGCAGGAGGTCTTAATAGTTGGCCACTCCGGAAAAGTCATAAGGGACTCTGACGGAACCATGCGACCGTGGATGATACCCTGAACGAAACACTAAATAACTGAAAATAAAGCGCTATCATTTCCGGCAGGCTTGCGATCGGGCTATTTTTCAGGGAGAATACGCCCCGGAAAATTTAACCCAGAGAACCTAATGACGATTTCTGAACAACAACTCAATAAGGCAAAAAATTCCGCAGGTTTTATCGCCGCGCTTGACCAGAGTGGTGGAAGCACCCCAAAAGCACTGGGGCTCTATGGTGTCCCTGAGTCATCATACTCTGGCGAAGAAGAAATGTACGCCACTGTGCACGCCATGCGTACACGAATCATGACAAATCCTCAATTTACCTGCAACAAGATACTGGGGGCTATTCTGTTCGAAAATACCATGGATAGAACCGTTGAGGATCTCCCAACTGCTCAATACCTTTGGGAACAGAAACAAATACTTCCTTTTCTTAAAATTGACAAGGGTCTTGCTGACGAACAAGGCGGTGTTCAGATAATGAAACCCATGCCGGAGCTGAATACCTTGTTGGAGAAAGCCAATCAGAATGGTATTTTTGGTACAAAAATGCGCTCTGTCATTAAGCTGGCGACGGAAGCAGGTATCGAAGCCGTCGTAGACCAACAATTCGAAATTGGAAAACAGGTCTGTGCTTATGGTCTGGTACCAATAATTGAACCAGAAATCGATATTAACTCTGCTGAGAAAGAGCAGTCTGAATATTTACTTCGTGACCAGTTAATTAAACATCTTGACTCATTGTCAGCCGACCAGAAAGTTATGCTCAAATTGACTCTGCCAGAGAATAGTAACTTCTATAAAGACTGTATCTCACATTCGAATGTGGTGAGAGTAGTGGCTTTATCTGGCGGTTACAGTCGACAGTTAGCAAACCAGAAGCTATCGGAGAACAATGGCATGATTGCCAGCTTTTCGAGAGCATTAACAGAAGGACTGAGCGTGAGCCAAACCGAATCAGAGTTCACTACGCAACTTGGTAATACGATCGATGAAATAGTATCAGCGTCCGATACCTAGAATCTGATGCACTCGGGGTTTCTCTCCAGTTTATAATGATCATCACACAGAGCCCTTCTCCTTCATCTGTCTACAGGGGTTCTGTTTTGTTGATTTTATAACGGTGACTTTAGATCTAATTTCAGACATATAGCATCTCCGGTATTCATCTCCAGTACTATGGTTCTCAGGCATCAGGTTCAACATGTCTTGATGCCATAAGATGTAGTGCAGGATAGGGAGGCTCTATGGATAAGGGCAAGCAGATATTATCCTGTTATTCTCATCCTGTTATCTTCTTCGTCATGAAACCCTGCATCATTCTAATTCCCTTAGTCTTTCCTAATCCATTGCATTCAATCTATTCCATTACATTCAATCGCGCACATCGAATCAGATTATCGTCAGCTTAGAAGCACTATGTCCCGACGTAGCCCCCGTTTAGTAAAGGGCGTCTGGGTCAGGAGTAAATGGTCTTCTGTTTTTGCACCCGATAACCTCCTTGGCTTTCTTAATTCTAAAGCTCTCTAATTCAAATAATTTACAAGTTTATGGTTAAACCAGGAATCACCAAAGATCGAGTTCTTTCCGGTCAACAATCATCTGTTCCATGTTCATTTGCAAGGCGACTGGGGGCGATAGTTTATGATGCGATTTTGCTTTTTTGTGTTATTTTTATCGCATGGCAACCCATGCCTCTAATCCCGGATTCAATTCCGGATGGTTTGGTATTAGTTTTTAAATGGTGCTACTTGCTAACCCTGGCTTTTTTGTACTTTGGCTGGTCGTGGAATAAGGGAGGGCAGACCATTGGAATGAAAGCCTGGAAAATTAAGGTTTGTCCCGAGGAAACCTCAATCTACCCTTCCTTGCTTGGACCCCAGCCTGGAATTTCATGGCCCCAAGCAGTGAAGCGCTTCTTGCTCGCCATACTTTCCTGGGCGTTCTTCGGCATAGGCTTTCTCATCGGCTTGCTGCGTTCCGACAAACTCGCATTCCACGATATTACCTCAAGAACTCATCTTCAGCATATGAGGAAAACCTAGTTTGAGCCAGGTCCAGTTTGAGCCAGACGACCCGATTAATTCAGGACGACAAATATTTTTAGAACGCGATTAGGTTCCCCTTCCCCCGGACTACATAACCATAAACCAGGGTGTGGGCAGACCTCCAAATTGTCAAACACCAAACTACGTCATCCTAATGTATCAGCCCTGATTTACCTGGACTAATGTATTGAATACGAGTCTGGGAATATGAGCGGGAATATGAATCTGGGAATACTAACCTGGGAATACTAATCTGGGATTGTTTCCTGACGACTTCGCTTTCCCGAAATAAAGAGCAGAACAACGATTGCCGCAGCAAAAATCACCGCTGGAAATGTTACTTTGTTCAGAATTTCCCAGCCAAGAACAAAATGCAAATATCCTGATCCCAGAGCAGTTGCTGAAACCACAGAAAAAACCAGAAAATCATTAAGCCCCTGGATTTTGCCCTTTTCTTCAGGCCGGTAAACTTCAGTTAAGAGCGTAGTGCCGCCGACAAAAAGAAAGTTCCACCCAACACCCAGCAGCATAAGCGCAACAAGGAAATGCCAATAGCTTTGCCCAAACAAATTAACCGAAGCACAAAGTAAAAGTATTATCGCACCACAGAACATAATCTTTAACACGCCAAAGCGATGAATGAGATTGCCGGTAAAGAAAGAAGGAGCAAACATGCCAACAATATGCCATTGAATAACAGTGGCGGTCTCTGAAAAATCCATGTGCTGATTATGCATCGCCAGTGGAGTAGCTATCATCAGAAGGTTCATTGTTCCATAGGCAATCATTGCACATAGTACAGCAACCAGAAAAGTGGGCTTACGGACAATAACGGAAAGCGGTCTGGGTTCACTGGGCAATGATTCATTATCGGTCCGGGGCACCTCGAGTATCTTTTGAATCATTAGGATACCCACACAGAATAGTGCAATAAACAGATATGAAAAGGAGAAACTTGGCCCAGGAAGGACGTCTTTTGTGAACCTCGCTACCGATGGGCCAACGAATGCGGCCACGATTCCACCAGCCAATACCCAGGAGATGGCTCTACTCCTATAATCTGGAGTCGCAACTTCCGCAGCAGCAAAACGATAAAATTGAGAAAAGGAATGGGCGATTCCCAGTAAGACAGATGCGATGCAAAACGTAGTAAAACTTGACTGATATACCCCGATTGAAGCCAATGCTCCACCTATGATGCCGAATGTTGCCCCGATAGCAAAGCCCAACCGCCGACCATATTTTTGCATTAACAAGGAAGCCGGGATTAACATCGACATGACACCGACATAAATCAATGCGACAGGTAAAGTTGCGAGTC
>JAALKB010000221.1 GCA_011088265.1 Gammaproteobacteria bacterium
TGTTCTGTAATTCAAATACAACCTTGACGGTTGCACTTAAGAGTTGAACCTAAGAGATGAAGTACTACGCCAATCAATTGGGCTCACCCTTTCAGACGGCCATTCGATGAGAAAAAATTCATGACGGAAACATACCGGGGAAGATGCTTTTGTAAAGCGGTAAGCTTCGAAATCGATACCCCTAAAACATGTGTTAATTGCCATTGCGAAAGTTGTCGTCGACAGTGTTCTTCGCCGATGACTACGTACATAGGTGTGTTGGATAATGACTGGAGATGGACTGGAGAAATGCCTAAGGTCTACCATTCCTCCCCCGGCGTAGAAAGAACCTTCTGCGGGAACTGTGGGACGCCGATCTCCTTTCGATCAGAACGTATGTCAGGGGTTATGCATTTGTACGTTGCAGCAATGGAGGAACCAGAAAAATTTCTTCCACAACTCCATACTGCCTATGAGGAAAAGCTTTCCTGGTTGACTATCGAGGATGATCTGCCAAAGCGAAATGGACCAGAATACTTGTAGACTGTGTTGACATAACTTTCCAAAAAAGAATTCCGGGGACAGTATGTTTGTTGGGAATATTTATTAGGACGCATCATCCACGATTACCTCGGTGTCGGGACGTGGTTTGTGTCTGGGAAAGATATCGTTTCCGGGAGGTCACGACAGATTGTACCTACTCATCCAGTAGGAGTTGTCAGCGGAGAAGTGAGTTTTTGGTAAATTGGCTGCTCTAAAGGTCGAAAGCTTTTTTCCGACATTGATAGGATGAAAGTTGAAAGCGACTAAATACGTATATTGTCCCCGGACTTCTATCCCCGGATTTAGTCTAAACTTTTCCTGGTCAGAGATTCAAGGTGATCGATATATTTTCGCTTTTTTCGATAGCAATCACTTTCTTCATAATCGCTGTTTCGCCTGGACCAGCAACATTGTCGAACGCGGTTGTGGCAATGCATCAGGGTCGGAGGGTTGGTTTAGTCTATGGTGCGGGTTATTTGTTATCGTTTCTCAAAATTCCAGGGGGGCTCTATCTATTGACGGAATAGTGGCTGGATTATTCGTGTTGGCTGGGATAGGTCTAATACGTTCCGCTCAATAATGGTTTCATTCTGCCCCAGATTTCATAGTTCATCGAATTTGGCTGCCATAGTGGGATTATTCCGGGTTAGCTTCTTGATCGTTACATCCTGTGCCTTATTATTTGCAAGACGGAGGTTCCGATCCGTACCCAGCAAAGCGTCCTTCGTTTTCTGTAGATGGTTGATTGACTTATCAATTTCATCGATTGCAGTTTGGAATTTTCTCGAGGCAAGATCGTAGTTTTTCGCGAAAGCGCTTTTGAATTTATCGAGATCATTTTCGAAATTTGTTATGTCCACGTTCTGTTCCTTAACAAGCGCGAGTTCCGTCTTGTATTCAAGCGACTTCATTGCCGCGTTACGTAGCAACGTAATGATTGGGAGAAAGAACTGTGGTCGAACGATGTACATCTTCGGGTAGCGGTGAAATACATCGACGATTCCAGCGTTGTAGAGTTCGCTATCGGGTTCGAGCAGGGACACCAGTACTGCGTACTCACATCCCTTCTCTGTGCGATCTTTATCGAGTTCCTTTAGAAAGTCCTCATTCTTTTTTCTGGTTGCCGAGGTATCGCTTTCGTTTTTCATTTCAAACATAATCGAAACAATTTCAGTTCCAGCTTCGTCCTGATCGCGAAAAATGTAGTCGCCTTTGCTGCCGGTCTGCGCGTCATTATCTTTTTCGAAATAGGCCCTCGGAAACGCTGTTGTTCGAATGCGATTGAATTCTGTGTCGCAGTGCTGTTCGAGGGTTTCGCCAACCATTTTTGTTGAAAGCCGGGCCTTCATGTCCCGGAGGCGCTCAATTGCATTGTCGCGATCCTTGATCTGTGTCTCGTACTTATCCTTGAGTGATTGCTCGGCGAGTTGTTTTTCAAGCTCTGCGTGTTTAAGACCACTCTTCAATTCGTCACGCTCTTTTTCGATCGCATTCACGGCACCGGTGATTGCAACCTTCTGCTCGAGCTGGGTAGCATCGAGCCTGGCTCTTAAACTCTGAATTTCTATATCTTTTGTCGCAGCAGTCTCCTGTAGTTCTTTGGTAAGCCTCGCATCGGCAAGTTCGGAAGCGGCTTGTTTATCGCGTTTAGTCTGTTCAAGCTCCCTGGCCAGGGTGTCCCGCTGTTTTTCGACCTCGCTTAATGCTTCGGTCACGGCTAGTTTCATCGTAACTTCACCAGCACTTAATTTGGCTTTTAACGCTTGAATCTCCGTATCTTTGGCTGCTGCGGCCTTTTGCATATCGCTACCAGCTTCGCTTCTGGCGAGTTTTACCGCGTTTAGCTTGTCTTTCTCGGCCAGTTCAAGCCGCTCGTGTAACTGCTGTTCAAACTCGTTGTCGCGAACCTGTTTTACAATGTCTGCATACCCAGCTTCGTCGATCTTAAATGCTTTCCGACAGTGTGGGCAGATGATTTCGTGCATATCTATTTCCTTTTTTGACGTAAATTCGTAATTACGCGTCTAGCGATGCTCAGCGGCCTTCTGGGATTTGCAACGGGTTCCTAACAGAGAAACTATCGGGAAAGGGGCTGGGTATTAACGTATTCAATGGCTGCTTCATATTCTACAACCAGTGTCTAGCTTAGTCGAACCTCTGAGAAAGCCTATAGCTGGATTAGATTTGCAATGCTGAAGACTGTTAGCACGAAGAAGCGTTTTGGTAAAGGGAGAAACTGGACATTTGATTTACTACCTGGCTAAATATGATTATTCGTGGGCATGGTTTTAATCAAGTTGCGGAGTTATGGGTTTCTAATCTAACCATTACTCCACCGACACTCTACCGACTTCAATTGGTTCGCTATGTAGCAGTGGATTAAGCAATATGATATTTCGGAGTTACTATGCAGTGATGCTTCGAGTTTTGTTCCGAGGCTGTCGGGCTGGTGACGGAATTTTGTTGAATTCAAACCTCAAATATTTTCAAAAAATACTTCCAATTATGAGAATTAGTGATTGCGTTGATCTGGAGCGTTATCCGCTGGATGAGACAGATTCGCCTGTTTACAGGGAGTTGGTAAACAATTGTAGGGAACAGCTCGACGAATGCGGGTGCTGTCTGCTGCCGGAATTCATTCGGCCAGGCGCATTAGTGCAAGCCAGGCGGGAAGCCATTGATCTGGCCGAAGAGGGCTATCAAATGAATCATCATTTTAGCTATGATGATGTCAATGACGAAACATTGAATCGGAATCTGGAGGATCTTCCAGAAGACCATCCTCTGCGGTTCAGGTCATTAACGAAAATCAGATTTGTCGCTCGGGATTTGATTGCCCGTGATAACCCTATTCAACAGATTCATAACTGGTCGGGCATGCTCACCTTCCTGAAAGACACCATGGAATTGTCTGAGGTTTATATCAATGAATGTCCATTGTCGGCTTGCGTTTTTACAGTGGCGGAGGCGGGAGAATTGCAGGACTGGCATTTTGATGGCACTGACTATATCGTTACTGTGATGCTGGAAGATTCCCATGAGGGTGGTCGTTTTGAGTTCGCTACAGGTTTGCGTCACCCTGGCCAGGAGGATGACTTCGAGAATATTTCGAAGGTGATTGCGGGGCAGTCCCCCAATGTCAATCGGCCTGATATCAAGCCTGGCACCTTGACGCTGTTCAAGGGTAAATACAGTTTACACAGGGCCTCTGCAGTGGAGGGAGAGGGTAGAAGAGTGATGGCGGTGTTGTCCTACGAGACTACTGCTGGACGAACGGGAAGCAACGAGTATTTGAAATTATTCTACGGTCGGACTCCGACGTAAAAATACGCAGCCAATTTCATTTACACCGATAATAAATGTTAACAGCAAGTATCGCTCAGGTATTGTTGATGAGTTGAGTGTTAAGGGAAGTATGGGATACATTAGATGCCAACTGTTTCGACGTTATTGAGTTTAAAGTAACAAGGTTTTGATAAAAGATGACAGCAATTACGTTTACTCCCATTTCCGGTAGTTTCGGCAGAGAAGTTCATGGTATCGATATTGCATTGGGTCTCGATGATGAGCAGTTGTTCGAAATGACGAACATCTTTGTGAAGCATCAGTTTCTATTAATACGTAATCAAAACATCACCGAATCTGAATATGCCGCATTTGGTCGGAGGTGGTCTGGCAAGACCAGAATTGATAGCTTCACCGAAATGCATCTCCCGGGTTACGACGATATAAATATCATTGGTAATGTGGGGGAGCTTTTTCAGGATGAGGAATATCGAAATGGGGCTTCGTTCTGGCATACTGATTGTGCTGCTGAGCCCGACCCTGATGCTACTACCATGTTGTTTTGTATTCATGCCCCAGAGGCAGATGGCGAGACGGTATTAGCAGATATGCAGTCTGCTTACGATGATCTTGAGCCTAATCTAAAGCAGCAAATTCAACCCCTGGTTGCTCGCCATTGTTATGCGGGCGCAAAAACCATATTGGGTGGTCGGTATGATTGGGAACACACACTCACCCCGGTTACCGAGGAAACAGCCAGGCGTTTCCCTCCGCCGGTAGTTCGTCCACTGGTCAGAGACCATACTATCACTGGAAGGCCGGGGCTATATGCTCCCGCGGGTTCCATTTTTTCCATTGATGGTATGGATCAGGAGTATGGAGATCGTTTGATGGCGAAGCTCAAAGCCCATGTAACACAGCCGAAGTATTGTTATGCGCACCAGTACAAGCCAGGGGATATTCTGATGTGGGGTAACACTTCAACCATGCATTTTGGCAAAGCGACCCAGGCGGCTACTAATGAACGGGATCAGCGATTGTTATATCGAATATCTCCATTGGGTTTGCCCGTTGGTCTTACTGCTAAATAGATTGCCAAATAATTATATTTCGAAACAGAGGCCGAAAATGATAGGCGTCCAAAAGAAAATTGGATACAAGTGGATTTCGTCAGGCTGGTTTCGTGTTGGGTCTGCATTCCCAGGTCGGGCTGTGGGAATAAAAAACTTCTGGTCCAGAGTTTGACTTTATGGATTAGGTTTTTTTGCCCACTGCCGTTGTGATATTGTTGCTACGTAGCACTAATACATTTCTTATAAACACGAGGTAACCATGACTACCGATCTATTTTATTTGACCTTAACGGCATTGCTATGTGCCGCATTGTGGATTCCCTATATTGTCGGCAATGTTTCCAGGTTCGGCTTGCTGAATGCCGGAGACTATCAAAATGCGGGACTTCCTAAAAAGGAAAACAGCCCGGCGTGGCTCGCCCGGGCCAATCGAGCCCATGTAAATCTGGTGGAGGGGTTTTCAGGTTTCGCCGCGTTGGTATTGGTCGCTCATGTCACCGGAGAAGCCGATTCAGTGACGGCCATGGCTAGTATGATCTATTTCTGGGTCCGGGTAAGCCATGCGGTGGTTTATATGATGGGTATTCCTTTTCTGCGTACCTTGTTATTCGCAGCAAGCTTTGTCTGCCAATTGACCATCGGCTATCAGATATTAACCTGATGCCCTATTGTCTATTATCCTATGCTTCCACAAAGAGGAATACGGGAAGGACCATGGCAGCAGACAGATCCAATCCATGGTGAAGCTATTCCGCTTTATTCTCGTTCCTCCAGAATTACCTTCTCAGATAACCATTCTGGATACTCCAGAAGGCGATAGTGTGGGCGGTTCGAAAAGCCCGGCAGTAATCTGTATTTATTCCCCGGTCTGCTGCTAGACATTCGGAATCTAGCTAATAAATATCCACATGTTGAAATAAACAGAATGGAGCTAAAAGATAAACCGGTTGTGGTTACGGGAGGCGCAAGGGGCATCGGAAAGGCATAAGCTGGTTTAATTTTCTGGTTTCGAATTCCGAAGCAGCAATTTCGAAGCAACGTCGGTAGGTAGTACGAAAAAGAGAGAACAGGAAACCTTAACGGCGAAATAGTGGGTTTC
>JAALKB010000222.1 GCA_011088265.1 Gammaproteobacteria bacterium
ACGACAATAATGACTCAACCTAAATCGAAGTTACAGACTTAGAGTTGCACAATCTTTGGGGATATCAGTAATGAAAACCCCAAAAGGTTCTCGCTTATTGGTTTGTCCTTGGGGAAAAGAAAAATCTACCTCTTGTCTGTGATAAGAGGCGAACCTTTTCGGTTTTGTTTTATTTTACGCTTTGATGCGATACAAAAAATACTGTCTTTGAAGGATATTGAGGAGAAAGTAGATGACTATGCGGCATCCCTTTTGAGAAAAGACAATGATGTTATTAAAGATCAAATCGAGTTCTTGAAACATAAAATATCTATGAACGAATCAAGAATTATGAGCGGCTACAACAAGACGAATCTGTACACTGCAATTGGTCTTGTTTATTTAGGGTTCGTTGTATATTTGTTCGTCCAGGTTTTTGGTTTTGCGCAAGTGTTTGGATTTTCGCAGCCCCCCATTTTGGCAGGTGAGACTCTTTTCAAATACCCAATTTATATACTAACTGGACTGTCAGCATACTATATTTTTAGTTGCTTTCTGTTCATACAATTCGCCCTATCGATAAAGGGGCATATTAGGTCAGCGTTTCGTGATGTTAGGAATAATTCTTGCATTAGAAATTTAGCACGCGCGTATTATACAGACTGGTACTCAACCAAGAATGAGTCTGATGTCATTACATCGATTGTTGCAAACATTCAGAAGTACTTTATTAGAAGTTTACTGATGTTCGCATCTATCTGGTTTCTTTTGATTTTAAAGGCAAGTTTAGACACTCTCGCTAAACCAATGGCTATTCCTGAGAAGGAGCATCTGGCTTTTGATTATGCAGGTCAATTTCAAGAGTGTGAATATGATGACTTGATGTCGATTACTGATAGTAACTCAGACGAGTTATTTGTCACTGGCAATACTAGAAATAAAGGCGGTATGAGTGCAAGTAACTTCCTTGGGTCAGTGGCACCCGAACGGGGCCAGGTAATAAAAATTGTAACTAAGTAATGATGCACTTGATACCCACACTTTCACGTAAAGCCTGAGAATTAGACAATGAAACCATACGTACTCCGCTATAGCAAAACTCTTTCTATTCGAGATAACGATTTGTTTCTTGATGAGAAAAACCAAACAAATAGCTTTTTAGATAGAGACACAACAAAACAAACGTACACTGTGGAAAATAATGACGAAGATTCCATTTTTCTTTTAGATGGAACCCATATAACGGAAACTTGTGAAAGTAGTGATGAAGACTATCTTTACATGACTGTTGACTCTACATTAATAACCAGAACCACCGAGCCGTCGGATGAAGAATACTTATCGTATCAGTAGAACAAAGGGAATTGGGGGGATTAAAAATAGACAACTGTGTAAGAATAACCCCTCCGTCCCTTTTTTCTTTAGTTCAATCACTGAGCTTCGGTACACGGATTTGATTCAGGTAGTTATCGGCCGATTCCAATGAATGCAGTAAGGGCAATATTTTGTTATAAGTGTCGAGTAAGTTGCTCATGGTATTGACGTAGATTGTGGTGATCCACTCAATATACGGCTTATCGCCACATGAGTAACTTACTTTTTTATTCATCTTTTACTAAATGCACAACGGGTAAATATAGAATACCAAAATAGAAATATTGCCCGGGCATCGCCTGTTTCAATCGCAAAGGTTACTTAGACGAATACCACGCACCGAAAAATGATTATTGATATCCACGGTCATTACACCACTGCGCCGCCTGCCCTTGAGGCCTGGAGAAATCGCCAGGTCCAGGCAATGGACACACCCGCGCAACAACCAAAAGTTTCGGAACTGTCAATTCAGGATGATGATATCAAGGAGACCATTGAGGCTAATCAGCTTGCAAAAATGCTAGAGCGCGGTATCGATGCTCAGATATTCAGCCCCCGAGCAAGTTTTATGGCCCACCATATTGGTGATTTCAGCGTATCGTCCGTCTGGTCATCCATATGTAACGAGCTTATCCATCGGGTTACCCAATTGTATCCAGGGCGATTTATTGGCGGTGGAATGCTGCCGCAATCCCCTGGCGTGGCCACCGAAACCTGCGTCCCGGAGCTTGAAAAATGCATTACGGAATATGGATTTGTGACGATGAATCTCAACCCGGATCCTTCCGGCGGGCATTGGACCAGCCCGCCACTGACAGATCGCTACTGGTATCCAATTTACGAGAAGTTGGTGGAATACGATATCCCCGCAATGATTCATGTTTCTACCAGCTGCAATGCCTGTTTTCACACCACAGGAGCCCATTATCTGAATGCTGACACTACTGCGTTCATGCAATGCCTACACGGTGATCTGTTTCGTGATTTTCCCACTTTGCGATTCATTATCCCCCACGGCGGCGGCGCGGCACCTTATCATTGGGGCCGTTTTCGCGGTTTAACCCAGGTAATTCCGCTGGACAATGTTCTTTTTGCATCTGAGATGATTGGAGCTGTTCGCGGTATCGACCCACAAACAGGCTATCATTTTGATGATACCAAACGATATATAGAGGCAGCCGAGCTGGATGCTGCACAGAAATACAAAATCTTCGAAGGAAATGCGCGTCGGGTTTATCCCGGCCTCAACAATCTGATTTAGCTAGCCATGTCTGTTTTCACGAAAACGCCTGGGTGGCTGGATTGGAACCAAAACCCATCAAAGCCGCACTTTCAGCTTCCCCCTGGTAGTGTTGATGCCCACTGCCATGTATTCGGACCTGGAAATCAATACCCCTATGCACCGGAACGAAAATACACTCCCTGCGATGCATCACGGGACCAACTATTTCTGTTGCGGGATCACCTTGGATTCCAGCGTAATGTGATCGTTCAGGCAACCTGCCATGGGAAGGACAACCGAGCCTTGGTGAATGCCTGTTTAGCGTCATCCGGCAAGGCCCGGGGGATAGCGACCGTGGGCCAGGATATCAGTGATGCTGAGCTTCGTGAACTCCATGCAGCAGGAATACGCGGCGTCAGATTTAATTTTCTTAAGCGTCTCGTTGACAAGGTTCCTCGGGAAATTTATTTAGATATCGCTAACCGTATAGAATCTTTAGGCTGGCATGTGGTGGTCTACTTTGAAGCCGATGATTTACCGGACATGGTGGAATTTTGTCAGCTAATTTCAACCAATATCGTCGTAGACCACATGGCACGGCCCGACGTATCCAGGCCTGCGGACGGCCCGGATTTCAATCGTTTTATTCAGTTCATGTCCGAGAACGAAAAAGTCTGGTGTAAAGTCAGTTGCCCGGAGCGCCTGTCAGTAACCGGATCTCCCGCTATTGACGGTCAACAGAATATCTACGAGGATGTAATCCCTTTTGCCCGCCGAGTGGTCCAAACCTTCCCTGATCGCGTTTTATGGGGAACCGACTGGCCCCACCCCAACCTGAAAAGCCATATGCCGGATGATGGGCTGCTTGTAAACTTTATTCCACAGATTGCGCCAACCCCAGCATTGCAAAAAAAGCTGCTGGTTGATAACCCCATGCGCCTATACTGGCCAGAAGAAACCAGAGACTGATAATGAAACTACTACCAGAAGAGTTTTACAACATCCCAGGCACGACAATCTTTGATGCAGATCAATCACGCAAAGGCTACTGGTTAAACCAGTTTTGCATGTCTTTAGTTAGTGCCGATAATAGAGCTGAGTTCAAAACAGACGAACGCAAGTATCTGGATCAATGGCCCATGTCCGATGAACAAAAAATGGCCGTACTGGAGCGCGACCTCAACCGCTGCATTGCGCTTGGTGGAAATATCTATTTCCTCGCCAAAATTGGCGCCACTGATGGCCGAAGTTTTCAACAAATGGCTGGACAAATGACAGGGATGGGTGAGCAGGATTACCGAGACATGATGTTGGCCGGAGGGCGCTCTCCTGACGGGAATCGATTTAAACATGAGTGGGAGGATGCTTGATGGCTAGAATCACCGCGAGCGTCTACACCTCCCACGTCCCACTCATTGGGGTTGCTATCGATCAGGGAAAAACCGAAGAGCCCTATTGGCGTCCAATATTTTCAGGCTATGAACACTCCAAAGAATGGATGGCCAATAACCCCCCTGATGTCGTTTTTCTCGTCTATAACGATCACGCCACGGCATTCAGCCTGGAGCTGATTCCCACATTCGCCCTGGGTACTGGTGAAAAATACACCATTGCAGATGAAGGATGGGGCCCACGACCAGTGCCTGATGTAGTTGGCCATCCTGAGCTCGCCGCCCATATCGCCCAATCGGTGATTCAGAGTGATTTTGACCTTACTCTAGTGAACCAAATGGATGTGGATCACGGCCTTAGTGTCCCACTTTCATTGATGTTTGGCCAACCAAAAACATGGCCTTGCCCGGTGATACCCCTCGCTGTTAACGTCTTGCAATACCCTGTGCCATCCGGCCAACGTTGCTATCAACTGGGTCAAGCAATCAAAAAAGCGATTGAGTCCTATGATGAACCATTGAACGTTCAGATATGGGGAACTGGCGGTATGAGTCACCAGCTTCAGGGCCAACGCGCCGGATTGATCAATAGCCAATTTGACCACGATTTTCTGGAGCGCCTGATCGTGTCCCCCGATGAACTGGCAGCGATGCCACATATTGAATATATCCGCGAAGCAGGGAGCGAAGGTATAGAACTGGTTATGTGGCTAATCGCAAGGGGAGCAATGAGTGACGCCACTGGCGGACCAAAACCCACGGTTAAACATCGTTTTTATCATGTCCCAGCATCGAACACCGCAGTGGGGCATCTGATTCTGGAGAATAATGAATGAACAAACCAATTAAGGTCGCGCTGGCGGGAGCTGGGGCTTTTGGTATTAAACATCTAAACTCCATTCGTCAAATCGAAGATGTGGAGGTGGTGTCTTTGGTGGGGAGAACGTTGGATAAAACCGCCGCAACCGCAAAAGAATATGGCATTGAACATGTGACCACCGATCTTTCCGAGAGCCTGCAAATTCCCGAGATTGACGCTGTCATTCTTTGTACTCCCACCCAACTCCATGCTTCCCAAACTCTTTCCTGCTTGCAAGCGGGAAAACATGTGCAGGTCGAAATACCCCTTGCTGACA
Source organism: Gammaproteobacteria bacterium (assembly GCA_011088265.1). Taxonomy (GTDB): domain Bacteria; phylum Pseudomonadota; class Gammaproteobacteria; order Arenicellales; family Poriferihabitantaceae; genus WLWV01. The sequence continues at coordinate 5,103 of JAALKB010000222.1, forward strand.
GTTTAAAAGACGCTGAAGCGGTTGTTAACCTCCAGAAGGAAAGCAGACTGGTTGCCATGTGTGGACACACCCGGCGGTTCAATCCCAGCCATCAATGGGTGCGACGGGAAATTGTTTCCGGGAAATTCAATATCCAGCAAATGGACGTTCAAACCTATTTTTTCCGCAGAAAGAATATGAATGCCCTGGGCCAACCTCGTTCCTGGACTGACCATCTATTGTGGCATCACGCGGCTCATACAGTCGACTTGTTCCAGTATCAGTGCGGCAGCCCGGTGATCACCGCTAATGCCGTGCAGGGTCCGATTCATTCGGAATTGGGAATCGCCATGGACATGAGCATTCAGTTAAAAGCAGAAAATGGCGCGATTTGTACGCTTTCCCTTTCCTTCAATAATGATGGCCCCCTTGGCACTTTTTTTCGTTATATCGGTGACTCTGGAACCTATGTCGCGCGGTATGATGACCTGGTAACTGGCAAGGATGAAGTCATTGATGTGAGTAATATCGATGTTTCGATGAACGGTATCGAACTTCAGGATCGGGAATTCTTCGCCGCCATCCGGGAACAACAGGAACCCAATTGTAGTGTTGCCAGCGTACTGCCCTGTTACCAGGTACTTCATGCCCTAGAGCAACAGATTGAGAGCACAAAGGCATAAACTAGGGAAATGATCCCGTTGCGGGGAAATATTGAACCAGAACCCGGGCCCTGATTGCCGATGACATTGACGACGAAGACGACAAAAGTTGGAATCATCGGCGCTGGTCCGGCGGGATTATTACTGTCTCGTCTATTGCATCCCTAGGGAATCGATAACCTCGTCCTCGAACG
>JAALKB010000223.1 GCA_011088265.1 Gammaproteobacteria bacterium
TTCCTTTCTCACGTTTTTTCTTATTGGCAGTTTTATTGTCATCTTATTGGCATATTAAATTTTTGCGTTTTTATCAACAAAATAAGGGCGAAAGTGATTTTTGGCATATTTGGCATATTTGGCAGATACCCCCTAATAGATCCCCCTATATTTTTACTACCCCCCATACCTATATATGTGGGGGAGAAGGGGGGGGGTATGACAATATGCCAATAAGAATAATAATAATAATATATATATAATATAACTATATAAATAAGGAGTATAGGCTTAGTTCTTATTGGCAGATCGGTATATGACAATAAGGTGACAATAAGGTGACAATAAGAGATTTGTATCTGATACTTTTCTTTTTTTAAGAGTTAGGCTATATTTCGTTAAATACAGCTAACCACTGAAAAGAAAGGTCAACACTATGTCAGATGTCAAAACTAAAAATCCAGTCGGTAGACCGAAGTTCGAGATCACCGATGAGGTTTTGCTTAACGTAGAAAATCTTATGACCAAGGGACTAACGAAAGAACAGGCGGCTGGAATGCTAGGCGTTTCAGTGTCAACTTTCATGCTTCATCAGTCAGAAAATTCGGAATTTTCGGATGCAATAAAAAGAGGACAGTCTCGTGGCATAGATGCCGTGACTAACGCTCTCTTTGAAAAGGCCACGATTGATAGAGATAATACAGCGATGATATTCTTCCTGAAGAACAGAGCTGGGTGGGTGGACAAGCAAGAGGTTGCAACCACTGTCGAACAGAAACACGTCATAGATTTAACAAGGATACCAGATGATCAGCTCAAATCAATTGAGGACGCATTTAGCAGGACTGACGTTGGAACAGGTGAGAGCGGAGAAGTATCGCAGATCATTGAGGGAATTTACGAAGGCTAGTTGGCCTACGATTGAACCTGGCGTTCCCTTCAAGAACAACTGGCACATCGATGCGATCAGTGATCACCTTCAGGCTGTAGTCGAAGGCGACATCAAACGTCTGATTATAAACGTGCCACCTCGACACATGAAGTCAATCAGCGTGGCTGTTGCTCTGCCAGCTTGGACGTGGGCGCACCAACCTCACAAAAAGTTTCTATATGCATCTTACGCAAGCTCCTTGTCGATCAGGGATAGTACGAAGTGTAGAAGGTTAATCGACAGTCCGTGGTATCAGGCGCATTTTGGCGATAAGTTTAATTTAACAGATGATCAAAACCAAAAGCAGAGATTTGAGAACGATAAGACAGGCTATAGAATCGCAACGTCAGTCGGTGGTGCGTTAACTGGTGATGGTGGTGATATCATATGCATCGATGATCCACACAACTCTGTAGAGGCAGATAGTTCTAAAGTGCGTGAAGGTGTATTGGATTGGTGGGATCAGGCCATGCAGACACGACTAAACGATCCGCAGACTGGTGCATTTGTAATTATTATGCAGAGGCTACACGAACAGGATCTCACAGGTCACGTCTTGGCAAATCAACTTGGAGATGAGTGGGATCACCTAATGTTGCCTGCTCGTTACGAAGTGGGTGCGCCGAATCCGATGAAGTCGTCACTTGGGTTTACAGATCCAAGAACAAAGGAAGGTGAGTTGCTGTGGCCTGACAGAATTGACGAGAAAACTTTATCTATTCTGGAAAGATCTCTTGGATCTTATGCATCTGCTGGTCAGCTACAGCAAAGGCCATCGCCAAAAGGTGGTGGTATTCTCAGGGCATCGTGGTGGGTTCCGTGGGAAAAGCAAGACTTGCCAGAGATCGAATATGTCCTTCAGTCATGGGATACTGCATTCGAAGCCAAGGAAAGCTCTAGCTTTAGTGCTAGAACAACTTGGGGTGTATTTAGACACAAAGGTGCAATGTGTGCGATTGTATTGGAGGCTTGGTACGATAAGGTGAGCTACCCAGAGTTAAGGCGGATTGCACAAGAGGCTTACGACGATTGGGAGCCAGACGCTGTGTTGATCGAGAAGAAGGCGTCAGGTCAATCTCTACTGCAAGATTTACGCATGGCTGGAATACCAGTTTTAGCTTATTCTCCTGATCGAGATAAGGAAGCCAGAGCGCACGCATCGAGCGCACTTTTAGAAGACGGAAGAATTTACTACCCTTCTGATCGAAAATGGGCTAAAGATTTAATAGACATATGCGCGGCCTTTCCTGCACACCCCAACGATGACGTTGTTGATACTTGTACACAGGCTTGGTTGCGTTTACGAAAAGGATGGTTTGTTGGTCACAGTGAAGACCCTGAAGACGACGAGCCAGTAGAAAAACAAAGGATTACGCTCTATGGCTGACCCAAATATTATACCATTTGCTGAAGGCGCACCTAGTGATGAGTTAATGATCGAGGAGCTTGCAGATGGCGATGTTCTGATTGGTGACCCAGAGTTAGATGCAATGGACGAGGCAGATGCCGCAGAATTTGATTCCAACTTAGCTGAACAGATGGACGAACGAGATCTCGCACGAAAAGCGCAAGAACTTGTAGGTTATTACGAAAATGACGAAGAAGCTCGGTCAGAGTGGAAGGAACGCTACAAAGAAGGATTGAAGACGCTCGATCCAGATGGCGGACTTGACGAAGGCGAAGATGAACGTGGCACACGCGGACTTTCAGTTGTAGTGCATCCGTTAATCGCTGAAGCGGCAACTCAATTCAATGCGAAGGCAATTGCAGAGCTTTACCCATCAGGTGGGCCAGTTAAATCTGTAATCATAGGCAACCCAGATGAAGAGCTAGAAGAGCAAGGTCGTCGTGTTCGTGAGTTTATGAATTACCAAATCACTCAGGAAATGCCTGAGTATTTCCCTGACTTAGACCAGATGTTATTTCACCTTCCGTTAATCGGTCATACCTTCAAGAAGGTTTGGTGGGATGTAAACATGGATCGCCAATGTAGTAGCTTTGTGAAGGCAGAGGACTTCGTGGTTGCTCCAGAAAGTAAAGACCTACACACATCGCCACGCTACACGCATATTATTCGTATGCCAAAGAACGACTTCAATCGTTATGTGCAGAACGGATATTACTTACCGACTAAGTATGCTGGCGGAGATACGATTGATCCATCAGGTGATGTAATTGGCGAGATTGAAGGCGTCGATGAATACGATGATAGCAACGATGATGTAATGACACTGCTCGAAATGCATGTGTACGATTTGTTTGACGGATTCGATGGCGAAGAAATGGTTGATGGCGAATCTGACGATAATGCAGTTGCATTGCCGTATGTGATCACAATTGACTACGAAAACCAAAATGTTGTGAGCATTAGACGCAACTGGAAGCAAGACGATGAAATGAAGCAACGCCGCGATTGGTTTGTGTCATACAAGTTCTTGCCAGGTTTAGGGTTCTATGGCTTTGGCTTATACCACATGATTGGTGGTTTGGGTAAAGCGGCAACTGGATCGTTGCGTGCATTGCTAGACAGTGCCGCATTCAGCAACATGCAAGGTGGATTTAAATTGCGTGGTCGTGTCCAAGGTGGCGACATGCAGATTAGTCCAGGCGAGTTTAATGATATCGACAGTACAGTTGATGATATCAACAAAGCTATTATGCCATTGCCGTTTAAGGAGCCAAGTGGATCTCTGTTTAATTTGCTAGGCTTTATGGTTGATGCTGGTCAGAGATTTGCAAGTACGGCAGATTTAAATGTCGGAGATGTAAATCCGAATGCACCTGTTGGTTCAACTGTTGCGTTGATCGAGCAAGGATCGAAGGCATTCAGTGCGATACACAAGAGACTGCACTATGCACAAGGCCAAGAGTTTAAATTACTGGCAGATCTAAATGCTGAAAACCTACCTGACGAGTTTAGTTTCTCACAAGCTGGTGCGGATGATATCATCTATCGAACTGACTTTGATGATCGAATTGATATCATACCAGTTAGTGATCCAAACATATTCTCAACAGCACAGCGCATTGCACAAGCACAAGCTGTTCTGGAGATGTCACGATCCGCTCCACAATTTCATGATTTATACGAGGCATACAAGCGTATGTACGAGGCACTTCGGATTCCAAACATAGATCAAATATTGCAAAAGCCAGAAGAAGCTGTGCAAATGGATCCAATTGACGAGAATATGAGCGTATTGTACGGCAAAGGTATTCGTGCATTCCCAGAGCAAGATCACGATGCACACATTGCAGTTCACATGCAGTTCTTGCAAGATCCGTCGTTGGCAGGAAATCCTGGTGCGAAAGCTATGCAACCTGTATTAATCGCACATATCGCAGAACACATTGCGCTTCTCTATCGTCAACGCATGGAGGCAAGTATCAATATGCCTATGCCGATGTTGCCAAACTTCAAAGATCCTAAGTTTAAATTTGAAGAAGTAGATCCAGAGATGGATCGCTTAATCAGCCAACGTGCGGCTGAAGTTGTGAAGGCATCGCCTCAGATGAAACAAATCGAGGCAATGAAAGGCATGATGGGCGGACAACAAGGTCAGCAAGGCAATCCACTGCAATATGCACAGCAACTTGCTAAACTTGAAACCGAAGCACTCAAGGCTAGAACGCAAGCACAAATTCAGGCGGATCAAGCTAAAGCCAAATCAAACATCGAGATCAAGCAAGCTGAAGCGAGACAAGACATGGAGATCGAAATGGCGAAGGCGCAAGCTGACATGCAAGCCAAGATCACTAAGTTGGAGGCAGACCTACAGCTAGAACGAGAAAAAAATAATGCTAAAATTCAAATGGAGGCAATGAAGAATGTACCCCCCACAGTATAACTTGCCACCAATAAATCCTGCGGCTTTTGGAGGTTTACCACAAGAAAGACCACAAGGTGCGCCCCCACTGCCCTCCCAAGGTGGGGGTCAGCAACCAATTGACATGAATAAGTATCTGGTTGATAAAGTAATGGAGATTAAGCGTCGGATGGCAGGCGGCGGTGATGTGGGTGCGTTAGGCGCATTTACAAGCGCAATGCCACAAGCACAACAGCCACCTATGTCGGGGCAACCAAATCAACCACCTATGAGAGCGTAGAATTATGATCAGTAATTTATTTCCAAAGAATCCAGTTTTTATGTGCTTCGGTGGTGGAGGTTCAGGTGGATCTAGTTCTGGAGCGGCAAGTAGTGGCGGTGGATCAAGGGCAGATAGAAAAGGTGCGGCGGCAACTTTCTCTGCACCAAAGCCAGTATATACGCCACCAAAGCCAACAGTAGTAAATACATCGAGAGATAGACGAGATCGAACCCCTACTGTAAATTATGGAGCTTTACCTTCATCTCCTCCTCCTAGTGTTATTGCTTCTGCTCCTTCAGTAACTGATAATTTAACTAATGTTCAGCTTGTTTCTAACGAAGATCCTTACAACATGGATGACGTAGTAAATACAGCAGAAAATGCTCTTAACGATGTTTCAAACGTAGTAAATGTAACAAATAAAGCCTTGGATAGCTATACTCCTAGATATATGACATCTGGAACACCTAGTCCTCGTCCAAAAGATTTAAGTATCGATCCAGTATCTATGGATGGTGACAACGGCGCACTTGGTCAAGTTAGTAGATATGGTGTTTATGCTGGCGATGGATTTGAATTTAAAGACAGTGGTCAAGGATTCCAAACAAGAACATACACTGGCGCACCAGAAACAATGAACAATCTTGGTCAAGATGTCATTATAGCAAATGAAATTGCCTATGGTAGCCCAGAAGATAGGGAAAGATTTAGAAAAATAGGTCAAGCATCATTTGACGAAGGTAGTGAGTTTGCACTTTCAAAAGGATCTGCAAATGATGGAGATTTATTAGAGTTCTTAAAAACAGGTAGTTTTGGTGCAAGTGATTCATTCGCAGATCAATATGGATTAAGAAATGTTGAACCTATAGTTAAAGGTGAGCAAGTGGGTGCATTGTCGTCGGTTGCGTCAGGAAACGCTCCTGAGTTTGCGACGACA
>JAALKB010000224.1 GCA_011088265.1 Gammaproteobacteria bacterium
AGGCACCGAGGGTGAATACGGGTTTTCTCTTGGCGCTGTGGTTGGGGTAATGTTATTGGGGTCCAGGTTTACCGCGCTATACATTCTTCCGGCATTGACGGTTTGGCTTTCAAAACCCCAAACCAGCGCTCCTGAACACCAAAAGTCATCTATGATACAGGCAGCGTATGAGTGGCTTATTAGCCGGCTACTACGGTTTTCAATCGTGGTTATGGTCTTGGCCTATGTCCTGGTTGTGCTTTCTTCAATGCTGTTTTCCCAGGTCAAAAGCGAAATGTTCCCTTTGGGAGCACGTAATCAGTTTTTGATTTATCAGGATATGCCCAAGGGAACCGCTATCTCCGCCACAGAGAAAGAGGCGCTCGCAGTACAACAATGGTTGTCTAACCAGGATATCAATCCTGAGATATCAGACGTCACTACCTATGTTGGCGATGGTGGGCCTCGGTTTTACCTATCATTGGCTCCTGCTCAGGCCAACTCTGCCAGTGCGTTCATGATTATCAATACGAATTCATTTGAAGGTGCATTAGACGCATCAAATCGAGCCCAGCGATATTTGATTGAAAACCACCCCGCCGCTCGATTCAAGGTAAAACGGTTGTCCATGGGTGAGTCCGAATCCGGCATCGTAAAGATTGAGGTCATTGGTCCTGACGCCGATGTGCTTATGGAACTCGCGAATAAGATTGAAACCCAATTCGCATCAGCACCAGGAATTGTTCAAAACGAAAATGATTGGGGCAACAAATCTTTAAAAATCCAGGTCAATATCGCCCAGGATAAAGCCCGCGAACTGGGAGTGACGTCTAAAGCAGTATCTGAAATCATGGAATCGTTTTTTTCTGGTTCGCAAATTTCCCACTACCGGGAAGGAGAAGACTCCATTCCCATCATCGTTCGGGCCGGGGAAGAGTTTCGTGACAGCATCGAAGATCTCGCCAATATGTCGATTTCAGCGAACAACCAACTCATCGCATTGAACCGGGTCGCCACATTCTCACCCCGACTGGAATATTCCCAACTCAGGCGAGAAAACCACCAGCGACAAATTACCGTATCCGCTAAAAGCAGTGTCCTGAGCGCAGCTGAATTACTGGACGCCATTCAAGATGAGCTGGATACACTGGAATTAGCCCCAGGCTATGAAATAAATATCGCCGGAGAAACCCAGGATAGTGCCGACGTCAATGCAAAACTAGGAGCAGGTATGCCAGCGGCACTGATGGTTATGTTACTTGCATTGATGTTCCAATTTAATTCAGCAAGAAGAGTAGGACTGATCTTTATGACGATTCCTTTAGTGATGATCGGTGCGCCTGTCGCCTTGTTAACCACAGGCCAACCACTATCATTTTTCGCCATACTCGGATTAATTTCGCTGGCAGGGATCATCATTAATAGCGCCATCGTACTCATTGATCAAATCGACATTGAACGTAAAACACTGCCTTTGAATGAAGCAATTATCACCGCCTCCAGGAAGCGCCTGATCCCCATCATGCTGACCTCATTAACCACCGTATTCGGCTTACTGCCCATGGCGATTGCAGGAGGTGTTTTATTCGAACCCATGGCGGCATTGATGATTGGTGGCCTGCTAATTGCATCAACACTGACCCTGTTTTTCGTGCCTTGTGGATACTATTTATTCTTTAATGGTTTATTGTGGCAACAACCAAAAAGTTAGATTTCTAGAACGCAGTATTCTAATCATAATAATCAATGCGATTTTGGAACACTCATAACGCTGAGTAGTGATAACTTACGACTCGTTTAAGTAGCCCTCCACCCTCTGATCTGAACATCCAGATTTTCTGATATCCTGAGAAATGGACCCGTTAGCTAAAGAAGAAACCTCCCAGAGTACCCATTCCCATAAAGACGACTATATTCGAACAGGTGTCCTATTCCCGGGTTTTTGACCAAATGTCTCCATTTTCAGGCTGAATCGGCATACGACGGGCTTTAAACCAAAAGAACGGAGCAATAAACACCCATATCATTGCGGATCAGGAATACTTCAGTGGTATCATATGAAGTTTTAGCGGACAGTGGTGCGATATTTCCAGACGAAATTCGTAAATCAGAAAATGAACATGAGCAACCCCACTAAAGGACTTTTAACGCGCTTCAAAGAATACCTGAAAGATCATCACCAAAGACTGGCGAACTAACACAGCAGCGGTTTCTGCTATAGCAACAGTCGGTGTTCTGATAGTTACCGTTCACTCGCTAGATCGATCTGCTCAAAACCTGGAAAAACAGCTAAAAGAACAGCGTCGCACGACCTCGCTACTAATAGCCAGTCAATTTATGATCAACGTAGGCGATGGGTTGACAAAATTACAGTCGATAAACATAAATGATTCGGCTTGCAACAAACAATGCCCCAAATACGTCAGTTATGAGGAAAGCTTCCATCGGTTTCTAGTAACAAGAACCCAATTGCTGATCGACAGCCTGAGCCCTGAGTTCCCCGCTCTGGTGAGCCAAATCCTGAAATTTCTCGGGTCCAATAAATTAGGAGGCATATTTTCAGTCCAGCGTGGCTTTGAATCAAAAAAGTTCATAGAGCTGAAACTCTTACCCGAAAAAGTAGACATTAGTGAGGTTGAATTTAGCCACCCTATGATTTTGTGCGCAAATATTAGCGGTGCAAGGTTAAGAGCTAGCAAGCTATTAGCTCCAACCATTCGTTTTTCAGATATGAGTAACTCAGATTTAATTTCCGCAAATCTGGAATCAAAGGAAGATTGGCCAGGATCGATATATTGGTCAGACCTGTCAGGCTCGATGATTTCCAGCTTTACCGCCATTGCGGGCACAGATATTTTGTTTTCTGACCTGAGAAACCTTTCCGTTCATGACGATGTATCAGATATTGATAGGGTTAATATAATAGCAGGGGTGCTTCGTAATGCCAGGACGCTATATGGCTCGATACTTGATGAAGATGTAGATATGAGACTTTCAGACTTACTAAAACACGAGTATGATCGAATCAGAAACAACGAGTTTTGGGCCCTAAAAATATCATCCAGTGATTCCCCGAATAAAACACAAATGGAAAGGATAAACGAGTACAAGGATTTGAAAAGCAAAGCACAGAGCAATTGGAAGCACAGCTGGGATACTCTAAGAGAAGCCAACTTGAACTGTAAGCCTGGAGGAAGGACGATATGAATAGATTCGTCCTTTTGCTAGTTATTGTGTTTTGCGGTATTGCTTCCAGCGTAGCTAATGCCTGCAACTCCCCAAAGTGCGCACTTCGAGGCGATTGTTATAATGAGAATCAGACTATTGGAAATAAAATGTGTACGAACGGAACTTGGGTTAACGTTGGCAAGAAAGGAAAAACCGGTAAGAAGTTGGATGGTTTTTTTTCCTTGGGTGATTTCCCTTCCGTAAGTGATTTCCCTTCCTTGAGTGAATCCTCCTCTCTAAGCGGTTTCCACCTACCAGCTTCTAACTCCGAAGACAGAGAAGTGACGAACGATCCTGATTCGAATAAATAATGAGAGAACACACATGAAATCAAAGTTACCATTAAAGTTTTTTCTGACTGTTATTCTTTTTGTATTCATATCAGAATCGTATGCTGCTTGCGTTCTTAATAGCCAAGTATATAGAGAAGGTACAGTCATAGGGGACTGGGTTTGCAAAAAAGGATCCTGGTACAAAACTAAAGGTTGATCTGTCCAACCGTATAAGTAGCGAGATCAGGAGTCAGAGTCGTAACTATTGTGATTTGAGAGTATGGTTTTTTGTAAACACTGGAAGGTATCTATAATCTCGACTCTACCTTGGTACCAACAAAGAGCCTAGTCACAAACACCGTGCTAGATATCATCATACTTTCGGATGGTATTAGATGCTTTTCACTTTTCTTACTCTCATGATAAGCGTTGAATCCAGATCTTCGTGAATGTTCCGTTTAGCCAACCCAAATTTCTGAAAGTCCCTCTTCGTCCATCCCAACACTTCTTCCACCACCGCATTTACATGGGCCACAGTGGTATTGATAAATTGGAATCCATCAAATTCGAAGGTTTCAGATTCAGCCTGATCCGGGAAGGCCAGGGGGAGTTCTGTGCAGGCCAGGCTAATGGCAGTGGTTTCTTTTTCTGCGTATTCGTGACAGATGGCTAGCAGTCTGGCTCTGGCATCTATGGGATTCCCGGTGTAGAAGTCGGTGTCGATCAGGTGTTGGATTTCGTCAATGATCTCGCTGGGTAGCTGGGGGACGGTTTCTATATGGAACTGATTTAGTATCTTTTGATATACCGGGGCTCGCATGGTAACGGCGGTGCCCAGTACAAGAACTTTTTGGGCTTGTTCATTTCGAGCGGTCTGGGCCATGGCATCGAGAATACTGATGACTTTAAAATCGAGATCTTTGGTAATGGACTGGATTCTCATGTGGGGGGGGTTGCTGGCGATAAATCCGAAGTCAGCACCGGCTGCTTTTAACTTTAATAGGGTAGAGCGAAACTTTTCATCGAATTTCGCCCAAGACGTTTCATCGCTGGTTTTCCCACGAAGGGCTCTGGTTTCTGCAATATTCGCCGACTCGATGACCATCTCCGGTACTGCATAGGGCGGAGTGTCGCCTCTTTTTTGATGAAAGTCACTCACCTTCGTGCAAATCATCTTGTAATATTCAATGGTAGAAGGCCAAGCCAGACCACCGATCATTCCAATCTTTTTCATTTACTTTATAGAGCTGGTTCTTTGGTAAAAAAGAATAGTTATGGGTACTATCGTTTCATGGATCTGAAAAATTCGGAGAGCCATATTCAGACGACTTGTACCTCATTCACTTATGAAGCATACATCGTTGAGAATAACGAAGAAAATCATCAATAGGCAATTATATGGGCCAGAAAAAGAACTCTTCAACTTCGAATAGCATCGGAGCCGTTGTGGTATGGCTGGTTTTGTTAAGTGCTCTCGCAGTGTTCTTTAATTATCTGCTCGGTAATATCTACAACCCCAATCAGAAAGTGATTAGTTACGTGACAGAGACCGGGCAAAAAGAAGTGATCTTAATCAGAAACCGCTCCGGGCATTATGTGGCGAATGGAAAAATAAATGATCAGTCAGTGACTTTCCTATTGGATACCGGAGCTACCCATGTTAGCGTTCCTCAAGCAGTGGCGCAAAGGCTGGGGCTAAAAGAAGGACGACCCATCAATGCGCAAACCGCTAATGGAATTATTACCACCTATACCACACTGCTGGACAGCATCTCCATCGGTAATATCGTTATGCATAATGTTAAGGGGGGCATCAATCCTTTCATGAAGGGGGACAACATTCTGCTTGGTATGGGTTTTCTGAAACATCTGGAATTGACCCAAAGAAACGACACCCTAAAAATTTCAATTCCTTAATGCTTTTGCTGCATTTATTCGGCGTACTTCTTTGGCGTTGCCATGCCTGATATACCCCCCATTGCAACACTGCTCGCTCCTATCTTACTTATGCCTGGGTACAATCTGTCATGTAGCTATTGCAGGGCAAAGATTCAATATTCGACATCTCTATCTTCAATGGTCTATTTTCAATGGAAAATTAAAAAGCCTAAAAAATCCAAAAGCGTTCGCCCATGGCATTGAGATATATTGCTTCAAGCTTACAATGTATCCAATGCCATCCTATCCTTTTCTCTTTGCTACCCCATTCAATGACCCAAATCAAACCCACCCCAACGCTTATGATTCAGGGAGTTACTTCCGATGCGGGCAAGAGTGTGCTGGTCACGGGGTTGTGTCGACTATTTCATTCAATGGGATACCGGGTTGCTCCATTCAAGCCACAGAACATGGCGTTAAATAGCGCGGGTACTGAAGACGGGGGCGGAATTGGGCGGGCCCGGGGGGGGGGGGGGGGGGGGGGGGGGGGGGGGGGGGGGGGGTTTTGTGGGGTGG
>JAALKB010000225.1 GCA_011088265.1 Gammaproteobacteria bacterium
GGTTGATGGTATTTGGTCGCTTTGGCAAATAGTGCTGGATACGTCCAGACTCAGTCAATCAAAGAGTGTAAAAGAAACAGCATATTTCCCTGTATATCAAACGATGGAAGGAAAACCCTTCCCTGCTACGGCAAAGCGTATTTGGGAAGCGTTGCTGAGCAATGATACAGCAGTTGATAGCGGCGAGCTGTTGCAGCCGGATCATACATCGGTATTTGCCTTTGCCAGTCAGCAGGCTGAAGAGCAGGGTAAGTCAACCTATGAGCAACTTAAAGCACGATATATCGACAACCTCGAGCAGGAGAAAGAAAAGGCATATTACGGTTTTAAGGCTAGACGAAGAGCGATAGATCGTATTGGTTTGGCCGAAGTTAGAGACTATCGGCTTGGTAAGCTTAAGGCGGAGCAGCAGCAGTGGGAGCTCGATTATCAAGAAAGGCAAAAACTCAAGCCTGAATTAAACGCTTTATTGCTGTTACGAGTGAGACCCGCTGGATAGGTAATGTTATGAATAGTGATCTCACTGGAAGTGTCGCAAATACAGAGTTGCCAGGCTGGCAGCAAAAAATTCTAGTACATATTGACCAGCGAATCGCGAAAGTTTTTATTGCTGATGATCCCGATGGGCTATTGGTCGAGGAATCGTTGCAGCAGGCCCTGTTGGCTAAAGGACTTGAGCTGCACTTTTATGAAGATTCTATAGCTCTTCGCTATTTTTTGGAGCATAAAATCAGGCCGCAGCAAGCGGCTTGTGTGATCAGTAATGATAGCGATCAGTTTAATCCTGAAGCTATTGCCTATGATATTTTGCAGCAATCTGCTCGTTTGTCCTTGTCCCTGGGGGATTGTTTTCCTCAACTCTCCTACGCTGTGTTGAAAGCATTACAAGCTGAGGAGTTGAATTCACTGGATAATGCCCTGTGTGAGTACACGCCAGGTGATCTAAACGAAAGTGCCAGTAGCGATTTTGTGCTACGTCACGTATTCAAAATTGCACCTGAAATTGTGCAAACGTCTTCGGACTTATTGCGGGCGTTATTGCGTTTGCATTATCGAGACATCGAGTTGCCAGATGTACTTAAAGCCCGTTTGGTGGCGTTGCTAAAAAGGCGAAAGCAGTTTCAACACTGGCCATTGGAAGAGATAGTCGCGCAAAAGAAGAGTTTCTTTGCTTTTCTACAGAAGCATTGGTCTGGTTATGTGCATGAGGTTATTGAGTCGCAAGGCTTGGGGGTCAAAGAGCCAGCGTCTGTCTATCAGGTGAATACCGAGTTAGAAGATAAAGTGGTTTTACCTTTCGGGCATGATGATGTGCGAGTTTATATAGATAACCTGTTTCTTGAGGGGTATCTCACTCCTATAGAAATCTTGGAGCCCGACAGATTAATAGGCCACTGGTGCTTGGTAGGGGTATTACAGGATCCAGACAAAGAGCAGCAAAAACGATTCGATGGTTTGGTAAAGCTGTGTGATGAGACTTTGCCTTGTATTGATGATCGGCATCAGCACTGGCAGCAATTCGCCTATCGTTGGGCTGAGTTGTCTGCGCGCTATCACTTAAATAGTCAGAACAAGAAGGCTGATGCAGAGGTATATCAAGCCCTGCAACAGCGTATTGACGACTCTTTTTCTCAATGGTTGCTGGCGAAATATGCCGGGCTGCATAACCATCCGCCTGTCCCCCCAGTAATGTTGCATCATGTGCCAAGGGTGATGGCCAGAGAAATAGAGAATGACCAAGCGGCTAAAGTGGCTTTGATTCTGATTGATGGCTTGGCCTTGGACCAATGGATCACGGCGAGGGAGAAGCTTTCTGAGCAGCAATTTACCGAGGCCAGTGTGTTTGCCTGGGTGCCTACCGTAACCTCCGTATCAAGGCAGGCGCTATTTTCGGCAAAAGCGCCATATCAATTTGCAAAAACCATAGCAACGACCAGTTCAGAGCCGAAGGCGTGGCAACAGTTCTGGATGGATCACGGTTTGGATAAGAGCCAAGTCCATTATGAGAAGGGGCTGGGTACTGATGATATTGATGCATTGATTGACAGGTTGAGTGATCGCCGCTTTCGAGCGGTTGGTTTAGTTATCAACACGGTTGATGACATGATGCATGGCATGTTACTGGGTGCACCGGGTATGCATAATCAGGTCAACTTGTGGGCCGAGTCTGGCTATCTGGATAAGCTACTTGATGCGTTGCTTAGCAATGGCTTTTCAATTCATGTAACGTCGGATCATGGCAATGTTGAGGCCGTAGGTTCTGGCAAAGTAAACGAGGGAGCTATTGCTGAATCGAGAGGTGAGCGCACTCGAGTGTATGAAACTGAAACGCTAAGAGGAAGCATTTCAATTGAATCTGTAGAGGTTGTTGATTGGCCTCAAACTGGCTTGCCCAATGACTATTGGCCTAAAGTAATGAAGGGTAGGGAAGCTTTTGTTTCAAAAGGAGAAAAAATAGTAGGGCATGGTGGGATAGCTATCGAAGAGGTAATTGTGCCCTACATTACAATTAACCGAGAAGTAAATGAGTAAGAAAAAACCACTGGTGGGTTTTGACCGCTATGTTGAAAAGCAGTGGATGGACCAAGCTGCGAAACTGGTAGGAGATGGAAAGCCATTGGCGGAAATCAATGTACTACTTGATGAATATCTGCTGACTTCAATTGATGGAGAAACCAGCCGTCGTAAAACGAAGAATATTCTGACCGCCACATGGGTAAAATCATCTGGTGTTGACGAAGTATTCAAAGCTGAAGCTGTGGAGTTATTTAGATCGGCAAATAACGCAGAACGTTTGGCAATCCATTACGGTATGGGTATAGCAACTTACCCCTATTTTCTATCATTGAGCAAAATATTGGGAAGGCTATTTAAGTTACAAGACGAAGTAACTAATTCGGAGTTTAATCGTCGTGTCATAGAGTCTGTAGGTGATAGAGAGAGTATTAAGCGTGCTGCAGCAAGATATTTGCAAAGTCTTATTCAGTGGGAAGTATTGGTCTCTACAGGGAAGTCATCAGTTAAGCCTGGTAACAAAATCCAGTTGAAAAATAGTGCTCTGATAACCTGGTTGTATTCTTCGGTTCTGTTTTCTTCCGAGAAAGACAGGCTGTCCATGGATGAGATTGTTTCTGATCCTGCTTGGTTCCCATTTGAAATAGCTCCTGGCTGTTTCAAGCTGGCCGAGTCACAGTTGGTTGAGGTCGTTCATCAAGGAATTGGAAGCACCCTGATTTCCTTAAGTGCTTCAGCAGGCAGTGACACCTAATCACTAGATAATCAAATTGGCACAATAGGATTCATATATGAGCGGGTTAAAAGAAAGGAGGCGGTATGAGCTCAGGGATTAAAAAGATTACGTCGATAAAGAATCTGGGCATCTTTCATGATTTCAAATGGGACGATGCGTTACGAGGTGGGACGGGTAACGTAACCGATTTTAGTGCCATTAATGTACTTTACGGCCGTAATTACTCCGGCAAAACGACTCTCTCGCGAATTGTTCGAGCGATGGAGACTGGATGGATGTCCGACAAATTCGAGAATCCATCATTTGAAGTTTCGTTGGCTGATGGGCAACAGGTTACACATGCAAACCTGGTAGGGCATGGAAATAAGGTCCGTGTATTTAATGAGGATTTCGTTCGAGATAACCTTCATTTCATTACCAATCCAGATGAGAGTATTGAGCCTTTTGCGATACTTGGTGACGACAACAACAAGATAGAAAAAGAAATTCATGAGCTTGAAAGGGAGCTTGGTTCAAATGAAGAGGGGAGTCAAACTGGTTTATTTGCTGAAAAAATCAAGGCATTAGAGGTATATGAATCAGAGAAAACGGATCATAAAACGGCAAATGACAGTCTTGAGAAACAGTTAGGAGATAAAGCTACTGATAGAAAAATTGGAATAAAGTACAAGGCGGAACGATATGGCGATCAAAATTACAATATACAAAAAATAAAAAACGATATTCGTAGCGTTTTGGATGAAGGCTATCAAGCGCCGATTGATAGTCAGATAGCGCAGTACGAGAAACTAATTTCTGAAAAGGCACTCGATCCAATACCTTCGTTTCAAGCTCCTAGTCTTAGTTTGTCTAGTTTTATCCTGCAGGCAAATAAACTTCTTACCAAAAAGATCAGTGAGTCCGACAAAATTGATGATCTTTTGAACGATGCCATTCTAAACCGTTGGGCCAATGAAGGCCGAATGCTTCATAAGAATAAGCGAGATAATTGTGCCTTCTGCGGCAATCCTATTGATGATGATCGATGGACGAAATTAGACAAACATTATGATGAAGAATCGGAAAAGCTTGAAGGCAATATCGATTCGCTGATTGAGGATATAGAAAAGGAGAAAACGGCAGTATCCTCAGCACTTAAAGTCGACAAAGACATATTTTATTCGAACTTTCACGATGAGCTTGATGATTTTGATAGACGTCTAAACGACGGTTTAGGGGAATATTTAAAATCACTGGATTTATTGATTGGTCAGCTGCAAGTGAGGAAAAACAGCATCCTGACTCCGATACCGTTCAATAGACCCGATGATGTTAGTGATGGTTTGGAGGAGTTGTGGAGTTTATATGATGGTATAGCAACACAGTCAGATGATTTTTCTAACTCTCTGGGTAAAGAACAGGATAGAGCGAAATCGGCTTTACGCCTGAAAGAAGTCTTTGATTACCTTGTAACTGTTAGATATGAGCGTCAGATTTCAGCTATAGATGAATTAAAGCAAAAGCGCGATGCAGCTGGGCAAGAGAAAAAGCGTATAGAAAACGACATCGGCGATAAGGAGGAACTACTGGCATCCAAGAGGCGCGAGTTGAATGATGAGGAGAAAGGTGCAAAGAAAGTAAATGAGTATTTGAATAACTTTTTTGGGCACCAGTTTCTTTCACTTCAGGCATTGAAAGACGATATACCAGGCGACGAAGCGAAGCATATCCGTTTTGAAATTGTTAGGGATGGAAAAAAGGCCTACCACCTAAGTGAAGGAGAAAGCAGCCTGTTGGCCTTCTGCTATTTTTTGGCAAAACTTGATGATGTTGATACAAAAGATTCGAAGCCAATTATTTGGATTGACGATCCAATATCATCGCTCGACGGTAATCATATCTTCTTTGTCTACAGTTTAATAAGCGCTGAAATAGTATCCAATGGACGATTCGAACAGTTATTTGTGTCAACTCATAACCTGGATTTTCTCAAATATTTGAAAAAGTTGCGCGGGAAGTATCTTGATGCGGATGGAAAGGAGAAGGATTACCAAAAGGGTTATTTCGTCATAATTCGGCAGGATAAGATATCAACCATTCAGAGAATGCCAAAATACCTGAAGGAATACGTAACCGAATTTAACTATCTCTTCCATCAAATATACAAGTGTTCAGAAATCGAACTCATCGATGACAGCAATTACACGACGTTCTACAACTTCGGAAACAACGCGAGAAAATTTTTCGAGATTTATCTTTACTACAAGTACCCAGACAAAGGAATGACATCTGAAACTCTGCATCTTTTTTTCGGTGAAGAGATGGTGCCTGCTGTTCTAACCGACAGGATCAATAATGAATACTCTCACCTTTGTGGTGTGTTTGAGCGTGGGTCAACGCCAGTAGAAGTGCCAGAGATGCAAACGGCAGCCCGACAAATCATTAGTAAACTGAGAGAAGATAAAGGGCAGTATGCGGCTTTACTTAAGAGCGTTGGAATTAGTGAGGAGCAGGTTGTAGAGGAAGCTGGCTCAGTAGAGGGTGCTCAATGAAATTTATACATGCAGCCGACATTCACCTGGATAGTCCTCTAAATGGCTTGGAGTCTTATGAAGGTGCTCCTGTAGATGAGATCCGCAGCG
>JAALKB010000226.1 GCA_011088265.1 Gammaproteobacteria bacterium
GGATCACCAGACCATCTATCCCCATGCTCCCCAGAAGCACTGGAATCAAGCCATTACTGCGGTGGCCACGCTTTGTGATAAATATGATGTTGATTTAATCAGTATCGGAAACGGTACGGCGTCCCGGGAAACCGAAAAAATGGTGATCGAATTGCTGGAGAAGTTCCCATCGTTGAAGTTGAAAAAAATCGTGGTCAGTGAAGCGGGGGCATCTGTTTATTCCGCCTCTGAATTCGCATCCCGGGAGTTTCCAGAACTCGATGTCACTATTCGAGGGGCGATTTCCATCGCCCGGCGTTTACAGGACCCGTTGGCTGAACTGGTAAAAATCGAACCCAGGGCCATTGGAGTCGGTCAGTACCAGCATGATGTGAATCAATATCGTTTGGCGCGGACACTGGATTCAGTGGTGGAGGACTGCGTAAACTCTGTGGGTGTTGATCTCAATACGGCATCAGAGCCTCTACTCGCGAGAGTTTCGGGGCTGAATCAGAGCGTTGCTACTAACATCGTTGAATTTCGACAAACCAATGGGGAGTTCAAAAGTCGAAAAGAGCTATTGAAGGTTGCACGTTTAGGGCCAAAGATGTTTGAACAGTCTGCTGGCTTTTTGAGAATAATGAACGGAGACCATCCCCTGGATGCTTCCTGTGTGCATCCCGAGTCTTATCCAGTAGTCGAGAAAATTGCCAAAAATCACCAACGGGAGATACATACGCTTATTGGTGATCAGGCATTCCTGAGGAAAGTTGATGCCACTCAATATGCTACTCAGGAACTGGGTACGTTGACTTTAAAAGATATTCTGCATGAACTCGAGAAGCCGGGAAGGGATCCCCGTCCAGAATTTAGAACCGCTGAGTTTCAGGATGGTATAGAAAAGATATCTGAT
Organism: Gammaproteobacteria bacterium; assembly: GCA_011088265.1. Classification (GTDB taxonomy): domain Bacteria; phylum Pseudomonadota; class Gammaproteobacteria; order Arenicellales; family Poriferihabitantaceae; genus WLWV01. The sequence continues at coordinate 893 of JAALKB010000226.1, forward strand.
TTAAACCCGAATATGCTGCTTGAAGGCGTAGTAACCAATGTCACTAACTTTGGTGCTTTTGTCGATGTGGGGGTTCACCAGGATGGTTTGGTACATATCTCTGCCCTGTCTAACAACTATGTCAAAGATCCAAGAGAAATTGTAAAGGCTGGGGACATTGTTAAAGTTAAAGTGATGGAGGTTGATGTGCAGAGAAAGCGTATCGGTTTATCCATGCGTCTGGCTGATTCAGCTATTGATCCCGATGACGTATCTGCACGAAAAACCACGGCAAAAAAAACTGTGGCCAAAAAACCTGATGGCTCCAGATTCGCACCAGAGACAATCAGGAGCCGTCAAAAATCAAAAAGGGATACAGCATCTAGCGCCATGGCGGCCGCATTAAGAAAAGCAATGAAATAGCTCTTACTATGGGCGGTGTTGGTAATTTTCGGTGTTAATTCGACTCTGAATCCTTACCATAAACCATTGAGAAGTCTGATATGCTCGTTGTGGTTGTGGTTGGTGATCGCGTTCATGAAAGCGAAAGAGCTAGTCGAAGAGCCGCATCTTTTGATCTTTTGTTTAGCTTTTCGGTTGAACCTAATGACGAAAATGATTCGACATTGAAATAAATTCCAATAATACCAGTTGCAACGATTTGGCAATCGCGAAGCTTACATTGTGGCCATATCTTCCTCAGTCTTTTCGCGAAACCATCATTGAATTCATCGATCCAGGTAATCAGGCTTGCTGCGACGTCAGGATATTCAGTTCCGGCGACAATCAATGCCCCTGCAACAAGCGCTAAACTCTGGTCTCTTGACGATTCATCAAACAATGTTTCAACCAAACTAGCGGCATCCATTCCCGCGGTCAGGCATGACATTAATTCCTCCGTCGATTGCCTGGATTTTGTGATAAAGCGTGTAACCAACGCTTCCAATAAGTCGTCCTTATTACCAATATAATGTCTGAGCGAACTACGCCGCAGTCCAGCTTCCTCGGCGATTTTTTCCAGCGTAGAGCCCTCTACACCAAATCGTGACACGCACCTCTCGTAGGCATCGAGAATCTCCTGTGTCCGTTCTGCTTTGATACTAGGTCTGCCCATATTTATTTTATTGTCAGTATTGACAATTTAGTGGTTAGCAAATATATTGTCAATTCTGATTATATACTAATTAACACAAGGTTGATACGATGGAATTTCTGACAAAAGTCTATACAGAAATGGAGGTTTACGCGTGGGACGAGTCCTTCAATAACTGGTTCTTTCTGATAGCACTAATTTTTTTGGTGTTCGAGTTTTTGCGTTTGGTCGTAAAGGGTAAGTTCAAACTAAATATATTGACCGACGCCATCACGAACTTCATCACGTTGTATGCCTTTATAGGATTGAATTTCCTCTTGGGTGGCTTCTATCTGGCGACATACTATTTCTTTTATAACTACGTCAGCATCACTCATATTCCTATTACAATGTGGTCAATCGTTTTATGTATTGTGCTTGCTGATCTGATCTACTATTGCGAACATCGATTTATGCACCGTGTTGGGTTCGGATGGGCAACTCACACCGTTCACCATAGCTCACCCTATTTCAATATTTCTGTTGCCTACCGATTTGGTCCACTGGATGGGCTAATACCCTTGGTGTTCTCTATACCATTGGCAATGTTAGGGTTTAATCCTTTCCTAATATTCTTTGCGGAAATATTTGTGCAGCTTTATCAAACCGCTTTACACACTGAAGTTGTTCGCAAACTTCCGAAATTTGTTGAAGCCATTATGAATACACCGTCTCATCATCGAGTCCATCATGGTTCAAATAAGAAATATATCGACAAAAACTATGGGGGAATTTTTATCATATGGGACAAAATGTTCGGCACTTTTGAAGAAGAACAGGAAGAGGTGGTTTACGGTATCACTCGACCGATCGAATCTGTGAATCCTTTTGTTGTGTTCTTCCATGGGTTTACTCGACTTTTTGGAAAAATGGTGGAAACCCGGGGTTGGCGAAATAAAATTGGATATCTTTTTATGCCCCCGGTTGGGAGCCTGAGCGTGACAGTAGTGTGTCCAGGTCCAACAAACCCTAACGTTCATTTGCCATGTCCAAATTTCGTGAAATGGAATCGATAGCTTCCGCGCCCCTTGAATCTGCGAGATCACTGCCATTCGCTAGTTACGTCGATCCAGATATATACACATTGGAACGTGCACAAATATTCCATAAAGATTGGATATTTGTTTGCGCAGAGCAGGAGTTAAAAGATGTGGGGAGCTACTACGCATTTAAATTGGCTGACGAACCAGTCGTAATAGTCCGTGGGAAAGATAGTCAGCTTCATGCCATGTCAAATGTTTGTAGACACCGTGGAACAATATTGTGCGAGGAAGGTATGGGAATTAGCACAAGGTTTGTGTGTCCCTACCATGGATGGACTTACGATACGAAGGGAGTATTAATCGGTATTCCACATCAGGGAAGTGCTGATATTGATAAAGCAGAACATTGCTTGCCTCAGTTTCGTGTGGATACATGGGAGGGCCTGGTTTTCGTGACGCTCAGCAATGATGCACCTTCATTAAGTAAAAAGCTCGCTGGCATAGAACCTTATCTAAGGAAGTATCAGTCGGAGCGCTTTCAAATCTCAGTGCCTAATGGCGAGGAGGAGTGGTCTACAAATTGGAAATTAGCTATGGAGAATGCAATGGAAAGTTATCATCTCTTTCGTGTTCACACCGAGACTCTGGAAGCAGTCACACCAACCCGAGAGGCTTTCTACATCGAAGGAGGTCGTGACTGGACACTAACAGGGGGTAAGATAATCAATGCCAGAAGTAAGGTGTGGGACTTTTTTGCACCCAAAGAAAGTGCCGTATTCGAGAACTACCTGCTTATCTCAATCCCTCCATCATTTGTTGGAATTATCACCTACGATTCCTGGAATTGGATAAGTGTTCTACCCATATCTCCACAGAAATGTTCGGTTAGAAATGCTGGTTTATATGAATCGAAGCCAGCCAGTGATAAGGAAACAATGGATTTCGTACAAGCTTTTTTCGCAGAGGACAAGGCTATCTGTGAACGCGTGCAATCTGGCATGCACGCTACTCATTCCCAAGGTGGTAGATTGGTTGAGCTGGAAAGAGTTGTTGTCGACTTCCACCACTACCTGGCTTCCATGCTTTTTGAGCATACATGAACCTAATAAGGCCGGTGCCCGGAAATACACTCAGGAAATACATACAGGAAATATATATAGGAAATACAATGAAGCCTCTTTTTTCAGGTTTCGGCTATTAATGTTAAAAGTGGAGCTTGAGTTTAGCCCTTAACACCGGGCAAAATATCATTTCTAACTCTGGCATTAGGAATGATGGACCCCATACCACGTTACAAAATTTGCTCTGCAGAGGTACTCAAGAATCGATTGGAGATTCGTTGGGGAGATAATCATATCAGTGCATTCCATCCTATTTGGATGCGCCATCAATGTTATTGTACAGATTGCGGGACTCCCTTAAGTGGAATTCGTGGTATTCGATTACATCAAATCCCCGAAGACATTGCCATTGTATCTGCCGAACTGTTTGATAACACGGTAAGGATACGCTGGTCTGGAGGGGATCATACCTCGTTGTATTCTGGAGAATGGCTTCGAAATCATTGTTATTCGAGTGAAGAACGCAGGCGGCGGCGTCACCAGCCAATTCTTTGGGATGCCTCTTTGGCTAACGATATACCCATAGGAAGCCTGACTCAAGCAGAGAAGGATCCATCATCTCGACTTCGTATCCTTGAAGCTATCTGCGATTATGGATTTTGCAAAATCACCGACGCCCCAACCGATATTGCTGAAAAGCAACGATTAATCGCTCTCGTTGGGGTTCAACGTCAAACCCATTTTGGCACATATACGCTTACCAGGAAGAAAAGGATGACAAACGTGGGAGATACGACGAGCCAATTAGACCCTCATGTTGATGAACCTTATCGGTTGTCACCGATAGGTATTACGGTATTTCAGGTTCTTCATCCTTCAACCAATGGTGGCGAGTCCACATTAGTAGACGGTTTTGAAGCCGTTCGGAGACTAAAGCAGCGTTGGCCAGAAGACTTCCATTTATTGTGCCGTTTACCAATTGTTAATCAGCGCTTTGATCCAGGAGACAATAGCCACGGAAACGAACGATGGTATAAATCCCGGCTACCGGTCATCAAGCTAGACGATAACGGGAAAGTTTGCGGCATACGTACTAACGAGCGACAAATGTCTCCGCTAGATATTGCTGAAGATATGGTCGAACCTTCCTACCGGGCACTCCGCCGACTCTATTCGCTGCTTTACGATAAGGAATTGAGATTGGTATTTGCTTTGAAAGCAGGAGAGGGATTGCTTTTTGATAATCAACGGCTGCTCCACGGGCTCAATGAGTTCATGCCCGAAGAACCGCAACGATCAGTACTAACGAGTTCAGTGGATCTGGACGAATTCCATTCCTCCTTACGACTATTACAGCGGGACTTAAAATCAGATCGAATGCATATGCTTCTGCGTCAGGGAATGGCAGGATAAATAAAAGCTGCATTCAAACTCCCTGGATCGCTCACCAGGCAACAACTACTATCCAATGTAACCTTATCCTGGTCTCGCCTCATTCACCGAAAACAACACTGCCAACAAAAATCAACTAGATAAGTTTAAGGCATAAACGGAGGTCCCTGTTTATTCTGAACACTACTTCGTTTTCTAATTTTCCTCTGCATAAACCATCTCAACCATATACCGTTGTACATTGCTCATTGCTACATTGACTATCTTCTGTCCGGTCAGCTTTAGTCACATACACTTCAAAAGAATCTGATTCAACAATGGTTTTTGTTTCATTGAAATAGGGGGGTAGGGGGCCATTTCGAGCATCAAAATTTGGGACAAATTTGGTTTAAACCAAAACAGAACCAATAAAATCATATCGTAA
>JAALKB010000227.1 GCA_011088265.1 Gammaproteobacteria bacterium
GGGCTTTCGCTAATCGTTGCTGGTCCGCCTCCTTAATATAATGCTGGTTCAACCAAAGTAGTTTTTCCATATCAAAGCTAGCAGCAGATTTGTTGATATCGCTGATATCAAACAATTCGATCATTTCGTCCTGATCAAAAATCTCCTGATCACCATGGGACCATCCCAGTCTAATCAGGTAGTTCAACAATGCTTCCGGCAGGATACCAATCTCCCTATACTCAAGCACACTCACCGCACCATGCCTTTTTGACAAGCGCTGCCCATCTTTACCCAGAATTAAAGGCACATGGGCGAATACGGGCAAGGGGGCCTTCAAGGCATGAAAAATATTGATTTGGCGAGGAGTGTTATTGGTATGGTCATCACCTCGAATAACATGGGTAATTCCCATATCAACATCATCCACCACCACTGTGAGATTATAAGTAGGAGAACCATCCGTCCGAGCAATGATCAAGTCATCCATTTCTCGATTATCGATCTCCACTGTGCCCCGAACCACGTCATCAAACACCACCGTTCCGGTTAAGGGGTTTCGAAAGCGAACAACCGATGCTACCCCGGATTCCAATTCATGTCCGGCATCCCGACAGCGATGATCATAACGTGGTTTCTCACCATCCGATCTTTGCTGCTCCCGAAGTTCATCCAATCGTTCCCTGCTACATCGACAATGATAGGCATCACCCTGACTGAGTAATTGCTGGATAATTTCATCATATCTATCAAACCGTTTGGTCTGATAGAAAGGCCCCTGATTCCATGTCAACCCCAGCCACTTCATAGCCTCAAGAATGACGTCAATGGCTTCCTGAGATGAGCGTTGTAAATCAGTATCCTCGATTCGAAGCACCATTTCCCCACCAGACTTCCTGGCGTATAACCAATTAAATAGCGCAGTACGGGCACCTCCTACATGGAGATAACCGGTAGGACTTGGGGGAAATCGAGTAACCGTTGACATAAATATAGGCGAGATGAGGGTATAAAAAACCCGCGGATTCTAATCAAACATGACGTCAGACACCAGTACAAATTGTTCCGTAGCCCGGAATTCATGGGAAAACGACAGAATTCGTCGAACATGGAGTCAATGTGCATTCAATCATTTAACACTGAACCCTATCGATCTCTAGTCAATCCAATGGGAACGACTGCACAAACATACAGTCGTTCACAATCTGACCGAAGTTAGCTTATATCTCAATGACCACCTTGCCAACCGCTTGACCACTTTCCAGGCGAGCATGTGCCTCCCCTGCCTCTTCAAGGGAATACTGGTTTTCATCGAGAACCGGCTTCAACTCACCAGCCTCGGCGATACGAGCCAACTTGCGCAAAATATCACCATGGGCTTGTCTATTAAAATCATAAAGCATTGGGATCAGCATAAAAACAACATGCAAGGACAAGCCCTTGAAATGCACCGGCGTTAAATCGAGCTCACACATCGCCACAGTGGATACAATCTGACCACTCAATCTAGCCGCCTCGAAAGAATTAATCATGTTCTCCCCACCGACCGAGTCGAACACCATATCAAATCCAGCACCAGCGGTGTGAGCTGCTACATAATCTGCAACCTTTTCACTTTTATAGTTGATGGGTGTTGCCCCCAAAGACTCGATCAGTTTTAGCTGTTTGTCTCCGCCACCAGTGGAATAGACTTCCGCGCCAAAGTGTTTCGCCAGTTGCAAGGCGACATGACCAACACCGCCAGAGCCTCCGTGCACCAACACTTTTTGACCTTTAGCAATGCCAGCTCTAGTCAAACCTTCATACGCCGTAATTGCCACTAACGGTAGAGCAGCGGCCTCTTTCATCGACAAATTGCCAGGCTTGATGGCTATCAAACGGCTATCTGCAACCATGTATTCCGCCAGGCTTCCCGGCAGATCAGCCAACCCTCCGGCGCAGCCGTAAACTTCATCACCAATCGCGTAGTCAGCCACCCCATCACCAATTGCTTCGATTGTTCCAGCGAAGTCCATACCTAATATCGCGGGCGTATCAGGTGACAGCGGCAAGTCTTTGCCCATGCTCCTGATCATGGTATCCACCGTGTTGACACTAGAGGCAGCGATTTTAATCAACACGTGACCAGAACTCACTTCCGGTTTAGCAATCTCTGCGGATTCAAATTTGGCTTGTTCACCGTAGGAATTGACTTGCATTACTTTCATAATAATCTCTCTGGGTTTGTAGAAACTACCACTGGTGTAGCTCCCTTGCTTCGAAAAGGCCCGGAGGATACATTACACCACCCTTTTTATTAAGTACGCACCTAAAGGATACCTGGTATTCAAAAACACACTATCGGAACAAACCATGCCTCACACAAGATATGACTGCAATGAAGGGTGCCCTGTCGAGTCGGCACTAGAAGTAATCGGTGGTAAGTGGAAAGGAGTGATTCTGCATCACTTGTTATTAGAAACTATTCGCTTCAATGAGCTGCGCCGAATAATGCCGGGAATAACGCAGAAGATGCTGACGAAACAACTAAGAGAACTTGAGGCAGACAACCTGATTGTGAGGAAGATTTATCCTGAGATACCTACCGCCAAAGGTTGAGTATTCAATGACAGACTATGGGAGAACTCTAAGGCCAGTGATCACTGCCTTGCATGCCTGGGGCCTGCAACGTCTGAAGTTGAATTCCCCTGAGGCTAACAGCTCCTCTCCAATGAGGGTCACAACTCAAGCCTAATGTTCGATGCGTCGATTATTTCCAGGGGGCTTCGACTTACGGTATTACATAATCTTTATCATCCAGACCTCTATAATCCAAACCTCTGTCATCTAGCTCGCCTGGCCGACACGTTTCCCTATCATATCCCAATCACGATTCGCCATATCCTGAGCAGTGATCATCCAGGAGCCCCCCACACAAACCACATTATCCAGCGCAAGATAGTCGGTCACATTGGTTGCGTTAACACCCCCCGTAGGGCAAAACGAAACATTTGGCAGCGGCGCACCCAGTGACCTTAACGCTCCTACCCCACCATTGATAGCGGCGGGGAAGAACTTCTGGAAGTGGAATCCGGATTCAAACAATGCCATGATTTCGCTGGCGGTAGCCGCTCCGGGCAATAACGGAATGCCATGGGTCTGAGCAGACTGTAAGAGAGCCGGAGTACTGCCAGGAGAGACAACAAATTCCGCCCCGGCTTCCCGGGAGGCCAACAGCTGGGATTCGTTCAAAACAGTACCCGCGGCTACTGTTGCCCCGGAAACCGACGCCATGGCTTCAATCACTTTCAAGGCGTTGTCAGTACGAAGCGTAACCTCAATAGCCGACATACCAGCATCAACCAATGCGTGGGCTAGATCCATCCCGATAGACACATCGTCAATCGCCAGCACTGGAATGATGTCAATACGCGACACACGGGAGAGAATAAAGTCGGAGGCCTGGATAGGAGTCATAAGTGTTTTATTCTAAAGAGTCTCTAGTAAAGTCATGGAAATAAAGTCATGAACGGCCGTTTCCCATCTCAATCTGGCTCTCTGAGAATCATGCAAAAACCCCGTAATTCAACAAACGTTATGGAACGAAATTTTACATCGCGGTCCGTTCTGTTTTTTGGATAGCATATTAAAAATAAGATCTTCTTCCCTGATTACCCGGCATAGTAGACTTCAATCTCAGGACACTGGGCAAACAAATAGCTAACGGGCAAAGTTTGACTCATTGAGTCTTTTACCGTTTCCAGCACCATCTTTTTATCTTCCCCCCTAACCAGGAGATATTGTTTCTTCGCACCGGCTAAAGTCGTCAGATTAAGGCTGACTCTCATCATCGGCTGACTCCTTGCATCCACCAGGACCAATGCATTTTCAGCATTCAAATCAAGAGCCTCCTCAAGTTTTTCCATGTCGGTAAACAAGGACGCAAAGTGACCATCCAGGCCCATTCCCAAAACACAAATATCCAGAGGCATAAACTGTTCAATCTTTTGATTAAATACAAGAGTAGCATCCCTTATTGTGTCCGCCTGATCGTAATAGGAAACAATCTGAACCTCGCTGGCCGCATTGCATGCCAAGCGGTCCCGAAGTAAGGCTTCATTGGACAATGGGCTGTTCACCGACACCCATCGCTCGTCACTCAGAAGAACATCTACCCTGCGCCAGTCAAGCTCAACCCGACTCAATTCGTCGAACACCGGCCCCGGCGTGGTTCCACCCGGTAAGCAAAGGGACACTCTTTGCTGGTGATTCAGGTAGTCAGAAATGTCCGACGCCAGACGGGCAGCCAGCGTCTTACTCTGTTCCACATTATCGTCAAAGCAATTCATCCTCACTGAATTGTCCTCCAACGATGTTCTGTTTTCGCGATCAATTCAAAGGCACCCGCTGGTCCCTGACTGGCTATTTCATAGGTTTCGGGTACTTCCCCGGAAAGCGCCCAGCCCTCGATAATGGAATCAACCCAGCACCACGCAGCTTCAACTTCATCTCCCCTCATAAATAGGGTCTGATCTCCACGAACCACATCCAACAACAATCTTTCGTAGGCATCTGGCATGCGAAACCCTTGATCTGTTTGACTGTTTGATCCACCCCCAAAGGTAGCATCCAAAATGGACTGGCGAAGTCGCATACCACCGGGGCCGGGTTCTTTGGTCATGACTTCCAAATCAATGCGTTCATCCGGCTGAAGGCGAATTACCATGGCATTCGGTTTGATTGGGGTATCCAAACCGGTAAAAATGGAATGGGGTGCGTGGCGAAACTCGAAACTGATTTCCGCCATGTTCGCCCTCAATCGCTTACCCGTACGGAGATAAAAAGGAGTTCCTGACCAGCGCCAATTATTAATGGACGCTTTGATGGCAACATAACTTTCCGTGTTAGAACCTGGATTCTTCGCTTCCTGCCGATAGGACGGGTCATTGTCATTCTCCACATACTGCCCCCTTACTGTATTCAGTCGAATATCATCACCAACCAACGGTTGCAAACTACGCAACACTTTTAGTTTCTCGTCCCTAATATGATCGGGCTTATAGGATACCGGAGGTTCCATGGCGCTAAGACAAAGCAATTGCAGCAGATGATTCTGCATCATGTCCCGCATGGCACCGGAACGATCATAGTATTCTTCCCTTCCCCCCATTCCGATACTTTCGGCTACGGTGATCTGAACATTGGCAATGTATCGTGCATTCCACATAGGCTCAAAAAGCGAATTAGCAAAACGTAAAGCCATGAGGTTCTGCACAGTTTCCTTACCCAAATAATGATCGATGCGATAAATGCGGCTTTCATCAAAAGCATCCAACAAAAACCCATTGAGCTCCTGGGCACTTTTTAGATCGAAACCCAATGGTTTCTCCACCACAAGTCGAGCGTGATGATGAAGGCCATTGTCTTTTAGGCCCTGAATAATGGGTAGAAATAGCGACGGTGACACGGAGAGATAATAAACCGTAATTCGATCCGGATTTGTTGGACTAGCATTACGCTCAAAATCCTTCCAGGAATTTGGGTCGCTAACATCTATCCGTTGATAACTGATAATAGAAAGAAATCCATCCAACAACTGCTCGTCCAGGTCGTTCCCTTTAATCCATTCTTTTAGGGCGTCCTCCACCAACTGACGATAGCCAATGTCGTCAAGGTCAGTGCGAGAGCACCCAATAATTCGAGCACTTTCTGGAATTTGTCCATCAGCAAACCGATAGTAGAGCGCCGGCAATAATTTTCTTCTAGCCAGGTCACCGGTTCCGCCAAAAACAAAATAATCGAATTCTGGAACAGGAATAATTTTGTGAGACATCGTACTAATGCTCCAACTGGACGTCTACCGCATGAGCCTGATAACGATTGACATTTTCTTTTTCTACGTA
>JAALKB010000012.1 GCA_011088265.1 Gammaproteobacteria bacterium
TGTTTCCACATACTGCCCATGTAGAGTCAATGGCAGTTTTTCGTCGGGTAAAAAATAGAATTCCATTTTGTTAGTAGGAAACTATCAGGCCACAACCCCCGATTTACGACTAGCGGATCACGATTACTCAACTCGAATTATTTAGCTATTCAACTGTCTTCCTAGCCACGGAAAACCGCTATTAGCTCATGCCGAAGTCCAGAGCTACAATAGTAATAAATAGTCAACAAAAGGGAGCCTGAATTCAGGCTCCCTTTTTGTTTTTTCCGTCATAGAGATACGTCGGAGTAATGCATCAGATCAATTCATCAGAGTAGTGCATGGAAGTTTCTCCTCTGTATTTCATCTGTATAGTTAAGGGAACCAACAATTATTCGGTCAGTTCCGTGAATTCCCGGTATCTTCTGATGGCGATGGGTTTCTTGATACAGAATCAGTTTCCTTTTTAATATTTCCTGCTGCTTCTTTAACATTTCCTGATACCTCGGTTTTGACATTCCCTCGGTTGTCATTACTATTGTGGCCGGCTTTATGCTGGTGACTTCTGTTCCGATTGCCATTTTGGCTAGTATTGCCGGTGTTTCCAGGCTTGTTGGAACGATTATCTCCATTTTCTTGATTTCTACCGTCCGAAGATCGGTTGTTGCGATTATCAGGATTCGCGGTCTGAGTACCAGAAGATTTCGGTGAGGCTGCTTTTTCGGATTCCTGAGCCGAACAGTTATCTGATTGCTGCTGCCTTTGGGGGCGGTTGTTGTTCATGGAGGACAACTCAGAAACCTGTCTACCCCGTTTGGGAGGGTTCTGCCGTTTCGATGAGTTATTCGAGTTATTTTGGCCCTGAGAGTGGTCTTTATTCCCCGATTGATTCGAACGTGAGGATTGGTTCCGTCCATTACCGTTATCGGACTGTTGATTACCTTTGGTATTTTGGCCCTGCCTTTTATTCTGGTCTGCCTGATTAGCATGTTGACCACTACGACGTTGCTGTTGGTTGTTCCGGTTACGGTTTCTACCTCGGTTATTATTTTGATTGTTTCGCTGATTCTCACCCTGAGTGTGGTGACTATTGCGTCCTTTATTATTTCGATTTTTGGTGGTTCTGGGATTATCTTCTTTTACGTCAGACTCCCCAAAAAGAAAGAGTCTAATTCTCTTCCACAGACTTTGTCTCGGCGGTGATTTCTTCTCCTCCGATGGTTTCGGTTTCGGGCGTGTTGGTGGTGTGCTATGGGTAAGTTCGTCCAACTGTATCTTTGGCTTTTCAGCTTTGGCAGACTTGAGGTGTTCCATCACGTCCTCTTTTGTGTTCTCCAGTTCAGTAGTTTGTTTGTAGCTAGCGATACCACTTAGTTGATCCAGCTCTTCACTGCGAAGTCGTTTGATTTGATAATGCGGATTCAGTATTTCCGCCGAAGGAATGATGATTACTCGTGATGCTAATCTTGCTTCGAGTTGCTTTAACTCGTGACGTTTTTCGTTTGTTAAATAAGTCGCTATGTCCAACGGCAGTATCGCCTGGATTGCTTCGGTGTTTTCCTTGAGGGCTTCATCTTCGATGACTCTTAGCAGGTTCAAAGCCGAAGAAACAACGCTCCGAATTGTTCCCATTCCTTCGCATCGGGGACAGCTGTGATAATTGGCATCGCTAATTGATGACCTCAGGCGCTGGCGAGACATTTCAAGTAATCCAAAGCGTGATATCTGACCAATTTGGACCCGGGCCCTATCAGGCTTCAATGCATCCTTTAATCGGCTTTCAACCAGTCGTTGATTTTTATTGATGGTCATATCAATCAGGTCAATGACAACCAGCCCTCCCAGGTCGCGAATACGTAACTGGCGAGCAACTTCATCTGCCGCCTCCAGGTTTATCTGTAAAGCGGTTTCTTCGATGTCACTCCCTTTGGTAGCCCGAGCAGAGTTCACATCGATGGAAATCAATGCTTCAGTGTGGTCAATAACCAAAGATCCCCCAGACGGAAGGTTTACTTCCCGATTGAACGCGGATTCGATCTGATGTTCAATTTGGTACCTTGAGAACAAGGGAACATTATCTTTATAGCTTTTTAATCTGGAGAGATTGTGTGGCATTACCTGCGTCATAAAACGCTTCGCCCGCTCGAAAATTTCATCATCATCAATGATTATCTCTGAAATATCGGCGGCAAGGTGGTCCCTGATTGAACGCACAATCAGATTGCTTTCCTGATAGATAAGGTAAGGTGCTTTCAGACCTCTGGATGCTTCGCTAATGGTTTCCCATAGTTTTAGAAGAAAATCGAGATCCCACTGAAGCTCCTCTTCTGATCTGCCAATGCCGGCGGTACGAGCAATCAACGCATGCTCCTTACTAATTTCCAATCCATCGAGCGCCCTTTTAAGTTCTGTTCTTTCTTCTCCTGATATACGACGGGATATGCCGCCGCCTTTAGGATTGTTAGGCATCAGAACCAGAAACCTGCCCGCCAGGCTGACGAAAGTGGTTAGAGCAGCCCCTTTGGTCCCTCGTTCATCCTTGTCAACCTGCACCAGCATCTCCTGACCTTCTTTAATAACAGACTCTATCTTTATATTGGAAATAGAGGTCTTGGAATCGTAGTTAGTGAAGTAGGAACGGTAGATTTCCTTTAGTGGCAGAAAACCATGCTTGTCAGCACCATAATCGACAAAGCAGGCTTCAAGGCTAGGCTCCACTTTGGTGACAACCGCTTTGTAGATATTTCCTTTTTTCTCTGATCGAATTGCAGACTCAATATCAAGGTCCACAAGCCTTTGTCCATCGACGATTGCAACACGTAGCTCTTCAGCATGAGTTGCATTAAATAACATTCTTTTCATCGTATTACCCTTGCACCGATTATCAGGGTCTGAAGTGACTCAAATAAATCAGATGCGATTTCGAAGGATATTTCCTTAAGCTCATGCTTTGAGCGGAATATCCAATAATAATTAGGGGAACGTTTGGGCTGGGGAGATAATGGAACAGGCTTTGTCCCTGATCAAGTGCAGTCTTCAGACATCTGGTTCTCTTTATTTTGAACTAATCCATTCAAAACAAAGTTAATCCTTGTTATTGTGATGTCCTAAATTTTTAGTAAAAAAGGCGTTACAAATTAACAATTTAGTTAACGATACCCAGAAAGTGGTTTAACTTTTCAAAATCAGGTGATTGATTCTATCGTCCGAAAATGAAAATACACCGTATTTTATACCCTGGAAATACCAGAGCCCTGGAAACATCAGGAAAAAGTGAAGCTAATACATTGCACATTGTTTCAAATGCAATGCATTATCGTCTTATCCTCCGCTATTGACGATTATTCTTCACCGTTGTCCGAAAGACCATCGTTCGAAAGGCAGGGTCCATTTATTCGGCCTGCTTGCCTTCGGGTAGTCCCAAAAATTCGGGTCGAGTCTCGTTAACCTGTGGTTATTGTAAAATCCTGCACTTGCGTTAAACCGTGTGACATCCTTGAAGCTGGCTACCTTACGTTATTCGGCTTGCCATCAAAAACTGTATTGAATGTGCTCATATTTGATAATCCGATATGGACATGTGTCTTTCACGGAGTTTTGCGTCTGCCTGCGCTATTACAAAACCAATTTTTATTACTTTTTATTACTAATGTACTGTCTTATATCGTACCAGGGTCATTTTATTGACCACTATCTTTTAGGCTTGGGCGTTCTCCACCCGTATGAAATCACTAATTCGAATCGCTAATTCAAACAATGATTTCGAAAACTTTTCTTCTGCCGAAGGGTATAAATGTACATAATTCAGATTAAAACGGCTTGTTAATAAGCTCTATTTTGTAGGCTCTATCTATCATGAACATATTTATGCCATTAAAACTAAAGGCAAAAATACCAGGTCACCAAAAAATTGCCACACAAATTACTAATCAAATAAGATTTTCCCAATAAGGCTTTTTGAGGGAATGTGGCTAGCAGTAGTAAACCCACCATACTTCGGCACGCCGAATATATCAAGGCTATTAGGGGAGTGCAATAGGTTTTTGCTATACCTGGAGACTAAAACACTAGAGACTAGACACAGAGACTAAAGAAAATCAGATCGGTTAATTCAGAGCAATGGAATAGGGGGGCAGGGCGCGCCATCCATAAGCGGGGGCTGCTTCCTGTATCACCTGCTGCTGAAGCTGAAACTTTTTTGCTAATACATCAGGTAGGGCTTCGATTGTTTCAAAAAGAGGAAGCATCTCATATTCCGATCCTGCGCTCTTTTCCCCGCCAACAAAAACCGATCCGGATTTATCACAGAGCATGGAGAGTTCTTTTAGAAACCTCGCCTTTTTAGCGTAGAGAAATTTAACGGTATTTTCGTATGCCCCTGTATCGTCACAGGAAAAAGTGATACGGTTGTGAGGATCCACGCCGGTAGGATTAAGGTGTCCATACACCAATATTTCTCCATTGACTGACGAAGTATCAGCGAAATAGGTCGAGACAGCATCCACATAACGGGTGTTAATTTCCCACAAGCTTTGCGTAGTTGCTTCTACTGCGTCGGGGTTAATCCAAATGTTAGCATCGGTGTGTCCTTTATAGGAATACTTGCCTTTGGTTTTTTGGGTGCGGGCAGCGAAGGGGATTGCCTCACGTAATGCCCGCATCTGATCGGGGTCGTTGAAGACTTCCGTGTGTTCCAGATTAATCCCCGCAATGGTCATGACGTCAGCAGACTGATTATCGACCAGCATAAGCAGGAAATCTTCAATCCCTTGGTCACTATAGCCGTTGACGAAAATTAGACCGTCAGCATGGGCTGCATCGCATTTCTCAACCAGGTGCCTGGCTCTTCTGATTATCGGACTGTCGCCATGTTGGGAGAACAGAGGGTTCATCGATGAGGTGGTGACGTGTTCAAGCCCCAGAATTAAGTCGGTTTGACTAGCCGTGGTTTTCACCATGGAGCTATTGAGTTCAAGATACGTATGGGGTGAGAAATGCTCGAGCAGTGCTCCCAGGCCCGCCGGCGCATTATTAACGGGAATTGCGAAGGCAATTTCCGTACCAGGAAGCTGGTGAAATCGACATTTCACTGCGGTTACCAAACCGGTCCAACCATAAGTTCCTGCGTAAATTTTGAGATCATTTCCTGAAATAGCGGCAATGCTGTTGCCATCATGGAGTGAAATTTCATCAACGCTATCACTAAAATAACGCCTCTGGGGACCCATACCTCCGGTCATGAATGTGGCTCCCACCTGGGCATAGGTGTAGCTGGTTAGGTCTGCGCCCATGACTTTGAATTTCGGCCCGAGTGCGTCAGAGAGCCCCTGATTTAGTTGTCCCAGGGTAATTGCTGCCCCCGCATAGACTTCATTTTTATTTTCATTAATGATGATTTCATCCAATCCAACGGTTTTTATGTCCACGGTTTCCCCATAGGTAACCCGGGGTTCCATTGGAGAAAGAAGCTGTATACCTACCACTTTGCCATCCCCAGGGCGAGCTACTTGAAAAATACCGCTACCACCGGATTTCCCGCCCAGGGGTAACAGATAGACTTCTGGGCCATGGAGTTCCCTTATGTGATCGAGTGAAGCTGAGAGTTCGCCACCATTTATAGGGCCACGAAAGCTGTATGCGATATCATAGATGACTGGATTATTTTCACCGTCAACGGATAGTTCCTTAACCGGGTGGAGTTTCATCTGAGGCTTGGACTGATTTTTTCGACATGCTCTAACAAAGGGTTCCCTTAATTGTGCAAGGCAGATTTAGGAAAAGATAAGACTAAATCATACACGAATTCAAATTAACAACATGTAAAACCATGCTGCTAAACCGGGAGGTTGTCGTTATAATTTTTCGACATAAAACGACCTTATGGTTTTTTCAGTTGGGGTGATTTTTTTACGGTAATTCTTTATAGGGCAATTCCTTTAAATACTTAGCCATAATGGGATCGATCGTAAACAGAGGTTTTCAAAAAATAAAAGGTAATGCCATCCATTCGTTCGAATATCTTTGATTCTGGTTTTCAGATCAGGCCCTTTTGGTGGGACGCTTGTTCCCTTGGAGATCATGAGCCCTCCGACTTGCCCAGGGAAGTGCCCGTAGCAATTATTGGCGGTGGTTATGCCGGTTTGGCCGCCGCCATTGAGTTATATCGTCATGGCATTGCTTCCTGTGTCATTGAAAAAGAAGAACCCGGCTATGGTGCTTCCTCTCGCTCCGGGGGAATACTTGGTGGATGTGGCTCGGTCAAGTCACCGCTATTACAACCCGGAGGAATTAAACGGGATTTCCCGGAATTAATCCTTGGGGCCCGGGAGGGACTCGATTTGGTTCAGCAACTAATTCGTACCGAGGGTATTGAATGTGAGTGGAGAAAAAGTGGCATGTTCATTGGAGCTTGTTCTGCTGGCCATTTACGCCTTGCTAAAGCTAAGGCGGATTTGCTGAGTCAATATGGGAATATTGATGCAGTTTCAGTGGAAAAAGAATTTCAGAAGGAGTACATCGGCAGCGACTACTACCGGGGAGGAATGTTTTTTTCCAATGCGGGGCATTTGCATCCCGCGTTGTATCACCAGGGGTTATTAAATGCCTGTACGAAAAGACAGATTTCCATTTGCTCCCATACGGAATTAATAGATCTGAAGAAAACGAAAGCTGATTGGCAATTATCTACTACCCGTGGAGATTTAATGGCGAAAAACGTGATCGTCGCCACCAATGGTTACACTGGAAATATTACTCCTCAATTCAAGCGCAGGCTTATTCCACTGAAAGCCTATATGATTGCCACCGAAATTCTACCTGATGAGATAGCCGCTGATTTATCCCCCCAGAATAGTGCATGTGTTGAAAGCGCCAGAATCACGGCTTTCTATCGTCTGTCGGGGAAATACGGTAGACAGAGAATGGTTTTTGGGAGCCGGGTCAAGTGGAGTGATATTGGCCCCAGGGACATAGCCCCTTTGTTGTATCGACTGATGCTTAAGCGTTATCCTCAACTACGGGGTGTCAGGCTGACCCACGCCTGGGATGGCAAGGTTGCTTTAACCCTTGATGAACAGCTTCATAATGGAGAGATGGATGGACTTCACTATGCGCTGGGATGCAACGGGGCAGGTGTTGCAAACATGACTTACCTTGGAACCAAAGTGGCGACAAAGATTATCACTCAGTGTGACCGATGTAGCCCTTTCGACACACCCTTTCCTTCAAGCCGGTTTTATACCGGGGAAGAACGTTGGTTCATTCCTATTATCGGTCGCTATTTACAGTGTCGGGATTGGCTGGATCGGCGTTTTGGGTAAAAGGGTAGGCCTTGAGCCTGGCGAATTTTAGCGGTTGAATTCGACTGTGGCTTTAGACTTAGCGTGTTGTTGATACATCGGTTTTGCCCATATTGAAGGCATTTCAGACTAAAATTGTGACCATTGAGTGGTTCTGTGAGGCTTGTTAGCCACTCCGAATTAATCGCGAATTAATCGAGACCCCTCTTTTGAAAATAGAAATTCTTTGCACTGGTGATGAGATTCTTTCGGGTAAGACCGTCAACACCAACTACAGTTATATGGCTCGGAAGCTACAGGAAAACGGCTTTGATGTTCATTGGGGAACCGTAGTCGGTGACGACCGTGGCAGTCTTGAGGCTGCATTCAGGCAGGCTTCTGAAAGAGCCGATGTGGTTATTGTCAACGGTGGGCTCGGTCCAACGGTGGATGATCTCTCTCAGGAAACCGCTGCCCGAGCCGCTGGTGTCGAGCTTGAACTACGTGAGGAGTGGCTTGAACATATTCGAAGTTGGTATGAGTCCCGGGGGCGAACAATGCCTTCTAACAATGACAAGCAAGCCCTGCTCCCCCAGGGAGCGGAACTCATTGATAACCCGGTCGGAACAGCTTGTGGTTTTGCTGTCACTATCCAGCATGCTAGGTTTATGTTTCCCCCTGGCGTACCCATGGAGATGCAGCGGATGATGAAAGAGCAAATATTACCTAGGTTAATTGCAATGCGGGGAAGCAATGTGGTTACGAAGCTGAAACGTTTTCATACCTTTGGTGTGGGTGAGTCCCGGGCTGATATGTTGCTTGACGGTATCGAAGATATTGTTCCTGGTGGCTTGGTGAAACTGGGGTTTCAGTCCCACTTTCCTCAACTTGAAATAAAGCTAATGACTCAGGGAGAAAATAATGATGCCCTTGCCTCCAGGCTTGAGCCCGTTGTTGATGCGATGAGGCATCGGATTGGACACTATATAGTGTCTGAAGATGACGGTTCATTGGAAGGGGAAATTATTCGCGAGCTAAAACGCACTAATGGTTCCATCTCGGTGTTGGAAACCATGACAGGAGGGGCCGTGGCAGGTCGTTTGTCAGGTCACTTGGAAGGTCATTCAGAAGGGGCCACAGCGGACAATGAGCAACTGAAATGGGGCTTGATTGCGGCGAATCGAAAAGAGAGCTGTCATCTGGTTGAGTTAGAGACCAATCAGGCGCTCTCTGGTTCTGAATTGGTCGAGCAGTTGGCCACAATGCTGAAAACTAAAAGCGGTTCAGCTCATGGGATGGAGGTGCTGGCTCAATGGCAGGTTAATGGAGACTCAAATGAACATGGGGAGAATGAACATGGGGAGGCTTGTGCCGAGGTATTTATCGGAATCAGTTTCGATGGCGGATCTCAAAGCAGAAGCGCCCAATTTCCAGGCAGTGCCAAATGGATCAAATTAGGAATCACTGAATTGGCGCTGGATTGCCTACGCCGTTGCCTATTGGGGATACCCATTTACGAAAGAACGGATTTCGAACAGCATAACTGAGGCGGTTTGGTCGTAAGAATGTTATGTCAGAGATGACCCGGCTTGTGTCTTGCTCCATTACGGGCTCTACCGACTTTGTAGTCTTGTCGGACAATTAAGCAGATGTCGAAATGACGCTACGATGGCACATTCCTGTGCTCATCCATTAATCTAGCTCTTTCAACAAGCCACCTAAAGCAGTGATTCGTCTTCCTGATGTGTTCTGATATTTTCCAAACTAGCGCTGACCGCTGCTGGCGGATTGATATTTGTCTGGGAGAATAAGATCGTCTATTCAGTTGGTTTCTCAAACTTGCCAAACGCCTCCTTGAATTCTGGATGCCAGCGGGAAAGGGGTGGGCGATTCTGAATAACGTCCTGTGCGGACCATTGTAATCTGCGTCGATCTCGCTCAGGAGTGACTTCATTATCCGGGCAAAGCACATAAAAATCTCCCTCAGCCATTCTTTCAAGAAAGTAGTCAACGGTTTGTTCGCTGCTCCATGCAGCAGCGGGCTTCTCTGGCATAAAGGAAGCAATCATGTTGGTATAGGTAAAACCCGGAACGAACAAGTGAACGGAAATGGGAGCATCTGCCTCACGCAGTTCGTGGGCTAACATTTCACTCATGGCTTTAACTGCCGCTTTAGAGGTGTTGTAACCCGCGTTGCCTGGGGGGTTAGTAAAACCCTGCTTTGAACCCGTATTAATAACGACAGCAGGTCGATTAGCTTCGATCATATGGGGCAGGAACGCCTGAATGCAATTCAACACACCAAATAAATTGACGTTGATTAATTCACACCAGTTGTCAGTTTGGGTCCAGCTAGTACAAGGTCTGGCAATACCCGCATTGTTCATCAATACGGCGACTTCACCCACAGCAAATACGGTATCCGCTAGGACATTTACTGAATTAGCATCAGATACGTCTGTGGGAATCGCGATGACTTCGATACCTGGGCTTGCTGCACTACGCACTTCTTGCAGAGCACTGTTTAAGGCATCTCCGGATAAGTCCGCAAGAACCACGTGGAGCCCAGCTTGGGCAAAGCGCTTGGCCGCGACTCGGCCTATGCCATTAGCAGAACCTGTCACTACGGCGACGCCGCCTCGTTTAAGCGTTTCCTGATACATTGATTGTCCGATTGTTCGATTGTCCAGAATTACATCCAGAATTACAGGATTGTCCAGAATTACAGGTTGGTACGGATCTCATAGGTCCATCTGTTGTTTCACGCCACCAATAGTCGTGGTGGTGTCATCATTTGAGGCCTATCGCTGAATACCAGCAGTTTAACAGTCATAGCAGTAGAATCACTTAATGGAAACGAAAAAAGCGATTTGAACAGAACTGAAACGAATATCGCTGGCTTATCTGTTTTGCGGGCTGAGGCGCTGACGTTGTTTCAGTCTGTGGTTTATTCTCCTTTGGTTTGTTTAATTCTCCAATCAAATATCCAGAGCGATTAGCCTGTTGAGTGAGCATTACGTTGAGCGAGTAAGCGTATCTGATTTGGCGAATGCAGTCGGCATGAGCGTGTCTTCATTATCATCAACACTTTAAATCGGTAACCGTGACGACACCCTAAATAAAATAATGGCGGTCTCTAGCTTCCAGTTTGAATTGCGGTTGAGAAAATGCCAACCATCGGGTTTTAAATGGTGGTTTTGCTATCCCGCGCTTTTTTGATATTTCATTAGAATTGCAATTGAATTAGTAAAAAACTGTGTGTAAACTCCCGCGCTCTCGGCAGGCGCGTAGCTCAGTTGGTTAGAGCACCACCTTGACATGGTGGGGGTCGGTGGTTCGAATCCACTCGCGCCTACCAATGCTTTATGCCAATACGACGTTTCGCTGGTTTAGCCAGTGCCAGTGACCTCCCTGTAGTCATTCTTGAAGTAGTTCCTGGTATCAATTCTCGAATCAATGAGAAGCACTTTTACTTCTGTTCCTTGAACACTCCAAAAAAGTCGATCTGAATTTTCTCTTTAGAATTTTCCAGAATTTCTTTGGGCTGAATTCTTTCATGACCACTGTTTCGCTGGAAAAATCAAGTGACGTCTCCTAAAAATGGCGCTATTGTAAACAGTTTGAAATAGCGGTAAATTTCGCGGCTTGTGATATTGCTTCCACAGCCTTTGGTTCGACTGATTTCGCCACGTATATGTGACCTTTGAGCGATCACGTCTTTTAGGTTTAGCGATTGTAGGTATCCATTGAAATGAATAAACGACATATTCGTCTATTCACCTAACACGCGCCCTTTAGTGGTGGGCGCCACTGAAAAGACAGGAAAATGCCTGAAATAACTCTCCCAGATGGTTCCAAACGGAACTACGTTCACCCCATTTCTATTCTCGATATTGCCGCCGATATTGGTCCCGGGCTGGCAAAGGCAACGGTAGCCGGAAAGGTCGACGGGGAGTTGGTTGATGGATCTGATTTAATCCATGCTGATAGCGGTATTGTTATTCTGACCTCGAAGGACGAACAGGGTTTGGAGGTTGTTAGACATTCCTGTGCGCATCTGCTTGGACATGCGATTAAGCAAATGTGGCCAGAGTGTCAGATGGCCATTGGTCCCGTGATTGAAAATGGATTCTATTATGATATAGACCTTGATCACCGCATTTCGGATGAGGATCTGGAAGCGCTGGAAGGGAGGATGCTGGAACTGGCAAAAACGAACTATCCGGTAATCAAGAAGAAAGTTTCCTGGCAAGAGGCTTATGACACTTTTGCGGACCGGAACGAAGCCTACAAAATGGAAATCCTGGCAGATAATGTCGACAAGGATGACAAGCCGGGTTTGGATCATCATGAGGAACACGTTGATATGTGTCGGGGTCCCCATGTTCCGAATATGTCGTTTTGTCATCACTTTAAACTGATGAAAGTAGCGGGAGCCTATTGGCGCGGTGATGCAAAAAATAAGATGCTGCAACGGATTTATGGCACCGCCTGGCCAGATAAAAAGCAGCTTAAAAAATATTTGTTGAATTTGCAGGAGGCGGAGAAGCGGGACCATCGAAAGCTGGGCAAACAGCTTGATCTGTTCCATATGCAGGAAGAAGCTCCGGGAATGGTTTTCTGGCATGACAAGGGCTGGTCTATTTATCAGATTCTGGAGCAATATATGCGCACAGAACAGAAAGCCGGGGACTATCGGGAAATCAAGACACCGCAAGTGGTTGATTATTCCCTTTGGGAGAAGTCAGGTCATGCGGACAAGTTTGGTGATGATATGTTTTCGGTGGAGTCTGAGGGGCGAAATTTTGCCCTTAAACCAATGAACTGTCCCTGTCATGTGCAAGTGTTTAATCAGGGGCTGAAGAGCTATCGGGATTTACCGATGCGATTCTGTGAGTTTGGATCCTGCCACCGAAATGAGCTATCAGGCGCATTGCACGGGTTAATGCGAGTTCGTGGATTTGTGCAGGATGATGGGCATATTTTTTGTAGCGAGGATCAGATTCAATCTGAGGTGTCGGAATTTATCGACTTTCTCCACAGTGTTTACCATCATTTTGGCTTTACGGAGATTATTTATCGTTTGTCGACGCGACCGGAGAATCGGGTTGGCAGCGATGCGGATTGGGATAAATCTGAAGCGGCGTTGGCCAAAGCTCTGGATGATAAACAGCTTGAATGGCAAGAGTTACCAGGCGAAGGAGCATTTTATGGTCCTAAAATTGAATTTTCATTAAAAGACAGCATTGGCCGGGTTTGGCAATGTGGAACGATGCAGGTTGATTTTGCCATGCCTGGAAGGTTAGGGGCGCAATACGTGACCGAAGACGGTAGCAAACAGGTTCCGGTTATGTTGCATCGCGCTATTCTCGGATCTTTCGAACGTTTTATAGGTATTTTGATTGAGCATCATGAAGGCAGATTTCCTGCCTGGCTTGCACCGACCCAGGCGGTCTTAATGAATATTTCCGATAAACAGTCTAAATACACAATGCAAATGCAAGAAACCCTGAAAAAACAGGGTTTTCGCGTGGAATCCGACTTGAGAAACGAAAAGATCGGATTTAAAATTCGCGAGCATACTTTGCAGCGTATCCCGTTTCTTTTGGTTGTGGGTGATCGCGAAGTGGAAACCAACACCATCGCCGTCCGGGCTTCCAGTGGAGAAGACATGGGTTCGATGTCCGTTGAACAACTGACTGATTTGTTTCAGGGTTAGTTCAGTTAGAGTGGAACAACGTTTCAGACCAGCCAATTCCGTTGACGGGCTGGATTAACAGCGAATTTAAAGAGGGTTCAGAACATAGCCAAGCAAAAAGAGCAACGTATCAACGACCAGATTATCAGCGATCCAGTGAGAGTGATTGGAAGCGATGGGGATCAGTTGGGTATATTATCAATCAAGGCCGCGCTATTAGCAGCCTCCGAGGCTAATCTCGATCTGGTTGAGATTTCCCCAAATGCTGATCCGCCGGTTTGCCGGGTGATGGATTTCGGAAAATATCGTTATAACGAAAGCAAAAAGCGCCAGGAAGCGAAGAAAAAGCAAAAGCAGATAACGATGAAAGAAATCAAGTTTCGCCCTGGAACTGATGTGGGAGACTATAGCGTTAAGCTTCGTAAGCTCACTGAGTTTCTGGGGGATGGAAACAAGGTCAAGGTGACGATGCGATTTCGGGGTCGGGAAATGGCTCACCGTGAACTCGGTCTTGATGTCCTTAATAAGGTACAGGAAGATCTCGTCGAAATTGGGGTAGTTGAACAGTCTGCTACCATGGAAGGTCGTCAAATGGTAATGGTGTTGGGTCCCAAGCGAGCCTAGTCGACCCTGCTCTAGGGAAACCTGATTCAAACAACCCAGATTCAAAGTAATCCAGGTTAAAACAACCCCGGTTCAAATAATTCTGGCTCAAGGCCTGTTCTTAGAAATATCTGGTGATGTGGTATCACTTATTTTATTCCTGAATTTAGTGGTAGTTTTATCACCTTTTGAAGCCATTTCCGGTTAGAATCCGGGGCCGTTTACTTTTGGTGGAAGTGATTCGTTTCATTTTTTATCCAGATGTAGGCGTGATTTTTGTGGGGGCTTCTAATATTAGCCTTATATAGCAGCCTTTACTTTAAGGGCCTGATGTTAATCCTGAGATCAGCAAGAGGCTGATGCAGGAAGATTCATGAAGTAAAAGCGGAGTGTCAATAGTCGTCCGCGTTATGCTGAGAAGTAG
This sequence comes from Gammaproteobacteria bacterium, assembly GCA_011088265.1. Taxonomy (GTDB): domain Bacteria; phylum Pseudomonadota; class Gammaproteobacteria; order Arenicellales; family Poriferihabitantaceae; genus WLWV01. The sequence continues at coordinate 13,982 of JAALKB010000012.1, forward strand.
TCCAAATCCAGAACTACCATCGCATTAGTTTTAAAGATTGTTTATTTAATTGCAGTCAGCAATGCCTTTATTAGTATGGCGTTAGCTGAACTGAATACTGGAGCAAAAAATGCCGAAATTAAAAACCAACCGAGGCGCCGCAAAGCGCTTCAAGCGGACTGCCTCTGGCAAGTTCAAGCGTTCGCAATCCCATCTGCGTCATATTCTGACCAAGAAGTCTACCAAGCGTAAGCGTCAGCTTCGTTCAGGTGCACTTATTCATGCATCAGACCAGGCTTCTGTGAAGCAACTGTTGCCATATAGCTAGAGGAATCAGATTATGCCACGCGTAAAAAGAGGCGTTACCGCCAAAGCCAGACACAAAAAAGTACTTAAACAGGCTAAAGGCTATCGAGGTGCTCGTAGTCGGATATACAAAGTTGCCAAGCAGGCCGTTGATAAAGCAGGTCAATATGCTTACCGGGACAGACGTCAACGAAAAAGACAGTTTAGGGCGCTTTGGATTACCCGAATTAATGCTGCTGCCCGTGAAAACGGATTATCTTACAGCCGTTTGATTGCAGGCCTTAATAAGGCTTCAATTGAATTGGATCGAAAGGTGCTTGCTGATCTGGCTGTGAACGACAAGGCGGCTTTCGCTGCTCTAGCGAACCAGGCTAAAGAATCACTGGTCGCCTGAACCTGAGGCGACTCGCTGTATGGATTAATTTTTGTCGTTCCATCAGTTCCATGATTCACTTGGATCGTTGCCAAAGAAGTTACTCTTATCGTTCTTAAGCTTATTGATTTTAGGCTTGCCGTATCTCCGGATAACTCCACTGGATAGATGAGAGTTGCAGCAAAAAGGGAAAGTCCAAACCTTTCCCTTTTTTGCATTTTGGATCGAGGGTTTTCAATGATCTACCAATTAACCAAATACCTTGTTCATCGATTGTGATGGAAATTGCGAATTCACTAAAAACGTTAAAAGAAGTTGCCCGGCAAATCATTGATGACGCTGCCTCTTTGGGCGACCTGGAGTCCTTACGGGTTCGTTATCTTGGTAAAAAGGGTGAAATTACCGCTCAGCTCAAGCAAATCGGGAGCCTATCCCATGATGAGCGCCGTTCCTTTGGGCAGCAGGTAAATACAGTAAAGGTTGAAATCCAGCAATGGTTAGACAGTCGCCATCAGATACTGGAAGCTGAAGCCGTATTGACCCAATTAGAAAATGAACGTATTGATGTCACCCAACCAGGACGTAAACGTTCTGCCGGCGCGCTCCATCCGGTAACTCGAACCCTTGAGCGAATGCAGTCGATTTTTGATCAGATCGGTTTTGACGTGGCCACTGGCCCAGAGATCGAAGATGATTATCATAACTTCGAAGCTTTGAACATTCCGGCAGACCACCCCGCCAGAGCGATGCATGATACGTTTTATGTAGATGACCATACGGTGCTCAGAACCCATACTTCTCCAGTTCAAATACGTTACATGCATAACAGCGAGCCACCGGTAAGGGTTATCGCCCCTGGTCGGGTCTATCGTTGTGATTCTGACGTGACCCATACGCCGATGTTCCATCAGTTAGAAGGTTTGGCTATCGATACCAATATTACTTTTGCTGATTTGAAAGGTGTGTTGATCTATTTTCTTAGGGAGTTTTTTGAAAAAGACCTAGGTGTGAGATTTCGACCGTCCTATTTTCCCTTCACCGAGCCGTCCGCAGAGGTGGATATTGCCTGTGTTTTTTGTGAAGGAAATGGTTGTCGTATTTGTAAACAAACCGGATGGCTGGAAATTCTGGGATGCGGAATGGTACATCCTGAAGTTTTCCGTCATGGCGGAATTGATGAGAAAAAGTTTACTGGCTATGCCTTTGGCCTTGGTGTTGAGCGTTTAACCATGCTGCGCCACGGAGTGAATGACCTTAGGTTATTCTTCGAAAACGATCTGGCATTCCTGCGCCAATTCTAGGGAGAGTATATTGTCATGAAAATTAGTGAATCGTGGTTAAAAGAATGGGTTTCCACCAGGTTGGATGCCAAAGCAATTGGTGATGAGCTCACTTCAGCAGGACTGGAAGTTGAAACTATCGAGTCAGCAGGACCATTGTTTAAAAAGAATTCAATTCTGGTAGGAAAGATATTAACCACGGAGCCTCATCCGCAAGCAGATCGTTTAAAAATCTGCCAGGTGGATGTAGGTAAGAAAAAACCTTTAGGTATTGTCTGTGGAGCCAGCAACGCTGCTAAAGGGATTAAAGTGCCCGTTGCATTGGTTAAGGCAAAAGTTGCTGGGATGGAAATAAAACGCAGTGAAATTCGTGGCATAGAGTCCCATGGTATGTTGTGTTCGGGGTCGGAGCTGGGCCTTGAGGATCAATCCAGCGGCCTATTGGTTCTGGATAATCATGCGCCAATTGGTGGCGAATTTCAGACCTATATGGACTTGCAGGATAAAGTGATTGAAGTTGACCTGACTCCCAACCGTGGAGACTGCTTAAGTATGTCTGGGATTGCTCGGGAAGTATCCGTTTTCACCGGAAGCAAACTTAAAGCCCAGAATATCAAAAAGGTATCCGCAAAAAACAAAATTGCGTTAAAGGTAGAGCTGCAGGCACCGGAATCCTGTCCAAGGTACGTTGGTAGGGCTATCAGTAATATCGACATGAGTGCACCAACTCCAAATTGGATGGCAGAACGAATCAGAAGAAGTGGGTCACGAAGTATCAATGCCATTGTGGATGTAACTAACTACGTTATGTTGGAGCTAGGTCAACCGATGCATGCCTTTGATCTCGATAGGATTCAGGATGGTATCGTGGTACGCATGGCGAAAAAGAACGAAAAGCTAAAACTATTGGATGGTAGCGATGTCGTTCTGGATAAGGATAATCTTGTGATTGCGGATCGGAAAAAAGCCATTGCATTGGCGGGCATCATGGGCGGCGATAATTCCGCGATCTCTGACGGTACTTCAAATATCTATCTTGAGGCTGCTTTTTTCTCTCCTTCAGCGATTATTGGTAAAGCAAGAAAATTCGGAATGCATACGGATGCCTCCCATCGTTTTGAAAGAGGAGTGGATAGTGAACTTCAGTTGGTTGCCATTGAGCGGGCAACCCAGTTGATTTTGTCTATTTGTGGCGGGGAGCCTGGCCCAGTGACACATGCGGTCGAGCGCAAGCAACTGCCCAGGAAAAAGAATATTCGTTTTGATAAGGACCAAATAGCCAGGATTCTTGGTGTTCAAATACCAACCAATACCACCACTGCTTTACTTAAGCGACTCGGAATGAAAGTCGATATGACTTCATCTGGTTGGAAGGTGGTACCACCAAGTTGGCGCTATGATATTGATGGGCAACATGATTTGGTCGAGGAGGTGGGACGATGTTATGGCATTGATAAAATCGAACCTCGAATGCCTCAGAGTGTGGCTAAAAATGGCCGCCATCCTGAAGCGCAAATTCAAGACTATGGGGTCAAGCAAAAACTCATAGAGCGAGGCTATTTCGAGGCGATCACCTATAGTTTTGTTGATCCAGCGAGCCAGCAGCAATTGTTTGGGAAGACCAAAAGCATCAAACTGGTAAACCCAATCTCCGACACTATGTCAGTCATGCGTCATAGTATGTGGCCGGGATTATTGGAGGCAGTGAAAAGCAATTTGAATCACCAGGAAACCGGAATTCGCCTTTTCGAAATAGGCAATGTCTTCAGTAAAGGCAGTAAAACAGCACCATACCGAGAAGTTAAAAAGTTGGCAGCAATGATTAGCGGCCCTATTGAATCAAAGCACTGGTCTGAAGATCAAAGAGAAGCTGACTTTTTTGACCTTAAAGGTGATCTTGAATCACTTCTCGAAATGAGCGGCATGAAAGCGCAGTTACACATAGGGCCTGGGAGTCACAACGCATTACACCCAGGTCAATGTGGGACCGTTCATCTGGGCCAAAAAGTAATAGGGCACATCGGAAAACTGCACCCCTCCCAACAAAAAGCATTGGATATCGGCCAACCCGTCTTTTTGTTTGAGTTAGACTTATCTCCGCTAGAAGTAGCGAATATTCCGAAATTCGCAGATATTTCCAAATTTCCGATGGTGCAAAGGGATTTATCTATACTGGTTGATAGAGAAATTGATGCACAAAAGTTGTTAGATCTGGTTAGGGAGACCGGAGGAAAGCTACTGAAAAAACTGGAACTTTTCGACGTTTATCAAGGCGAACATATTGAAAAAAATAAGAAAAGTTTCGCTTTCAGCTTGACCTTCCAATCGGAATCAAGCAATCTTACGTCCCCCGAAGTAGATTTGATCACTGAAAATGTGATCAATGCACTAAAAGAGCAGTATGGGGCGGCGCTGAGAACCTAGAAATTGAAGAGAACCAGTTAAAATGACGGTAACCAAGGCAGATTTAGGAAATACCCTTTTTGACGAAATGGGATTGAATAAGAGAGAAGCTAAGGAATTTGTCGAGCTCTTCTTCGAAAAAATCCGTCAGTCTCTCGAGAACGGCTCTTCAGTTAAGCTATCGGGGTTTGGTAGCTTTACCCTCAGAGATAAAACACCAAGACCTGGTCGAAACCCTAAAACCGGCGAGGAAGTTGCTATTTCCGCTAGGCGAGTCGTGACATTTAGATCAAGTCAGAAATTGAAGGACAGCGTACTCCACAACTCTTTTGAGCTGACGCAAAAACTGGGACGTAAACGCTCATGACCATGTTGGACCCCGGTGGGTTTGAATTACCACCGATTCCTACTAAACGTTATTTCACCATTGGTGAAGTAAGCAAGCTGTGCGTCGTAAAGCCCCATGTACTCCGTTATTGGGAACAGGAATTTCCCCAACTAAAGCCAGTAAAACGCCGGGGTAATCGTCGCTATTACCAGCGACACGAAGTCAAACTCATTCGAACTATTCGAAAATTACTTTATGTGGAAGGATTCACTATTAGTGGTGCCAGAACCCGGTTGGAGCAACTCTCTGCTGAGCAGGATACTGTGGTCGTCTCAAATACCTCAAAGTCGGGACAGGAAGTCTCAAAAATGATCTCCCAACTTATTTCCGAACTAAATGAAGTGAGTGATATACTGACCTAGCGTCTGGTCTGGATATCAGCTTTGTATTGATTCGGATGTCGGCCTGAATAGTGATCAGTATATTTAAATATATTAACGCGATTGCAACTATTTCCCTTTACAATTTTTAACTGGTTGCATATATTCCCCTTCCATATTTTTCCCTCAGATCTAACTCAGATCGACAGTTTTCGGGGTGTAGCGCAGCCTGGTAGCGCACCGCAATGGGGTTGCGGTGGTCGGAGGTTCAAATCCTCTCACCCCGACCAATAAAATCAAGGCCCATTCCGGGACAGATAGGTAACACCTTATACTGAAGAGATGGGTAACACATTCGGCATGAAGGGATTATCTGCTGGTTGTACTTTGTTTTCGTCTTCGTCAAAGAATTCTAAGCCATACTTTGTCGCTGACCTCAGTAATGCCCACAGTTTGATCCGCAAATACAATACCTGGATTGATTTTTCGACTTCCGATGCAAATATGGCCGCACTTAAGTCACTCGAATGGACTTATCATGGAAAGGATAACCAGGCTCATCAGGGTGGTGACCTCTTTCTTTAACGTTAGTTGCATGCGTTCATGTCGTCCATTTTTTGTGGATTGCCCGGTTTGATGCGTTTGATATTGATACCTAATCGTAACCACCATATTGATAATTTACTCAATCCAAACAGTGCATTAGGCGCCGAGAAGGGTACGCCGTTATCAATTCGGATGGCATACGGTAATCCATATTCCTTAAATGCCTGTTCGAATACGGTAAACGCGGTAACGGCCCCGGTTGATCCCAATCCATCGCAAGCCAACAGATACACAGATACACAGATACCGAGAGTGATAACCCGTGATGGTAAGGGGGGTAACAGTAACGCTTATTACCCAATTTAAACTCCCCTTTGTAGTCTGCACATCGCAAACCATTGCAACGCCTGGTATCATGTAGTGGCGTGTCTTTGGCCTTATAACGTCTTGGCCTACGCCGTTTCACCAACCCATGTTGCTCCAGTTCAGAATGAACGGTGCTTTTAACCGGGGGTAATACTGGGGGGATAATACTGGGACATGCCCGAATCAGTTTCTCACGGATCCTTGGTGCCCCCCAACCTGTCCTTTCCTTCCTTTATTTTTAAAATAGATCGTTCGATTTGGAAGGGAATTTGATTCCCTGGGCGTAGGGGTCGTTGGCTTCGATTAGCCAACCCTTCCAAACCACAGTCTTTAATATCGACTAAATATTTTATAGTGGGTTTTGCGTGAAATACCGAACTCACGACATACACTGGTCATTTGTTCACCGTCCAACAATCCTGCGATAAACTTCACTCTTTCATCCACCAGGTTACTCTCTTGCCAAGGCATTTTAAAACCTCCAAAGCCTTGAATGTGTAACCTATTTCTCCGGTATCTTCTGTTACCTATCTATCGAGTTATGCAGTATCGCTCTGGCAATGCTTGACTCGGGAGTTTCATTCTTCTATCATAAAAAATCGCTCGTCTATTGGCTGAAAAATATCCTTTATAAGTCAAGGACTATCGTACCGCATCCTAGCGGGTTCCAGGAAAGCACCAAAGAGAACGAGTGGCAACTTCAAATACAACAAACCACTTATCCGACAGAGCAAGCTATGTGGTTGTATTCGACCATATGATTCCACGCGACGCTCATCCGAAAAGGAAACTCACGCCCCGCCAGGGTACCGCACTATTTAATTCTAGAACCGCATTTCGACCCGCCGCTCCGACTGGTTCAACCCTGTCGACAGAGTGGGTTGAAGAGGCCACGTTCGCCTTGGCGAGGTACGACTACATTCTGCTGGAGGATTATTTCGGCCTGGATGAACCCGTTTTAGACCTGATACCGGCCGACCGCAGGATAATTGCTATGACCACGTCCAAAGTGGAGCATGACGGCGGACTTACCGTAACTCACATTCAGACGCTGATGAAAACGGAGGCTGCCCTTTACCAGGTTATTGTTCCGTCTGGCCTCGACGCGCTTCGACTATTCTTCGAATGTCGATCCAATGGTATTCCCACCGATGCGTTAACGATCTTCGCAGCATCGGAATCCCAGTTGTGGTCCCGGTTTGCATCTTTGGTGTTTGGCGCCAACACGATCACGGCCCATCCGACACCGAGTCATTTTGCATCGGTTCCGACACTAACAGGGAAGTTCGGTCCATTGCAGACGCTAGCAGGAGTCAGGATCTTTAGGTATTACTGGAAATGGGGTGGAGCGATCACTTTCTCCCGCTGCCCATAACGCAGCCTACCAGGCGCTGGGGTATCCTGGGCTGTACTTGCCCTTCCCCTTGATGACGATATCAGAGCTCGAAGAGATTCTGGACGGGTTTAGCAGGTTGGGCTCGCCGCTTATAGGCTTAACCACGACCTCACCACTAAAAGAGGTAGTGAGCGAGCAGGCGGTTCCCAATAGGGAAATCGTCAACGAAACCCGCTCTGCGAATGTATTGCATGTTGGCGCCAGTGAGTGGCATTCGGATACCACCGATGATACTGGGCTGATTAGAATCCTTGAGGACTATTCGATTGAAGTAGCGGGGAAAAGGGTGTCGGTTATGGGAGCGGGTGGTTCAGGCCGGGTTGCCACCGCTGCTTTGTTAACCTTGGGTGCTGATGTATCCGTCTACAACCGAGGCGAAACTCGGTTGAAGCTCGCGGCAGCGTGTTTATCAGCACCCTGTCTTCCCCTGAGCGCCTTTGATTCTATCGATGTGGATGTCATTGTAATATTCTATTCCCATAGGCAAGAACAACGAGGAGATACCATTTGACATCACCAGATTATCGCCTGGTACTGTTGTCATCGATTTTGGATATCGCAATATCCCGAATATTCTGACCCAGACGGCTCGTGATCTTGGCGCGATGGTGATTGATGGCACCATCATGCTGAAAATGCAATTGCTCGCTCAGTTTAAAGCGTTGGTGGGGCAGAGCATGCCGCTGGAGGTGTTGGTTTCGGTAATGGAGGCGCATCATATGCATCCATCGGGTGAAACACCGATAGACAGCAGCCGGGCAGCGATCTATTTCTGAGGTAGCCAGTTAAGGTGAAGATATAAAAATATGTTGTCTCCAATATCAACAAGCGAGCAAGATTTATTGGGCCGGGTGAGGAATCTTGCCCAAGGCGTATTCCTAGAGCGAGCTGAATGCTACGACGAAGGTTTGGCGTTCCCGGCAGAGAATTTTGATGATCTGTTTTCTAACGGCTTGATGATGGTTCCGGTTTCGAGGAAGTGGGGTGGCCTCGAATGTGCTCCAGCGTATGGCAATGTCATTGGACTTTGGCGGATGACGGTCGAGATTGCTCAAGCAGACCTGTCCTTTTCGCGCTGTTGGGAAGGACACAACAACGCAATGTTGTTATTGGATGCGCTGGGTACGGATGAACAAAAGGAACGATGGTTCACCGATGTGGCGCAAAACGGGGCTAGATGGGCTGCCTGGAGTGGAGAGCCACAATCCAGGGTTCCCGGGCAGAAGCGAAAAGTCGGGACGACACTTGAAAAGGTAAGCGGAGGCTATATCGTCAGTGGCAATAAGGTATTTGCCACCAGCGCACCAGGAGCAAATTGGGCGATTTTATTGGTTAGTCAAGAAGGCCCCGGTGCGGCGCGAGACTCAAGAAATGGAGAAAACAGTTTAATGATGATGGCTTGTAATCTGTCGGATGCGACTGTAAGCTTTGGCGATAAATGGTGGAATCCCATCGGAATGCGGTCGACAGTTTCGTATCAAGTGAATTTCGCTGATACCTTTATCCCTGATGAAAACGTGATTGGTGAGGTCGGTCAGTATATTCGAGATGGCTTCCAGGCCTATTTTACACCCCAATACGCTGCAAGCTTTTTTGGAGCAGCGTCGGGTGCGTTTGAGTCTGCGTTAATGTTTGTTCGGTCTCAGGGAAAACAATCCGATCCTTTCATCCAACAACATGTGGCGGCGATTCAAATGAACCTCGACACCCTCGATTTGTGGTTGCAGGATGTTGCAACGAAAGTCTCAGGTGCCGATAAAACCGCATCCCGAATCGCAGGGAGTAAGCTTAGATGGCTTGCGGAAACGTTGTCCGAGGACACCGTGAAGCGTTGTGTCAAGATGTGTGGCGCCCGAAGTCTGAACAAGCCCAGTCGGTTGGAGCGAGTCTATCGTGACCTTTCGATCTATACCTTGCATGACAATGCGGATCATATGTTGGCAAATGTGGGGCGCGAGCTGCTAGGAGAACCGACTCAGGATGCTTTCTTTGCAATAAAGACCTAAATTAAGCGATGACAAACAGAAAAATAGACACACGTGGTGTGATTGCCCCGATATGGTGGTTGGCGTTGGGATATTTTCTGTTTTACATTCCCTATAGCGCATTAGTAAAAGCGCTGTCTTCTGGCCTGCTTGAGCAAGCAGGTGTCATATCAAGCGCTATTGAGCATGTAGCAAGCCTTGAGTTTCTGCCAGCGGTCCTGGTGGGTACGGTGATTACCATGCCGCTCATTCTTTTTTGCCTCGGTTGGTTTAAGTACCTGAAAACTGTGACGGTTTGGGGTATTAAGCTTCCGCATTTCTCTCCGATGGCTGCATTATCGGGTGTGGCATTTGCGATCATTATTGCAACTACGACCTTGGCGTATACCTTTCACGGCGTATCAATTCTGTTTGCGCTGCTACTCATGCGCGGAGGGGTTCTGATTATGTCTCCCGTGCTCGATAAAGTGTTTATCAGGCCCGTAAAATGGTATTCGTGGTTGGGTTTTGGAAGTAGCATTATCGCGCTTGGCATAGCAATGATCCAGGTCTCAGAATTCGTTTTAACTGGGTTAGTATTTTTGAACCTTTGCGGATACCTGCTTGGGTATGCGTTTCGTCTTCAGGCGATGACCCAATGTGCCAAAGATGTAAGTGAGTCAGTCAATCGGCGATTTTTTGTTGAGGAGAACATCTCCGCCATGATGACGTTGTTGGCTGTGCCTGGTCTGATTGCGCTGCTTGGAATCGGTGCGCCAGGAGAAATGTTGCGAACCGGGTTCACTACCTTTTTCCTATCGGATCTGGTTTGGCCGGCATTGCTAATCGGTGTGCTGTACGGATGTCTTGGCGTTTTCGGTAGTTTGATCTATTTGAATCGAAGGGAGAACACATTCGCTATTCCGGTTAACCGTTGCTCTAGTTTGCTTTCAGGGGTTGTGGCCTCGGCTATTTTATTTTTCGCATTTGGAAATAACCCCATTAGCACTGTCCAGTTGATCAGTGTGGCTATTGTGATTATTGCCTTGATTCTGATGTCATTTTTCGACTCCCAACAACTTGGGGCTCAAGGCCTGCGGCAAAAGATCGTTCTGTTTATTTGTGACCACAATCAGGCGCGCGCTCCCATGGCGGCGGCAATCTGTAATGATTATCTCGAAAAAAAACCCAAACTTGATCTCGGATTTGGCCCCGCTAATGCCGTCACTTCTAAAAGTGCGGGTTTGCATGCGCCGAATACTGGGGGATGAGTGCGGTTGCTGTATCTGTTTTGCAATCAATGGGGATTAAAGCGGATCGACATGTTCCAAGGCAGGTCACTGCCTCTGATTTACATCAATCTGACGTTGTGATTTGTATGACGGGATCACAACGCGATACGTTAATCGGTCGACATCCCTGGGTTGAAGAAAAGGTTGAGAATCTCGGTTTTACCGCAGCCCTTCATAAAGAGGACGCCAGTAGCGCTGACTCCCTCAAAGAGATCGGCGTGGCTCTGCGTGAACGAATCGTCGATTTTTTCGCTGACCGTTTTAGGAGAAATGCCCAGACGGCTGGGGAGTGATTTACCGGTTTGGTCGGGTTTTTTTAAGCCAAAACTCATGATAGAAACGAGTTTTTTGGATTTATCGGTGTATTTAAGCGAAGCACTGGTAATCAATAAAAAAGGAGTATAAGATGCGAAATAATTTATTCACCAAGAACGAGGTCTTAGAATAATGGTTAGAAAACTGATAAACACAAGATCATTGTTGAAATATTGTTCCTTGTCTTTTCTGCTTTTGTGGGTCTCGTTGCCAGCTTACAGCAGTGAGCAGTGTTCTTGCGAGTGGACCATTTCTGCTGATGTTGTTGCACTGGATCAGGCTTACTACAACAACCGGATGGGTACATTTCAGCCAGAGGGGATGGTTTTTGCGTTGAAGAGTGATGTGGTCAGCAATTCCTCAAATACCACAGACTTAACGCCGGGCAATGTTATGCTGAGACCCGGTAAGCGGGCCAGACCGATCGTTCTTAGAGCGAATGTGGGGGATTGCCTGGAGGTGACTTTCACTAACTTGTTGGCAGAAAAGTCAGTGGCATCCACTAACCCGGTTCTTGGCACAGTTGAATCTCCCTATGACCCTAATGACCCGGCTTCGGCGCAATGGAAGCCTGATGAGTTCGCCCAGTTTCCCACCCGGGAATCAGGTATCCACGCAATGGGGATGCAGGTTTGCCCCGTTGGCTCAGATGACGCAATCTTATCTGATGGGAGTTGGGTTGGAGCCAACCCCAGCAGTTTGGAGTGTCCGATAGGCCAAGAAGGAGGTAGTGCGAATTGTTTGGTAGGGCCAGGGAAAATTAGAACTTACAAATTCTTCGCTGGGGGGGAAGGCACCTTCCTGCTCTATGATGCCGCTGCACCAATTGGGCAAGGCCCGGACTTCGGTGGTCATCCTATGCTGGGGACTGTTTGGTGCTGTAAACGTTCAACCCTATGGCGCACTTTGGTTTAGAAGTCAGGTTACCGCAGCTGATCTGAAACTGGCAACAATCAGGGCAAACAGATCTCGGTCAGCCTCATAATTGACTATGATGCAAAATATACCGATGGTCCGTTGAAAGGGCGGCCCATCCTCAAAATGTTGAATGATGAAAACCAGATTGTTCATACGGACTTAACCGCTATCATTACAGGACCAGGAAGGGGGAATTTCGATAATTCTGAGACAAATCCCGCCTACCCTGACAGAGGAAAGTCGTATCGGGAAATCACCGCGATTTACCATGATGACTATACAACTTCTCAGTCGTTTGACATCTTCGCTCGAGATACAAATGCGAATAAAGGATTGCAACAAGCGCTAACTGCTGGGCAGGATCTCTTCGGAATTAACTATGGTATGGGAGCGATCGGTGCACCCATTTGGGCGAACCGGATTGAAGTAGGCCCCAACTATGCTTGTGCTGCTTGTCGGTATGAGGAATTCTTTTTAAGTTCCTGGCCGCTCGGTGACCCGGCAATGATTGTCGATATTCCCGCTAACGCCACTAACGCAACTTCCAATGGTGAACCCGTTAAAGGCCCTAAAGCAACTCAAGCGTACTATCCTGATGATCCTTCCAATGTCTACCATTCCTATATTGGTGATCATACGAAGTATCGGATTTTGCATGCAGGCACAGACATCACCCATGTCCACCACCAGCATGCCCATCAGTGGCTTCACTCGCCTAATAGTCCAGACGGTAACTACCGAGATAGCCAGATGATTACCCCGGGTTCGGCATTCAATTTGGACTATGTCTATAATGGTAGCGGAAATAAAAACCATACCGTCGGCGACTCTATTTTCCATTGTCACTTTTATCCTCACTTCGCTCAGGGGATGTGGTCGCTGTGGCGGGTGCATGATACCTTTGAGGCGGGCACTAATCTCGATGAATCAGGAAAGCCTTTGACCGATGGTTGGAATCGTGTATTGCCAGACGGTGAAATCGTAACGGGAACTCCGACACCGGCGATTGTTCCCATTCCAAGCTACGCTATGGCGCCCATGCCGGCTAAAGTAAGGGTTTGTCCTGCCTATGGTGCTGAATCAGTGGCACAGCGTGTAGGCGAGAGCTGCCCCGCCGCACCAAGCGCTGACGCGACACCTGTTGGGCATATGGTGGTGGTCAGCGAGGAAGATCTCAAGGCTGGCAAAAACCCTGGATATCCCTTCTACATACCTGAGGTGTCGGGACACCGGGCGCCGCATCCACCGTTAGATTTTGCCTGTGCTGGTGGGGTTGAGACTGTCCATGAGAATGGGCTCGACATTCCAAGATGCATTGGCGAAGATTACCATGACGGTGGGTTACCTCGCCATGTAGTTCTGGCCGAAGAAGGCGATCTTTACGAGAAGCACAATCGATGGGACTTTACCAAAACCAACGACAGGCTCTTGGCCATCCAGCTCTCAGAAGAAGGCACGCTCCCGGAGCAAGCGGGTATGAAGGCCAATGCTCAGCGCATCCATCCCTCGTTCACGCCGGAAGGCAGCGCCGCTAACTTTATACTAAACGGGCAACAGCCTCAGCAAGGCGCGCCTTATGCCGATCCGGCTATTAACCTCGATGGGACTCCCATCCTGAAACCGGATGGCAGCAACAAACTGGTCTATAAAGCGGCTAACATCCAATTGGATGTTGTGTTTAACAAAAAAGGCTGGCACTTCCCCCAACAGCGTATGATCTCTCTTTGGGGTGACGTTCAACCCACCATTGACGGGAAGCGCAAGCCGGAGCCCTTCTTCTTCAGGGCCAATTCTTTCGATGTCGTGGAGTACTGGCATACGAATCTAATGCCAAACTATTACGATCTGGATGATTTCCAGGTACGTACTCCAACCGATGTATTGGGCCAACACATTCACTTGGTGAAGTTTGACGTTACCTCCTCGGATGGTGCGGCAAACGGTTTTAACTACGAGGACGGGACGTTTAGTCCACAAGAGGTGCAGGAGCAAGTCGGAGCGATCCAGAAAAACGGCGGATTGTATTCTCACGATGGCTCAAAGCAGAATCAACTAACGCTCAAGACGATTCCGTTCTTTGGGGAGGGGCCGCCTAATCAGGATGATCCCGAATATGGCAAGCCGCAATGGCTTGGTGCCCAGGCGACGATTCAGCGTTGGTATGCCGATCCGTTATGTAATGATACCGGTGCCCAAGGCGATTCGCCCTGTAAGCAGGATCTTGGTGTGAATACCGAAGATAGAACCATTCGCACCGTCTTCACCCATGACCACTTTGGACCGTCCACACACCAACAAGCCGGATTGTATGCTGGCCTGGTGATCGAACCATACGGTTCTGAGTGGAAGTTGGTTGATGGGACGAAAATGGGTGGTCGAGAGGTACCGGGTCCTGGTGGAGCTACGACCTCTGATGGTGGCCCAACCAAGTGGGAGGCGATGATTATTCCGCCCACTGCAAGCGGCCAGAAACCTTATCGAGAGTTCATGCTTGAGTTCCAGGACAAGACGCTGGCTTACACGGCAGGTAGTAAGAAAGAGAAAACTCCTTATCAGGAGTATGATAGTGAAGAACCACCCACCGATTACTGGGGATGGGCTGATCCAGATCACGTGGTCCGTGCACCACCAAATTTCGCTGTCAATAAAAACCCAGCTCCTAATCCCTATTTGGTCTCTACCAGTGAGAGTACGGGTAGTTGGTCGGTGAACTACACTAATGAGCCGCTCCCTTTTAGGGTGGCGAGTGCTGAGGCGGGACATCCCGAGCAATCTGACCTTGGTGAAGCCTTCGTTTCCATGACGCGTGCAGACGAGGCACTGAATGTGCAGCCCACCGCTGGCACGCCGATCAGTGAAGGTTCCCCATTTAAGTTCCCCCCACCTTTTGCAGGTGCTGAACCGACCGACCCTTATACGCCATTGCTTCGCGCATATCCAGGCGAGCAGGTACAGGTCAGAACCCTGGTGGGCGCACACGAGATGCCCCATGCATTCACGATGCATGGTTTAAACTGGCTATTCGAACCTGCGAACAGGAATTCGGGTTTTAGAAGTACTCAGGGTATGGGTATCTCTGAGTATTATGAGTTTATTTTCGAAGTACCGAGAGTGACTCAAGATACGGCAGAAGTTGCAGATACGACTGATTATCTCTATGCCCCTAGCTCAGGAGTAGACGGTGTGGAGTTCGGTAACTGGGGCATTCTGCGGTCATATAAAACCGAGCAGCATGACTTGCCACCGCTACCGCATCAACCCATCAATACCACGGCAGTTCCAGTGTGCCCCACTGGTGCGCCCAAGCGAAGTTTTGAGCTCGCAGCGGTTTATGCAGGCCCTAGCGGTACTACTGGAGTCTATGACCTCTTAAAGGAACCAATGCTCTACAATTCCCGAGGGAAGGCCGGCAAACCTGCTCAGAAAATCATTAATCGATACTCGATGATGTATGTTTACAATAATGATCTGGAAACCGTTGGCGATACCCTTCAACTAAAAGCTGATGCTCCCATCGAACCAGTCGTCATTCGGGCAAATGCAGGAGATTGCATCGAGGTTACGCTTCACAATAAGCTGCCAGATTTTCAGCTGAATCGGGGCTTGAGCGTTGGTGAGAATGCGTTCTGCGATAAAACTGATTCGACTTGTGCAGGTGTAACGTTACAAACCTCGAAGCAAGTGGGGCTTCATCCCCAACTGCTCACTCTGGATATGAATCAAAGCAACGGCGTCAATGTTGGTTCCAATCAGATTCAAACCGCAGATATCGGGGAGTCCGTCACGTATCAGTGGTATGCCGGTAATGTCGAATGTAATGAAGCTGCGGAATGTACCCATACACCGGTTGAGTTCGGGTCGGTTCCCCTCACCCCGGCAGATCCGCTGATGCAGCACAACTTCGGTATGATCGGTGCGCTGATTGTCGAGCCTGAAGGGGCGACCTGGACGGAGGATGTGAACACCCAGGCTCAGGCGACCGTGAAAGTTGGGGGTACCTCCTTCCGGGAGTTCGTTCTGATGCTTCAGGATGACGTCGCCGATCTGAAATACGGGGAGCTGGTTAATAACGGTAATACGGGTACTAAAAAGCCCACCAATGTTCAGGTTCCCAACTCCAGGTCCACTCAGGCAGTGAACTATCGCACGGAGCCGCTGGCCTATCGATATGGAGAGAGTAATTTCCTTACGTCGACGTCGATTGCCCAGGCATTATCAAACTCCCAGGTGTCGGGTGACCCCGAGACGCCAGTGTTTGCTGCCGCTGCGGGTGAGCCTGCGAGAATCCGGTTGTTGCACCCAGCGGGTCAAAACGATCAGTCGATGACTATTCACGGCCACTTATGGCAGGAACTTCCCTATACCGACAATTCAACCAGGATTGGGGACAATCCAGAGTCTGAATGGTTAGGTGGACGCACCAGCTTTGTCCCCAATTCATCATTCGAAGTGGTCATTGATTCGGCCGGTGGTGTTGCTGCTGCCAAGGGCGACTATCTATACCGTGCCTTTGTCGGTAAAGACTTTCAGAATGGTATCTGGGGTGTAATGCGAGTCGGTGATAAAGATGCCGATACAGTGACCATTACCCGTTTTGATGAGACCGGGGTATTTGATCGTAACACGGTTAACTTGGCCACTGGTCAAATGGCAGATACAGTGAAAGTTAGGCTTAAAGGTGAAGCCGAGGCTGTTGTTAAAGTAGATATGATGACGGGTAAGTGGGGGCTTAAAAAGGCAAATCCTCCTACAGAAGTGCTGGTCGTCTCGTCTCATGGTGGTAAAAAAGTAGCCAAAGGTTACACCGGTGCTCTTATTCGCCCAACAGATGCATCCAAAGCGAAGAACCCTAAAACGCACATCCCTCCTCGAATAAATGAAGAGCAGTTTAGGGCCAAGGCAAGGGTACATCCGCTTTAGTTAACGAAGTAAATCCCCTTCACTCCTTGGTGCGTAAGCACCAAGGAGTGAGTTACTTTTTAAAATACATTCCTGTTATATAATAACTTACGTGTGGTCGCTTGCCATTTTCAAGGTACTCGACTACGTCGCCTTTCTTCAATGAATGTAGATAACCCTTTCTAGTGGACTTCAAGAAACTTAGCTCAGACCAGCGGGAAGCGTTTCATCGCGACGGATTCCTGGTTGTACCTGGCGCGCTAGATCATCATTTTGTTGAGCGACTGGTCGAAGCTGGGGATGAATTTGCAGCGCCATTTCTCGGTAAGTTCGAGGTTTTGGATAAACCCTGGTATAACGATTTGGATTTTCGACCAAGGCTATTACAGAAAAAAGCATTTTTGGACCTTGTGTCCTATGCACCAACCGTCTCTTTGGTGGTCCAGTTGCTGAGTGAAAATATCCATCTCCATTCAACCGCTCTCACCTATAAGCGGCCAGAGAATCCGTCTTTCAAGGCATTTCGACGCGGATGGCATCGGGACCTACGGCTGCCCCGGGATCTCGGGCATGTCAACGTCCCAATGGCCGGGATCAAGATATGCTATTGCCTAAGTAATTTCGACGTAGCAGACTCGGGGATGACGATTCTGGCCCGAGGCAGTCATCGTCGGGATGAACCATTGGTCATGTCCAAAGATGGCATCGATCCGGAAGACTTTGAGGTTTGTGACCTTAACTTAAAGGCAGGAGATGCAGTACTGTTTCAAAACGGTATCTTTCATACAGCGACACCGAACCGCACGGATCGAGTCGCAAAGCGGATTATTTATGGTTATGCCTATCGATGGCTCAAACAGGAAATTTACCTTGACCCGCCTGATGCCCAACTTCTTCGCCAAGCTGATCCGGTCACCCGGCAGCTGATTGGGGGCTATAGAGATATCGATACCCGGCCCTGGGCCTTGCTTGAGTGGACTAAGAAGCACGATGTACGCTCTACCCCAGTACCCTGGTATATTGAAATATAGTGAGGTATAGTAATATTATGTCTATAAGCAATACGCGAGTTTTACCATCTCCACACTCGACGCTTCCTAATTTTTTGATCTAATGTCAAGTCTACGCTTTCATTGGATGCTCCCCAAAGGGGGAGAGATGACAGATCAGGAAACCTCGCGGGTATTGACCACAAACAAGACCTCATACGCTGGCGTACCGGACATGGAGAACTGGGTTCACTTCGCCAGGACGGCTGAGGAATGCGGCATCGAATCGTTGTTGCTCTCATTCGGTAATTATGAACCTGACACCCTGCACATCGCCTGCGCCCTTGGTAGAGAAACAACCTCGCTAAAATATATTGCGGCGTACCGCTTAGGCTTGATGCAGCCTACACTGTTTGTTCAGCAACTCAACACACTATCCCATCTTGTCGATGGCCGGGTTTCCGTGAATGTTATTGCCGGCAGTTCGCCCGCCGAACAGCGCGGTTATGGTGATTACCTGAATCACGATGAACGATACGATCGGGCGGAGGAATTTCTGGCGATTTGTCACCATTTCTGGCGTGATAGCAAGACAGCTTTCGATTACACGGGGCGATACCATTCGGTTGAGGGGGCGAGAATCCACACACCATTTTGTGATCATTTCCGATCGACACCGGAAATCTACGTTTCCGGTCACTCAGAGGGCGCAAAATCGCTTGCACTCAATGCGGGGACGTGCTGGTTACGCGTGATCGACTCGCCAGAGGCTTTGGCACCCCACATTGAAATTGCATCAGCGGGGGGAATCGAAGTGGGGCTCCGATTGAACGTCGTTTGCAGAGAAACCAAAGCAGAGGCGATTAGGGCCGCTCAAAGTCTACAGGCAGATGATGCTACTATAGAGCAGGTTCGACGCTTCTTACTGAAAAGCGATTCGAAAGTGTTTAAAGATTCGCTTTCTAACGCTGACGACTATGGATGGTTGACGGATTATTTGTGGGCAGGCCTGGTACCCAGCTATGGCCCCTCTGCCATTACGATTGTAGGCACTCCGGAAGAAGTTGCATCGGCGTTTTTTGAATACAAGGCAGTTGGTATTCACCAGTTTATCATCTCGGGATGGCCAAAAATTGACGAAATGAAAATCTTCGGATCCGAGGTGTTGCCAATTGTGAGAGCGAAAGAAAATGCTGTCTAACAATGTCGTTGTCATCCAGTTGGTAAACCACTATGCCCCATAAAATCCCCATTGCGACCAATGCTGCCCCACCGTCCGTGGGAACCCATACCCAGGCCATTCGGGTCGGAGATCTCGTATTTACGACCGGTCAAACGGGTCGTGATCTCAACGGTAAGCTTGCCGAGGGACTAGAGGCCCAAACCCGACAGATGTTGGCCAATCTTGAGGTGATACTGAATGCGGCCGGTTGCTCGTTGAGCGACATCGTGCGGGTTAACCTGATGATGGCCGATCTTAAAACCTTCAAGGCTATCGATCAAATCTATGCGGCCTGGCTCCCAGACAGAGCGACTTCCCCTCTACCCACGCGATCAGCACACGTGGCCGCGCAGTTGCCGGCAGGCGCGCTGGTCATGATGGATGTGATTGCTGCGTATCCGGGTGAATAGTGGGTGCTGCATATAATGAGGTAGTCGTATCGAAAGGGCTGGCAAGGGATTTGCTGCATGCGGTGTCAGCCTTGCCGAGATATGAGAACAAAGCATATTACGACCTGGCATTACAGCAGGAAATTCATGATCACATCATGGATAGACACCTGGATGGGTTTGGCGCGTTGGTCAATGAGATTCGCGCTGCTTTGCGTCAGCGTCCTCATTGTGTGGTCGTGAAGGGGCTTGATTGGGATGAGAAAAATCGCCTTTTTGTGGGCTTAAATCGTGCTTTTGGTGATCTTGTGGCAGGTCCTTATGAGGCGCCTCGTGCTCAACTGGTTCACTACATTTATCCCGCTGCGGATCTGGCGGCATCGGGCAAAGTGAAATACGAAACGGAAAACCTCCATACGGATACCGCGGATTGGTTTGAGCCTGTCGCGCTGATTTCGATGGTGTGTGTCCGGCCAGATTCATCAGGCGGGGGGCGTTCCCAGATTCTTGACCACACTGATGTGAAAGAGCGGATCATGGATGGTTTGGGCGAGGAGGCATTAGAAGTGCTTCAGACATATCCTGTTCCCTGGCAAATTGCCCCCTATCTTGGTGGGGGAGTGAGTCGGCGAAAAATCATTGACGGGGAGAAACTATGCTGGCGCCGCTACACCATTGATATGGCGCTGGATTCTCTCGGTGAATCCCTCCCCGATGACCTGGTTGGGGTTTTAGACAGAGTAAATAGCGTCATCTCTCCGTCCCCGAGAGAATATTTAATGCAGGAGGGTGAGATTATGTTTCTGGACAACCACCGATCAATCCATGCCAGGTCGCCTATCAATACCGTCGGTGGTTGCAACCGTCTGATGATACGCAGCTGGATACAAACCCACTAATTTCTCAGACTTGGACAGTCTGCCTAACTTCCTACCAGCATCCACAATTTGTCGGCATTTTCAACAATATAAGAGGGTACAGTGAGGACGACCTTATAGTTCCCTGGATTAGGGACATTCACCTGGGCTGAGTAAATCCCAGGGGATTGCTCGGCTAGCTGTATTCTTGACTGCCAGACAGGGGAATATAGCAATACCCCGACATTTTCCTGTCCAGTTAGGGCTTCCCCGGTCTGTGTGTCGGTGATCTTGAATTTGAGATCATAGGGCTGATTAGCGGTAGGAGCTGAACTGACCGTTTCAACGTTCACAAACGGGATGAGGGCGAGTGGCGCGGCGTCCGGTGAAGGCGCGATGCTGACATCGAAGCAATGAACGATCTGTAGTGCATCCAGATAGAAGATGACCTGAAGTTCACCGGGTTTTTGTAATGTAACTGCGGTTTCGTACGGCCCCGGGTTGGTGTCTCTTAGGTTTGGGGCCCCCGCGGGGGCGGGGGGGGGGGGGGGGGGG
>JAALKB010000013.1 GCA_011088265.1 Gammaproteobacteria bacterium
CATTATCCCTGCTTTCCCTTCTTTGACGAGTTGCACTTACTAGTTGAATTCAAGTCTTAATGTTACGAGATGGGATGTAAAAATGAAACAAAGAACAGAAGTTTTTACTCGACCCAATAAAAGAAATTGATGTCGGAAAAACACTTCTCCACTCCTAATTCCTATAGGATGATTAGCAGCAACCTCTCGTGGCGCCCTGGAAACGATGTCCTTCCCATGCATAAACTATAACAGAGAGATAGTAGTAGATGACGTCGCCTAATAGGTGGGATACCAAACCCAGACACCCACAAATACCATTGACACAATCTGATTTTCCACCAGGCTTTAGTTAAAGAAATCACTCCACCAGTCAGAAGTCAGGCAGGGCCATCGCACGACAACAACTCATGAACATCGAATCAATCCCTTCTTACCATTGCACTTCCAGTGTGTCCGAAGAGCGGGTCTGTGTGGTGGGGACGACGACCGTGGTCGCAATGATGAACATTGCCGGGAATGGGTTGAATTCCTACTCCTAAAAATCAGCGCGGCCTTTTGCATTGACATTGCCACTTACGACGTGATGTCCAATCACTATCATGTGATTCTCAACGTAAACCCTGAACTTGCGAACCCGCTCACCGATGCCGGGGTCATTGAACGATGGGTTCTCCTGAGGCGATGAGTGTATCTTGCCAATCCATCGGCCAGCGGTGGATATGTTTACGAAATAACAACACCTGACAACAATCGATTTCCCACAGACTACCCAAAACACCGGACGTTCGATTCAGCGGTGGGCTAGGCGTGCCCTGGACAAATGTGAAAGGCTATATTTCCTACTCAGCAGGTCTCCTAGAAATTACTAATATCGATTGCTTCGTCGCCAGCCGAAACCCGGTAGAGGGAGAACGCTTTTCATTAACTGCTAATTCGTGGGTATCTTTGTTTCTGCTCAATTCTTAATCCCTCCGACACCTTTTACTTTACTGATTTCTTCGGTGTTCAATGGCTGACGTCAAAGCCCTAATCCGTCGGAAAAATATCAACTACATTGAAGTTTCAGCGAATCAAATAGAGTTCTTCGGTTATCAGCTGCTTGAATATCTTTTGGGTCAAACCACGAGTAACGTGGTTACCCCAGTCAGTGCTGCCCCGTCCTCAAATCGAATTATTCGAGCGAAAGATGTTCAGGAAATGACCGGATTATCCAGAACGACGATCTGGCGTCTGGAAAATAAGGGAGATTTTCCGAGGAGAGTTAGTTTGGGAGTAGGGAGTGTGGGGTGGTTGGATGATGATGTGAAAAGATGGATTAATAATAGAAATGGTATCTAGGCTTAGTGGCGTCTGTAGTGGGCACAGCAAACGACAACGAGTCTGAGTTGGTGGTATTTATCCGTTTATTGGAGCTTTAGCTCTATATTTCTCGTAGGCTTCCATTTTATTTTCCTCCAAAGACTCCATGATCAGTTTGCTGATGACACTTTTCGTTAAGCCTTCTTCATTAGCTGCAAGTTTGAGCATAGAGAGATTAAGCGTCAACTCACCACTGGTAGATTCGTCCTTATCAGAAAACTCAAATAATATTCTGCATGTTCCAGAGTAATTGTCTCCTAGGAGTTCATAATCACATTGCAGGCCAAACAATTGAATATACGGGTGAATGGATTTATCGCTAATGAAGAATGTTGAGTGAAGCCCTTTCCCCTTCATTTTCATATCCTCGATCTTGTCCTTCATCCAAGCGATATTCGATGGTGGGTTAGAAACATCATGATCCGGAGAGAAGTGGATATCTCTGGTGTCAACAAAACGCAGAATCGAATGACTCATATTTTGGGTGAGGTCATTCAAAAACTGAACACGTAATTCATTCGTGAAGTCTGCATACCTTATGACTTTTACATTCTCACTTTGTTTGATATGCCCTTCGCTCTTGAAATGCTTTATCAGAGAGGTAGAAATTTTGTTTCCAAAATCGATAGTTTCGGGCGCAGTGTGACTTAGGGAAATACTTAGAGATTTTCCGTCGTTGTTTTTTCTTATTTCAACACGCCCCCCATGCGTAACCGTGTTCTCTCCCCAGTTCTTGACTGGGTCACGTCTATCGATCTCGAAATCCATGTATATATGATCCGGGTTATCATTAGATGTAGTAAAGTTCGACATCCTCGAAACGGTGAAGACACCAAACTGATCATTCAGTAAGGCCTCATAGCTAATTTCCTCTGGTAAAGATTCCAGTAAGTTAGATTCTGAATCCCAGCTAATAGTGCGAGTTTTTGACTTTCGCGACTCTTCCTTGGTCCTGTAACTTTCACGCAACTCCACGTACTCAAAGGGAGATAATCCAGTTTTGATGAGAATGGGTCCTAGAACTTCCTTCTGGTCAGACCCGGTAATACGCCTCGTGAACGCAAAACATTTTTAAGTTCGGTGTTTTTGACCTTAGTCTGGCCGACTAGCTGACGCAGAAAGTCTCTAGTAGGGAGCAGTACTTCATCGTTATTATTCATTACTCATACTCCTGAAATCTGGGCGAAAGCTAACAACTCTTATCCGAGGAAAAATATCACTGTCGAAGCCCGCAGTAGCATTCTTAACTGCATCAGCATGATTAGAGTCAACATAATTTGGAAATAGAAACAGCAAACTGCAACTCATGTCTTGAGTGTATTCTTTGGCTGCTTGAATAAGCCTGCGTAAGGAGTCTTGGGCAAAGTCTTCTATGGTCGCCAAGCAAAAAATATCCTGATCATGCTGGGACTTTGCTTTAATGATGAGCGGAATTAGGGGTGAAGTTAAGAATTCAAGCGGACACACCTTTCCATATCTCGATATGGTTTTATCAACGTAGCTTAGAGACGTCTCAGGATAATAAAAGTGAAGGCGAGCCGGATCATACTCATGCCTCAAGTATTTTATCGTGTTGAATATGAAATTTATTCGCTTATTATCAACCACGTGAAATGACTCGAAGTTCCAATCTGGCTCAAGTCGTGAGTTTGCAATTTTTGATACGATATCATCATATGTATCTTCGTTACTGGATAGCCAGAACAATATCCCTGAATCCCTACTTTTCGTTGTTTTCCCCAAGATTTCCTGTTGCTCTTTTTTCAGCTCTGAATGTTTGTAACATTCTAGGGTTTCAGCCAAGTCCCTAGCATGGGACTTGAAAGTTGACTTAGGATTGTTCTCGTAAGGATTACCCGAGTGCTTAACCGAAATTACGGCACTTTCCGCAGTAGATCCTTCAAGAGGGCTTCTATAGCAGTATAAAAAGTCAATTCCATGTGTTTCTCGCCTTTTTTTCTTTGAGATTTCTCTGGCATGTTTACTCGACTTTCCACAAAGGAGTTTTTGCCCAGATAAGGTGCCTTCCCACCCTATTAGGTGGAAAAAGTTATCAACTATATTCTCACCAATTTCTCCAATTCGTTTGGATTTTTCACCCATTACACATTCCTATAACCAAGCTGCGGATTTTTATTTCATACATAACTATAAATATACCCTATATCTACCCGAAAATACCGATTGACTTTTCTTGCATCAAGTTGAACAATGGTACTGATAGTCCTGCACTCCTGCTTTTTCAACTAGATAATCAGCCCCCCACTGCATCATCTCTTTACGTTCTTCAAGGTAATGCGCGTGATGGATGTACGCGGCTCTCACACCATTTCTCTCTGAATGGGAGAGCTGTCTCTCAATAGCATCAGGATTGAAGCCTTTTTCATTGAGAACTGACGAAGCATTCGCTCGAAAGCCATGGGGTGTGGCATGAGACTTTCCTTCGGTTTTTCCATCATATCCCATACGGATCATAGCCCTTCGCATCGTATTATCGGATATACATTCGTTTCGATTTCGCTCTGATGGAAAAAGGAGCTCGTATTGCCAAGTGATGGATTTTATCTCATCCAATATTCTGATCACTTGAGAAGATAACGGAACGAGATGCTCACTCTGCATTTTCATACGATGCGCTGGAATTCTCCAAATTTGATTTTCGAGATCAAACTCCGACCACTGAGCCCCTCTAACCTCACCTGGGCGCACGAAAGTAAATATCAGCATTTCTAGGGCCAACTGGGTAAGGAGCCTACCCTTGGTTTCGTAGCCCTTCAGATCCACTAGAAATTGTCCGAGCTCTTCCACTGGAAGTGATGCTCTATGCCGCTGAATTCGTGGTTTAAGAATACCTGTTAACTCACCCACTGGGTTATGATCTATTTTCCCATTCTGTACACCATAGCGAAAAACTCGGCGGATGTCCTGCAAGACTCTGGAAGCAACGTCCAAAGCATCTCGAGATTCTACTTTTCGGATAATCGCTAATATGTCCCGAGGTTCGATTTTTTCCATTGGTTGCAAATCCATTTCCTTGAACGCATTGTCTTTAATTCGCTTCCACAAACGTTGAGCATGATCCTCCGTCCATGTACCTTTTTGGTACTCCCACCATTCGAGGGCAAGCACCGAAAACTGGGTTCCGTTTTCGAACAGTGCTCGTCGCTTCTGTATCTGTCGTTCTTTTGATGGATCAACCCCTTGAGAAATCTGCAGCTTTGCCTGCTCCCGTTGAAGTCGCGCTTTTTTCAAACTGACATCTGGATAAATACCTAGAGCTAGCGTTTTCTGCTTGTTAGCAAAACGATACTTCAGTCGCCAATATTTCGAACCATTGGGTTTTACAAGTAATCGTAGTCCCCTCTCGTCGTTAAGCCAATAGTCTTTTTCTTTTGGCTGGGAACGCTTTATTTCCAGGGCTGTGAGCGGCATTTTGGTGCTACAAATTTGAATTGAACCGAGATAGCACCACTTTTCATGAAAAAGCAAGAAACGGGGTGAAACAGCATGAAACAAAAAGAGAGATAAAATCGTTTAAAAACAAGGCACTTAGAAACGATTTGAAACAACCTGAAATGGAGAAATGGTACCCGGGGCCGGACTTGAACCGGCACGATGTTGCCATCGAGGGATTTTAAGTCCCTTGCGTCTACCAATTCCGCCACCCGGGCAAGGGGTTTTTGTACAGAGGCTTGGTAAGGCCTAGCGTTGCTTTGGAGGGGCTTTCCTGTTTATATCTCTTTTTTATATCTCTTTGAAAGCACGGCAACGATTCTGATGGACAACGGTCTTATTGAGATATGGAGGCTGAGCCCGGAATCGAACCGAGGTCAACGGCTTTGCAGGCCGCTGCATAACCACTCTGCCACTCAGCCATCTGTTTTAATGACTGTTACATCGCGATGGATTCTAGCATTACTCGCTACCAATCGCACACAAAACAAAGGACGTTATTCCCAACTGAAACCCAATGACGGTATCAATAAAGGGACTAATCAAAAACACTGCCTTTGATAGACAAAAGCCCGGCCATAACGATGACTGGGCTTTATAAATTTGGAGCGGGAAACGAGATTCGAACTCGCGACCCCAACCTTGGCAAGGTTGTGCTCTACCACTGAGCTATTCCCGCAGCCCTCATTTCGAGAGGGGAGTAGATTCTAGTCAACGAGCGCTGACTGTCAATAGAAAAAGGTGTTTTTTTCTGAAAAAATTAGCTTTTTTCCCGCAGGAAAGACTTCGCCGCCCGCAAGTATACCCACATGGACCACAAGGTCAAAATAGCTGCAATATAGAAGGCGATCTCGCCGATGATAAATATCGGCAACCCCATAATGGGCTTCGCATATAACAAAAGACTAATCGCAACCATCTGAAAAACGGTTTTGATTTTTCCGATAGGTCCAACGGCAACGGCGCCTCGCTCTCCGAGCTCCGCCATCCACTCCCTTAAAGCCGAAATCACGATTTCCCGGCCAATAATAATACAGGTTGCGATAGCGAATGGGATTGGGTGAAAAACCCGACCTAAGGTAGAAAGGTCAGACACCAATAACACCAGGGCAGTGGAAACAATCAGCTTGTCTGCAACGGGATCCAGAAATGCGCCTAATGCAGAAACCGCATTCATTTTTCTGGCAATATAGCCATCTAGCCAATCGGTAATCGCAGCGAGTACAAAAATACCTGTGATCAATAACTCCCGATTAGCCGAGGGCCAAAAATACATAACGACAAATACGGGAATCAGTGCGATTCGCAATAAAGTCAGTATGTTAGGAATATTTAGCATACTTTCCTTTTCTCCTGAGGACTGATTTCAGTTTATTCTTGTAGACTAAAGAGAGATTATTCGTTAGCGATGAAATTGATTATAGATTTTCTCCGCCAAAGCGGGGCTGATGCCCGGTGCTTTTGAGAGGTCTTCAATCCCCGCTCGCTTGATCTCCTGCATCCCACCAAAATATCGCAGTAAGCTTCGGCGGCGCTTGTCTCCCACTCCTTCTATTTGTTCAAGTGCTGACTCTGTCCGCGCCTTGGCTCGTCTTTGCCTATGTCCAGTAATGGCAAATCGGTGGGCTTCATCCCGGATTCGTTGAACCAAATGAGATGGTGCAGAAGTACCTTTGGGGATTATAGCGCGAGCACGATCAATAAGGTGAAATTGTTCTTCTCCTGCTCTTCGTTCTGGCCCTTTGGAAACGCCGAGTAAAATCACAGAACCAATAATCTGAAGCTCCTCGAACACTGTTTTTGCAACACCAAGCTGTCCTTTTCCGCCATCAATAATCACAAGGTCCGGCAACTTTCCGTCATTCTCCATAACCCGCGTGTATCGCCTCATTAACACCTGGGACATCGCGGCGTAATCATCTCCTGGTTCGATTCCTTCCACATTGAATTTTCGATAGTCGGACTTGACTGCACCATTTTGATCAAACACCACACAAGAACCCACAGTACGTTCTCCCATGGTGTGACTGATATCAAAACACTCAATTCGAGCGGGGACCTCTTCTAGCTTCAACAACTCCGCAAGTGCGATAAATTGCGCGTTTATCTGTGTCCGTTCGTTCATATGCCGTCGCAGGTAGTCCGTGGTATTGATTCTGGCAGATTCAATCCATCGGGCGCGGTGAGCACGGCACTGCTGTTTGATTTCTACTTTGCTTTTGTTTTCCAGGGAGAAAATCTGGGAAAGGGAAGCCCTACTTTCGATTTCATCGCTGAGTAAAATTTCCCCTGGGATGAAATTACCAAAATAGTTTTGCGGCAAAAAGGCCTCCAGCAATTGACCTGCATTCAGATCAAGGGGGTTGGACTGAATATCAAACCGACCACCCAGGTTCCGCCCCTGTCGAATTGAGACCACACCGAAACACACCATTCCCGACTCAACGGCCACTGCAACTACATCCGCATCCGCCGCATCCGATGATACATATTGTTTTTCCCGAATACGTTGTAACAAGGCAATACGGTCTCGAAACGTTGCCGCGGATTCGAAATCCAGTGCGGTTGAAGCGCTCTCCATTTTGCAGCCTAACTCTTCAATGAGTGAGTGGTCCTGGCCCTGTAACATGGCCTTGGCCTGACGCACATCTTCCCGATAATCTTCCGCAGAGATCCGATCCACACAGGGCGCACTGCAACGTTTGATCTGATGCTGCAAACAGGGGCGGGATCGATTGCGGAAAAAGGCGTCTGTGCATTGGCGGAGTTGAAATATTTTATGTAAATGCCCCAGCATTTCCCTTACCGCCGCTGCATTGGGGTAAGGGCCATAATATTTCCCCGGCTGAGATCGTCGACCACGATAGAACGAAAACCTTGGAAAGGTATCTTTATCCGTTAAACGAATATAGGGAAAACTTTTATCGTCCCGTAAGGAGATGTTATAGCGGGGCCGTTTGTCCTTTATCAGATTATTCTCTAATAACAGCGCCTCGCTTTCCGTCCGGGTTTGCTGGGTTTCGGCAGCCCGGATCTTTGACACCATTAGTCGGGTTTTCGGCGTTAGACCCGTGGTGCGGAAATAGCTTTGGAGTCGGTTCCTGAGATTCTTCGCTTTCCCTACATACAGCGTTTTTCCTTCCCCGTCATAGAAAATATAGATCCCAGGTTTTTCAGAAACTGATCCTAAAAAAGTAGCAGAATCAAAGACGACGACCTGATCGGTAGCCTGGTGATCAGGTTGATTCAAAGACTCTTCCGGAGTCTCATTCGAAGTCTCGCCTCCCATGATTTCCGTTATCCTTTTTCCAACAACGCGGATTCGATGCGTTGAAAGACATCATGGAACATGGATTCGGTCAAACGTCGGGTTTGGGTGTTGTACCGGCTACAGTGGTAACTGTTTACCAGCGTAATACCATTGTCCAGTTGATGGCTAACATTGTGGCCGAAGGCATAACGATTCAGGCGAAGACCCAGGCAGCGCAAAATGGACCGATGGGCTAACGAACCAAGGGCCAGAATCACTTTTAAGTCCGGCTGCGCCATTTCTCTGGCAAGAAAATGATTACATCGTTTTTCTTCTTCGCCAGTGGGTTTATTTTGGGGTGGTAGACATTTCACCGCATTGGTAATACGGCAGTTTGGAAGCTCCAAACCATCGTCAACATGATTGGATTCCGGAGCGGAGGCGAATCCAAATTTATGCAGGGTGCTGTATAAAAGAACGCCGGCATAATCACCGGTAAAGGGGCGACCCGTGGCGTTAGCGCCATGTTTACCCGGCGCCAACCCAACCACCAGCAATTGCGCATTCGGATCGCCAAACGGCGCCACGGGGCGGCAATAGTAATCTGGACGTTCGATTTTAACGTCGGCCAAAAACGCCGACAGCCGAGGGCAGTCGGAGCATGATTCGTCATACCAGTCCGTGGGCCAGCGAGTCGCCGGACTAACCGATAAACCTTCTGGCCGGGAAGCTCCATCGAAGACCCGACCTGAAGATGCCAAACTGGACGTTGGAGTAGAACCCTTGCTGCCATTGGTCATTGCCAATACAATCCCGCTGTTAATAAATCCGCTAAATCCACTGAATAGAGCCTTTTTGTTATGAAAATGTCTACCTTCGATGCCCGCATTGGTAATCTGCTCGAATACCAAAACAAACTCTGGCGCGTCTTGAAAAAGAACCACGTCAAACCTGGCAAAGGTGGCGCATTCGTGCAACTAGAAATGAAGTGTATCAGTGATGGCACAAAACTCAATGAGCGATTTCGCTCTGAAGACAAGGTAGAGAAAGCCCATGTCGAGCCTCGCCAGATGCAATACCTTTATGCAGATGGTAACGCCTTTGTATTCATGGACTCCCAGACCTATGAGCAGATCAACATTGACGCCGAAGACCTAGAAGCCCAGGCACCGTTTTTATTGCCAAACACGGATGTTCAGATCAACTTTCATAACGATGTCCCCATCGGCATCGAACTACCCGGCTCCGTAATACTGGAAGTAGTGGAAACCGAAGGTGTTGTAAAAGGCCAAACCGCCTCAGGCAGCGGCAAGCCTGCAATACTGGAAACTGGCCATAAAGTCACTGTTCCCACCTTCGTCACCGTGGGAGAAAAAGTAAAAGTAAACACAGACACCGGAGACTACATGGAGCGAGCGTAGTTCTTCTAAACTCGAATAGCGCTGGCGTCGAATAACGTTGGGCAAGATTGGGGTCGGAGTCGTAATTATTGCGGTCTTTCCTTAGTTTGTCTTCCTCAATCCCTCCGTATTACTAGAAATGAATAATTACGACTCTGACCCCCAGTATTAATTAGACCTGTGTTAAATAGCTCAGCCCAAGACCGAGGCTGGCGGACAGGGCGAGGGTTTTCAGGATTGACCAGTGGAATTTGAAGATAGCCAGCGCGCAGATTAGGGTTAGGGCGACGACCTGCCAATCTACCGAAGCGAAATCAGGTCTCCACAAGGATAGGAGACCGTACTTTTCCTGAGTGATCTCGGCAAAAATAACGTGCAGGGCGAACCAAAGGGAGAGATTTAGAATGACTCCCACCACCGCTGCGGAAATCGCTGACAGGGCACCCTTGAGCCTGGGTTGCTGGCAGATCCATTCAATATGAGGTGCGCCGGCGAAGATCCAGAGAAAACAGGGCACAAACGTAACCCAGAGAGTCATTACTGCTCCTACCGCACCGAGACCCATTCCTCCTTCCCGATAAGCGGCGAGAAATCCCACGAATTCCGTTACCAGGATCAGCGGTCCCGGTGTGGTTTCTGCGAGACCCAAGCCATCCATCATCTCTCCAGCGGTTAACCAGCCGAATTGGTTCACCACCTCCTGTCCCATATAAGCGAGCACCGCATAGGCACCACCAAAGGTCACCACCGCTAATCGAGAGAAAAAAGCCCCAATTTCACTCAGGATAGATTGGTCAAACCAATGGTCTACGAGGATCAGAGGCATCGCCCAAAGCCCCAACCAGATCATTATCGTGACCAGAGTTTGCGGCAGGGTGTGACGAAAATGCCGAACCGCGGAATGTCCATTACTCTGATCAGGGACATTACCAGGAATATTGTTGGAAGTATTGGCTCTTCCGCCCCAAATAAAACCCACTAATACAGCCAGGAATACGATGATCGGATAGGGTAGTGCGAGGAAGAAAATACCGATAAAGGACAGGGCGGCAATCCACCAAAACATCGAGCCATTTAGTGCCTTCTTCGCAACCCGGAATAGTGCTTCTACAACAATAATCAGCACCGCGGCCTTGATACCGAGAAACAGCGCACTCACAAAAAGCGTTTGCCCCGCCGTCACGTAGACCATACCCAGACCGAGAACAACCAGTGCCCCGGGCAAAACGAACAGCAATCCAGCGATTAATCCTCCGATCACACCATGCAACCGCCAACCGGCGTAGGTCGCGAGTTGCATCGCTTCTGGCCCAGGTAGCAACATGCAAAAGCTCAAGGCATTGAGATACTGTTTTTCACTTAACCACCGCATTTCCTCCACCAGCAGTCGGTGCATCAATGCGATCTGGGCAGCAGGGCCGCCAAATGAAAGCAACCCAATTTTTGCCCATATTCGGGTGGCCGCCATCAATGAAGGAACCGCTTCTGAGGTCGCATTGTTTTGTGATGGGCTATTGCGTGCTTGTGCTTGTGTTCGTGTTTGTATTTGCGCTTGCTTGTTTTCTGTGGTCTCCATTTTGTCCTCCGGCTTAGCGACTACTGATTTTATGCATCGGCCAGTCATGACTCTCATTGGTGGCGTCCCGACACCAGCGATAAAAAGCATCGTATAACGTCATACTGGCTTCTAACTGATCCCAGTCATCACGATACATCCGGGATAAGCCAAGCGACGCTGCTAATAGCCCGGCGGACTCCGGAGTCAGATCGTGGTGATCAGTGTCGGCGCCACGAACAATTTCAGCCAAATGGAGCAGCGGTTTGAGATTCAGATCAAATTCTTCGATTAGTGTGTCGAAGGTGCAGCGATCTCCTCGATGGGTCCAAAAAACGCCTTCAACATCAAAGGGCAGGGCGTTGTATTTTTCCGCAGCACCCATCACCTCAGCGGGAGCCACATAAAGAAATCGGGCACCGGGATCGATAAATCGACGAATCAACCAGGGGCAAGCGATACGGTCAATCTTTGGCCGATACCGGGTAACCCAGAGGCTTCTCTGAAGAGGCATGGGGTCGGATAAGTGAAGCAGCTTGTCTGCAGGAATCATGGGTTGGTTCGCATCCCGCCAACCAAATTGACCCCCTTCCAGGGACTCCGTGGGAACATCAAGGGATCTGAGATGGGCCATGGCACCCTGGCTGATTTTCTTGCCTTTTTGGCAATACAGCACAATGCGCTTATGTGAACTTTGGAACGCAGAACCAAACCTGCCAGCAGGGTTGGTATCGAGAATCTTCGCTAGACTGGAGGAAAGAGTTTCAATTTTCGCAAACGGGTGACGAATCGATCCTGGAAGCATTCGGGGATCGTCATCGAAATCTTCATCAGAACGAACATCGATAATAGTCGGATAGTCCGGCGTTCCAATTAGGCGGGAAAGTTGTGTAACGGTAATTTCATTGGGCGATGGCATGGCATCCTCCTTAAGGTTAAGGTCTAAATTGCCCCAACAATCTCTGTAATAACCCAAACTACCAGGCTCGAGAAGAGTTATTGATAAGGACAACTAATTAGTATTGGATGCGAAACTTCGGCTGTCGCCTCACGGGGTGGTCGCAACCCCATAGACCAGATTCTCGATCAAGCCGGATAGCTTGTCAACATGTTCCTGGCATGACGACTTCCCGAAACCACGGCGAGAGATCAGATCCAATTACCAAATCAGGATTACCGGTTTAATCTGGTCTTATGAAAAACTAATTCAAATGAATTGAAATGAACTGATCGGAGTTAAATTTAAGGAGAGAAAAGTATTGTTTCCTAGTCGTTGTCGTTTAGCCCTGCTCCCGCACCAGACTGCCGAGACTGTTCGGTGGCTTCCACATAGGTGTGATGGGCAAGTTTTTCCAGTTTCTGCCAAATTACCCATGTTACCTTAACGCTTGCCATGACAGGCTTAAGCAGGTTCTTTTGATCTGTCTGTATTTCACTAAAATTGACGCGCTCGCATTCCAGTGTTTCACAAAATTCAAGCTCCAGATCTTTTCGGTTTCCCTCGATAATCAAGGCATCCCGGTAGAACACCAACGCGATTCCTGCCCAGCTCAACCGTATCGCCCGGTCTTCAGTCAGCGCTGTTTGTCCGAGAAAGCCCGCGGTAAAGATCGGGTAATCGAGCCTGCCAGTGACCATAGGGTTTTCCTTTATCTCATCGATCAGGTCACTCAATACCATGCCCGTTATAAGCGGATTCAGACGTCCTTTTCCGGGTTGCAATGGGCTCGCCAGGTTTTGGGGAATCACGTCCTCGTAACGATCTGGCTCATAGGCTTCCAATAACTCAACAATTTGCGGCACACTGGTCAATTCATAGGCGCTTAACCAGCGTGCGGCCTTGCCGATATCATCCGCTGCACCCCAGGGCAGACCGACACCCCTCGCCGCTTTGCGACAAGTTTGGTCTATCTGGTTTAGCGAAAAAAAACCCTGTTTTGATTCACTCATCCGTTTACTTTCCTGCTCATTCGATGACATATCCACTGAAATAATTGAAACAGAATATTTGTATTGTCGCTTTAATCAAAATGATAAAAGCTCAAGAGTTACCCGGCAGAGGAGGGTAAACCCAATCGTCAGCATCCATACCCTCCTGATAAAGTTCGTCAGGAAAAGGGGCATGTTGATACATGGTAATTCTGACCCACCGATCTGATCGAGGATCAAATCGGGATGCACCAAAAAACGACAGCTTGCAACGCAACAAATCGATCGGCCTCATGTCCGCGGCGATGAGGTTATCCTGCACCTCCGCATAGGGCAACCGGGAAGTCGTCTGCACCCGCCTTACGGCATGGCGATGTTCCGGGTTTTGCAACAGGAAACCTGCAATTTTCTGGTTGGGGTCTCCAGGGGACAGCGTTCGATATAAGGCCGCCACATCCCGACCAAAAGCCAAAGGTTGTTCCTTTTCTGCTCCGGGTTCTTCAAATCGCTCACCCAATCTCGGCTCGAGTTTTTCTTCGGAAACATACCAGAATCGCGCTGACTCAGCGCTTTGTTCATAGTTGATGTCCAAAGCCCATCGATAGTGATCTTCGATATTTCCTAGAAGCTCGCCAACGGTTTGCCCTCCTTTAATGGGAAAATATTGTGCTTCATCAATCCCCATTTCATCCGCTAAATCATCCACCAACTCACCATGGGGCTCTATCACCAAAGATACCACTAGCTCCTGGGCTTCCATGGAAAGCGCCGAATCCGTCCAGTGGATCAATTGCTTCCAGGGCATTGGAGCCTCCCAGATACTCGGTTGGTTGTCGCGATCAATGTGGCTTTGTAGCTTAAGTAGGTCCTGGCGAAGCTCAATAATTCGATCCTGCTGGATTTCATCTACGGTGTTCCAATTATCAACACCGATAATCATCCGTCGAACCAGATCCGCGAATTGGTTTTCGGTTTCCATGGTCGCTGTCGGCAGGCTACAAACCCGGGCTAATGCCCTCTCTCTAGCGGCAATCCAGCGATGAATCAATGCCGGATGTAAAATCAGAAACGGCGCCATCCCGAGTCCAGTGGAATTCCCGACACCCAGTCGACGCTTTATGTTTGGGTCCATTTTCACCGCTTTTTGTGGGTTCGCTACTCTTGCCATGTGCTCCGTAATATCCGTGGTAAAAGCCCGAATTAGCCATACCGCGAGTAATTCAGTACGAAATGCGCCGACAAATTCCGGTCGATCAGAAACTCGTTCCCGATCACCCAAACCAAATTTTCCATTTCCATAAACCGCAGATGTGCGCATTAAATAGCCGACACTATCGATCATGTCCTGATCCGGTTGTCGTCCTTGGGAAAGCCGGTCCACTACATGTTCAAATAACCTGACGCTGCGATTCGCCCGAGCTAGTACCAATTCGGTTTGCTGGCAGTGTCCCGCTTCCTGTTTTGGGATGTTTCCTCGAAGCCGTTCGATTTCTTCCTGATTAGGAGAGCCATCGTAAAGAGCGAATGTGGCGTCCCACTCTTCGGCGATTACCCGATCGGAACGCTTCTCAGGAGGCAGATCATGGGCGAAACACACCAGACTATAGGTATGTTTTCCATTGCTAGCGACATAGACTCCGTGACCCACTCCGTTTTCGTCAATATTCCAGACAGCTCGTTCAAACTGCCACTTTTCCCTTTTCAGGCAGCGCAATAGCGCTCGCATAAAGCTAAGCCGGGTTTGATGAAAGCTGCCCATGCGAGCCAGGCGCATAACTTTCTCTGGGGAGCGAAGGGATGCTCTTTCCGCTTTTTCAGACAGGTTTTCTTGCATTGTGGGTTTCCCGGGAATGACTGTTAAGAGATTGGGGAGCAATTATCCAGATCATCATTTTATTTCGCTGTTTATGCGACTGCCTATCTCGCCATCAATGTCGCCGTTTTAACACAGGAATGGTCCTGGCGTCAGTCACCAGTAAGACATTGTGGGAATATTAATGAGGAATGGCTGTAATAGCCGTTGTTGACCAGAAGCACCATTATTCGGACGAAGAAAGTGGCATGACGATAATCACGCAAGGGGGTTTCAACACAATCCCATGATAAAAACAGAAAATCAGGAGACAGGAGAAGTGGGAGTTGGCCGATAAGCCGGGTTCTGTCGAGAACAGTCATTCATCTGGGATGTCTGTCGCCAGACACCTCTAGCAACCTACCCGGATCCAACATGGGCCATGTAAAGGATCCCTATTCGGTCTTGCTCCAGGTGGGGTTTACCCTGCCAATGCTGTTGCCAGCATTGCGGTGCGCTCTTACCGCACCATTTCACCCTTACTTCAATTACCCCAGGCAATTATCCCGGGATAAAAAAGCGGTATATTTTCTGTGGCACTTTCCGTCAGCGTTAACTGCCCAGGCGTTACCTGGCACCCTGCCCTATGGAGCCCGGACTTTCCTCCCCGTATCATAAAATCTGGTCGTAAAACCGGACATCACAACACAGAGCGACTGCTTAGCCAACTCCCGGCGCGAGACTACGCTAAACATCTGACAATTACAAACACCTGAGCCATTAATTCTCATTCCCTGTTTCTGGACTTGTTTCTGGATTCGGTTCTGTTTTCCTTGCAGACATGTGTTGGATCTACTTCCAATTTAGACCTGGTCATTTTCCCGCTTCATGGAAAGCCCAGCTTTGTAAAGCTGGTTACGGTTGCAATTAAGCGCTTCAGCGGCGATTTCACTGGCCCTTTTCAGCGGCATATGATCGATTAGCTGACTAAGGAGATGAGCTGCTTTTTCAAAATCTTCATCTGAACCAAAGGTCGCTCCGCTCACGACAACAACGAACTCGCCTTTTTGGTTCATGGGATCTTCTTCCAGCTGAGCCAGAACTGAATCGGGACTGCCGTAGTAGAAAGTTTCGAATCGTTTGGTGATTTCTCTGCCAACGGACAGGTTTCTTTTTTCTCCAAGACAACGGCCAATTGCTTCAATGCAGGCCATGATACGATGGCTGGATTCATAAAAGACCAGGGTTCGGGGCTCTTTTTTTAACTCACCAAGACGTTGGTCGCGGCCATGTGGTTTGGCCGGCAAAAACCCCTCAAAGCAAAAGCGATCAGTGGCAAGACCACTGGCGGAGAGTGCGGCAGTAACGGCACAGGGGCCGGGGATGGGGCTCACGGGGATTCCATGGATAACGGCCTCCGGAAACCAACCGATAACCAGGATCACTGATTAGCGGTGTTCCTGCATCACTGATTAATGCCACATCTTTCCCATCCTGCAATTGTCGGATTACGCCATGGACCTGGTTTTGCTCATTATGTTCATGGAAGGATCGGGTAGGGGTGGAAATAGAATAATGAGAGAGCAGGATACCTGCATGACGGGTATCTTCTGCAAGAATCAGACCAACCTGACCCAACACATCCAGTGCCCGCTGACTTATATCTTTGAGATTACCGATGGGCGTCGCCACCACATAGAGCGTTCCAGTGTCATTATTCATGGTCGATGCGGTTATTTGTAGGTTGACTCTATTGGTCCACGAAATCGATTGATTACGTTATCATCTTACTTTCGAAAACGTTCTGATTTTCGACACTTTTCAGGAAGGGAGAAAATGGACGAATACGGTAAATCGGTCGGAATGCTGTAGAATATTATGCCACAATCCACTACCTTCTCTGTCAGGAAACTATTGTCTATGGATTTTGTTAATCTGTATCGTCGCGAGGTAAAAAGATCGAACAAACCCCTTTTTATGGATTTATTGCGAGGCGGTTTAATAACGATACTTCTGAGTAGTTGTGCATCAGTGCCCTCCACTCCGCCCACGGTAGAGACAATCGATCCAGCCGGGCAGGCTGGAACCGGGGCACCGGAAGAAACAGAAGAGGGGGTCATCACCCATACGCTGGAAAAAGACGACCCCATCACCTCAGCAGATGATCCGCAAACCCTGGTCGATCGCGCCCGTGAAGCCCCTCCAGAAGAAGCCGTTGGCCTTTTGACACTGGCCATATCCGGATTTATAGAATCCAAACAATACGAAACCGCCCAGATAGTGGCGTATCAGCTCTCGCTCTACCCCCTGACTTTCGCGGAAAGAATCTCGCTACAGTTACTCCATATTGAATTGACCCAAGCCAAGGGCCAGCACAATCGGGCAATGGTGACCCTCAATCAGCTGGATGTTCTGTTCATTCAAAACGCGGGGGACCCTGAACTCACACCCCTTCGTATCAAATATCTATCACTACTTGCCCGTTCCCACCGGGAATTGGGTCAGGTTCAAGAGGCCATTCAGACATTACTCTTTCGAGACACGCTATTGGAACCTGATGCACAAACGGGTAACCAGCAAAGAATCGTCTCTTTGTTGCTATCATTGGACGATTCCAGCCTTGAGATGCTGGCCCAAAATACCACCGAACTTCATTTACCGGGATGGATCGCATTAACCCAGCTGCTTAGCACATCAGATCAAGAGGAGCTGCCAGGCAAACTCCAACAATGGCGAGCCAGCTTTCCCGGGCATCCCATGAAATTTGCACTTCTGCGACAGTATTTAAACGTTGGACAACTAGAATCCTATCGTCAGATTGCGCTTCTGTTACCGCTAAACTCTCCATTCGGAGCAGCGGCTCGCGCTTTTTACGATGGGTTTATTGCTGCGAGGAATGAAACCCCAGAAATTGATCAACCTGAAATCCTACTTTATGACATTGGCGAAGAACCGGAATTGAGTACTTTCTACTACCAGGCGGCGATCAATGAAGGCGCTGACTTTGTCGTCGGTCCCCTGGGACGACAGGCTGTCAACTCATGGCTAGCCACAGAAATTGCCGTCGTTCCTACATTAGTGATCTCCAACATACCTGAAGACCATGCGAAGGTAGATCTGTTTGGTATCAGTTTATCTCCAGAACAGGAAGCAGCAAAAATTGCCGAAAAGGCCTATGCCGATGGACATCGACAAGCCCTGGTTTTCAGGGTCGATTCCCAATGGGGGCAAAGGGTTGCGGATGCGTTCGTTATGGCATGGGAGAAAAGAGGTGGAAAAATTATCAGGAACAGCTCCTTCCCAACAGACATTTCTGATTACTCCAGAATCATTCAGAAGCTTCTAAGCCTGGATAAAAGTATCATCAGACAAAAACAATTGAGCGCCAGGCTGGGATTCAATCTTCATTTCACGCCCAGTCGAGACGATGTGGATTTTCTTTTCCTCGCAGCAAATGCAAAACAGGCAAGACTGGTCATCCCTCAGCTACGTTTTTTTCAGGCACACAATCTGCCGATGTATGCCACATCCTATATTTATAGCGGTGAACCTAATGCATCGGTGGACGCGGATCTGGATGGGGTTACGTTGGGTGAAATGCCGTGGATGTTACAGGGAGTGGAACAACATAGAGCCGACATTGCCCGAAGAGAATCAGAAAAACAAGCCGCGATATTGGAGGAAAATACCGCAACAGAAGAAACAAACACAGTGGAAGATGATGGACCCTTTGTCGCCACTGACGGAACACCCCTTGATGATAACTCCGTAGCCATTGACGACCCAGTCGATGGAGGCATTCCTGAAACCGTTGATGCACAAAATGTCCATCAGCTGGTGACGTTAGAGGAAACTGGCGAAACGGCTCAGGCCTCTTCCGCCCATGCTTATTCGGCACTGGACCGGCTATACGCTTTGGGCTTCGAAAGTTATAAAGTAATTCCAAAACTGCGTTTGATGAAGGAAAATGAATGGATTCGCCACCGGGGTCGCACTATGAAAATCAGCGTGGACCAACATGGAAATGTTGAACAGCACCCAATCTGGGTAACGTTCAACCAGGGCCTACTTGAACCGGTTCAGATCACTGAAAATTAGGAACCAGACAATATTTCAATAGTCGGTTCAAAGCCCAGCCCAGGAGAATGTTAAAAGAGAACAACAAGGATGACTAACGGACCAATGATGCTTGAGCCAAAACACCTTAGAAAGGGAAAAACCGCGGAGAGTCAAGCCCTGACATTTCTAGAGTCAAAGGGCTTATCTTTAATTGAACGGAATTTTCGTTGTCGATGCGGTGAGATTGATCTGATCATGCTCCATGATCAGGATCTGGTTTTTGTTGAAGTTCGATATCGACGCAAGGATTCTTTTGGTGGGGCGGTTGAAAGTATCGATTCACGAAAGCAGAGGAAAATCCGAATGGCGGCAGAGGCCTATTTGCAACAAAATGAAACTTTGATGTTTAAGGGTTGTCGATTCGATGTACTGGCTATTGATGGTGAAGAGGAACGCTCCAGTATACAGTGGATTAGCGACGCATTTTGACCCCTCTTTTAACGCTGCTATAATCGCCTGATCGAAAAGGTCGCTGGATAGCGTCAGACTTAAAACCGGTCAGAGATACTGATTTTAAGATAGTTTTGATTTCGATTTAGATCAAGTGGTATGGTAATTATTGTTATCGAGAACGACTGAAGATCCATTCTCGGGCTTTGTCAAACCTGGAGTAGCTCCAGATAACGCTATTGACTACACCATTTGAGACCGGGGCCTTTTGAAACTGAGGCCATTTGACACCAGGGGCCTGATTCTTTCAGATCCCGCTGTCAGGAAGTAACTTAAGATGCCAAGATCAAAAAAGCAAATAAGACTTACCCTTCTCTCCCTGCTTCTCGCTGGCTGCGGAATGTTATCCGCCTGTGTTCCTTTAGTCATTGGCACTGCAACAATCACCGCCATCGATCTCGTTCAGGATCGACGAACCATGGGCAGAAACATTGACGATAATGCCCTGGAACTAAAACTACGAACAGATTTTCGATCTGACTCGATGCTCGGAAAATCGGCTCATCTTAGTGTGACCGTGATTAATGGACTGGTTTTGCTTACCGGTGAAATTCAACAGGAACCCCAAAGGGAACGGGCAGTCGGTTTGGCTAATTATTATTCTGAAACCAGAAAAGTCGTGGATGAAATTGAGCTTACCAACGCTACGGATCTTAGAAGTCGCACAAATGACTCATGGATCACTAGCAAAGTTAAGACAAAACTATTAAGAGCTCCCGGTATCCCTTCTTCAAATATCAAAGTCGTCACAGAAAAAGGGCGGGTCTATCTGTTGGGATTGGTTACCCGAGCGGAAGCGGAGCGATCAGTGAGTATTGCTAAAACGGTGCGAGGTGTAAGCCATATTTATAAAGTCTTTGAGTACATTGAGCCGTGAGTGTTTTCACCGGTGAGTCGGATGCATCAATCATTCAATGGGCCGCTTCCTTGCCCCGTCCGTTGGTCTTCACCAACGGGTGTTTTGATATTCTTCACCTTGGTCACGTAAGTTATCTTCAAACCGCCGCTGAGCTTGGTGCGGGATTGGTGGTTGGGGTGAACACCGATCAATCCGTTCGTTGGCTTGAAAAAGGCAATGACAGACCTATTAATCCGCTTATCGATCGTATGGGAGTACTGGCCGCCCTGGGATGTGTGAATGGTGTCATCAGTTTCGACCAACCGACTCCTTTGAATCTGATTAATTTGATCAGGCCCGACCATTTGGTTAAAGGCGGTGATTGGGCGCTGGAAGATATTGTTGGTGGCAGGGAGGTCAAAAGCTGGGGCGGTAATGTTCATTCCATCGAGTTTGAACATCAGCGTTCCACCACTGATCTATTGAATCGTATTCGGTCCCTCGGTTCCATTTCTTGATTTCTCCTCTTGATTTCTATCGCTTGGTTCGATCTCCTGATTCAAAATTGCCAGTGGCGCCCCGGGAACCTCGACGGACTCCTGACAAACTCCTGTTTTAAAAACCCCAAAGACCCAGAATATTCTGAAAGTTTTTAGCTACCACTCCCCGGTGTTTTCCATGGACACCCAGGGCTCCTGAGGAGCTAGTGGCTTTCCTGTCTGCAGCAACTCGATGGAGATGTTATCCGGAGATCGAATAAAGGCCATATACCCGTCCCGTGGAGGCCGATTAATGATTATTCCGGCGTTTTTCAACTTTTCACATGTTTCGTAAATGTTCTCCACGCTATAAGCAAGGTGGCCAAAGTTCCTTCCACCATCGTATTCTTCTGAATCCCAGTTATGGGTTAGCTCCAGTAAGGGAGCATCTTCGATGTTCGCTCTATCCACATCATCCGGTGCGGCGAGATATGCCAGGGTGAAACGACCCTTTTCATAGTCGTTTCTTTTGACTTCCACCAATCCCAGTAAATCGCGGTAGAACCGCATCGAATCGTCAAGATCGGCGACCCGCACCATGGTATGTAGATATTTCATAATTCACCAATATTCGTACAATGTTTATATTTGTCCGACGAGACAGTTTGCTCACCTTCGGTTTTTTCAATAATGCGGAGGTCGATGCTCTTGTATTTGCACCCCTTCATCAGTGACTGTATCGGATCCCGCTTCACCTAACTGGGAAAGTTTCATCTCCAGTATTTTGATACTCTTATTCAGGTTTTCGATCAGACCCGATTGGTGAAACAGTTGCTGGCTCAATGCTTCGATGGACTGTTCCTGCTCCATCATTCGCATTTGCAAATCAATGGTTGTTTTTTCGTCGACTCTTTCCCCATCCACTGTGCTTTCATCTGACATTTATGTTATCTCAAATGAAGCATGTCACGTTGGTGAAAAGGATGACTCAAAGAACCTCAACCAATTCTTACCCATCACTTTTTCCACATCCTCATCACTAAAACCATGGTCGATTAACCCTTTTGCAATACGAGCATAATGAGTTGAGTCTGAGAACCAATCCGGCTGTTTGGGCCAGCCAGCATTAGAAGATGACCCTTCTCCATAGTCCGTTGTTTTACTCCAACGACCATTTCTCATCCATTCAACCACTGAATTCTCCTGATCCTGACAAAGATCGGAACCAATACCAATGTGATCCACGCCCATCATCTCTGCCGTATCCGCCACCATTTCACAGAATTCTGCCAGCGTACAGTCCGGTCCATTTTTTAGATGAAAGGGGTACAAACTAAAGCCAAGCATGCCGCCGGTTTCCCCTAGCGCCTTGATGACCGCATCAGACTTGTTTCTCAGAGCAGGCTCAAAGAAAACCGGATTTGCATGGGTGATAGCAATGGGCCGTTCTGATAACTCAATCGCTTCCAGGGTAGAAATCTCTGCACTATGAGACATATCGATTACCATACCGACCCGATTCATTTCGCGAATAATCTGTTTTCCAAATCGGGTAATGCCTGGATCATTCGCTTCATAGCATCCCGTGGCTAACAAACTTTGGTTGTTATAGCTAAGTTGCATGAATCGCACTCCCAGGGTGTGGAAAATTTCTACCAGTGAGTAGTCGTCTTCGATAGGAGAGCAGTTTTGAAAGCCGAAAACCACACCGGTTTTTCCTTCCTGCTTTGCTTTTAGCAACTCTGACGCGCTTCCTACCTGACAAATCAGATCGTTGTGCTGTTCGAACATCAGATTCCACTTACCAATATTCCTAAGTGTTTCCAAACAGGTTTCATGGTAGGCAATAGTGACATGGACACAATCCAGGCCACCTTCTCGCATTTGCTGAAAAA
This sequence comes from Gammaproteobacteria bacterium, assembly GCA_011088265.1. Lineage (GTDB taxonomy): Bacteria > Pseudomonadota > Gammaproteobacteria > Arenicellales > Poriferihabitantaceae > WLWV01. The sequence continues at coordinate 22,502 of JAALKB010000013.1, forward strand.
TGGAGCGACTCCAATTCGAATACTGCAAGCCGTCAATCGTTAGCATCGTTTTATTCTATTTTTTAGTTTAGCCTTTTTGTAGCCGGATCTATTCGCTTTTCAGATAGGTGGTTTTCACATGGGTATAGAACTCTGCCGCATAGGTACCCTGTTCCCGAGAACCAAAACTGGAGCTTTTACGTCCACCAAAAGGGACGTGGTAGTCTGTTCCAGAAGTTGGTAAATTCACCATTACACAACCGGTTTTTGCATGTTTTTTGAAGTGATTCGCTTTTGCCAGGGATTCGGTAATAACACTGGAAGTCAAACCGAACTGGGTATCATTCGCCACTGCTAGCGCTTCATCATAGTCTGCTACCTTAATCACACAGGTCATCGGGCCAAACACTTCATCTTTATTAATACGCATATCATTACTGGTATTAATAAATAAAGCGGGCTGCATATAATGCCCCGGTGTTTCCAGCTCCAGCAACTCCCCACCACAGACCCGTTCCGCGCCTTCTTCCGCTGCGATTTTCATGTAACGCTGGTTTTGCTCCAATTGCCCACCATCTACCGCCGGGCCGATATTCGTCTTTTCATCCAGTGCGTGGCCCACCACGAGGTTGTGCATAGCAGCTTGCATCGCGTCAACAAACTGATCATGGATTTTCTCGGCAACGATGATTCGGGATGACGCGGTACATTTTTGACCCGTACTTCCGAATGCTCCATTTATCGCACAGGCTACTGCGGTTTCCATGTCTCCATCCTCCAGGATCACCAATGGATTTTTGCTACCCATTTCCATTTGAACTTTGGTCAGGTTAGCCGCTGCTGCACTGGCAATGCGTTTTCCTGTTGCTACCGAGCCGGTAAAAGTGATCGCATCGACATCCGCCGAACCGATTATTGCTTCTCCCACCTTGCTACCTGCACCCAGAACCATATTAACCAGCCCTGGTGGCAAATCCTGTTCAGCAATAATTTCCATCAGCGCGACGGCGCTGGCAGGAGTGAGACTCGCAGGCTTCCAGACAATACCATTGCCATAGGCAAGGGCGGGAGCAATTTTCCAACTGGGCAGGGCCGTGGGGAAATTCCAGGGAGTCACCATACCGACCACCCCCACAGGCTCTCTCGTTACCTGCACTTCAACTCCAGGTCTGACAGAATCACAGATTTCCCCCATTTGGCGTAATACTTCGGCGGCATAATAGGTAAAAAACTGCCCGGCACGATAGACCTCACCTTTCCCTTCTGGCCGGGTCTTGCCCTCTTCACGGCATAATAATTCACCAAGCTCTGCTGACCTGGACATAAGCGCATTACCGATGGACATCAAAACATTGTATCTTTGTTCCAGGCCAGTGGTCGCCCATTCTTTCTGGGCCCGTTTAGCCCCAGCGATGGCCTCCTCCACCTGGACTACGCTCGCCTGGGCGTATTCGCCGATGGTATCCCGGGTATCTGAAGGGTTGATATTCGCGATTGTTGAATCACCACCAACCCAATGCCCATCAATATAGTTGTTTGTCTGTATCATAAAATCACGTTATTATTTTAATTAGGGAGCCGCTGCTTTTGCCAGGCGATAAATAGATCCGAAACCAATTATAGAGTCTATAAAGTCAAGACATCGCTAGCTGTTTTTTCGATAGAAAACTACTCGGGGTTGTTAACATTTGCCACGCATAACAAACACCAACAACCCCAACCTGAGTTAAGTCGATCTTAACTTAAATGCAGTAACAGTATACACTTGGTTTTGCCTTTCCGGAATCCATTATTCCTGTTTCGCCTGTGTCGTTTTCGCTACCTCCACCCACCATGGCACCAAGGGTTTAATTTCAGCGATACCTCCAAACCACCTCCACAATCCAGGAGATAAAAAGCAATGAGTGACGTAAACCTGTCCTTAACTGAGGCACACGAACTTGCGGTCCGCGTACTAACGCAGAATGGCTGCGATAATCAGAACGCAGTTGCTGTATCAGATACCATGATCGCCGCAGAGCGGGATCTTTGTCATTCTCATGGGTTGTTTCGGCTACCGGGCTATGTCGCCTCTTTACGGAGCGGAAAAGTCAATGGCAACGCGAAACCGAAAGTGGAAAAGCTGGCTCCATCGGTTCTTCGCACCGATGGTAACAATGGATATGCGCCATTAGCGCTAAAAGCGGCAAGAGATCCGCTCGCAGAATGTGCAATGGAAACCGGTATCGCCGCAATGTCTCTCATTAACATCCATCATTTTTCTGCCTTATGGGTAGAAATAGAATCCCTTACCGAAAAGGGACTGTGTGCCATGGCGTTTACCGCCTATACCCCCTCCGTTGCACCAGCGGGGGGAACCAGGCCTTTTTACGGCACGAACCCAATGGCGTTCGGCTGGCCGAGAACCAATAAGCCCCCCATGATTTTTGACCAAGCCACCGCTACCCAGGCTCGGGGAGAAGTAATGATAGCAGCCCGGGACGGTCACGTTCTGCCTGCTGGCGTGGGCATCGATGCTAAAGGAAACCCTAGTACCAATCCAAACGAGGTATTGGAAGGCTGCCTTCTACCATTTGGCGGATACAAGGGAGCATCCATTGCATTGATGATTGAGCTGTTGGTTGGGCCACTCATCGGTGAACGGTGTAGCTACGAAGCCGAATCGGCTGATAACCATGACGGTGGACCACCCAGGGGAGGAGAGATTCTCATCGCGATGAACCCCCAACGATTTGGTACCCAGGATCCTTATGCCCACGCGGAGCGCCTTTTTACCGCACTGCTGGAGATGGATGGAACCCGGCTTCCTGGGGATCGCAGGGTACAAAATAGAGCAAAAAGCGCCCAAAACGGCATTTTTGTACCCCAAAGCCTACATGACAAAATCCAATCATTTTTATGATGACCGAGTCATTTTGCAATTGACCTCAACTCAATAGAGCCTGGCTGATGGGTAAAATTTTCGCCCTTTTGGCTGCGGTCTCCTATGGTGCAAACACGACCTTGTCCCGGTTGGCTTACGACACCGGAACCACTCCCTTTTCCTTAACCGCCTATCGTTATTTACTCATTGCAATAATTATGGTCGCCATCATGTTGATCCTGCGAAAGCCATGGCGTCTTCGGGTTCCGCTCTGGCTATTTGCTGGCTGTGTTCTTGGCATGTATGTCGTGTCCATCGGTCACCTTGGGGCTGTGCAGTATATTTCAGTGAGTTTGTCCGCAATCATTTTCTATACCTATCCTCTGCTAGTCATTGCCTATCGCCGCTGGATAAGCCATAAGTCCGTAAATGCCTATGAAACCATCGGCTTCGTGCTGGCGTTTGCCGGCTTGGTTGTCGCACTTGGGCCAGAGTTCCATGAAATGGATTGGCGCGGTCTGGTTATGGCGTTCTCAGGCTCGATTGGCGCTGCGCTGTTTCTGATTTGTTATGAATTATTTCCCGAAGACACAGAACCTTTCGCTGCAACCACATGGATAAGCCTCGGAACGCTAGCACTTTGCGCTGTGACCCTATTTGGCTTTGAATTGACGCCTCCGGCCCAGCAAATTGGGTGGGTGTATCTTTGGTGCATCGCGATACTGACCGTCATTGCGTTTTTGTGTATCGTTTTTGCCATACCGCGAATTGGCGCCGCAGGCACCGCTTTGTTTCTTAATTTTGAACCGGTGATTATTTTATTACTGGCCTGGGTTGTTCTGGACGAACGCCTAAGCTCAGGGAGACTGATCGGGGTCGCGCTGGTTGTGCTGTCCCTGTTAATTAGCCAGATTTCCCCGGGAGAACCGGCGAAAGGCCATCAGCAAAAATAATAGATAACGGTACACTGGGTGAAACAACTTAACAAACAGGGATGGGCGAAAGGGGCGGCGATTTTTTCTGGACTGACATTTGGAATTTATTGGATACCGTTAAGGGAAATGGAGTCCTCTGGTTTCTTTGGGCTCTGGTCTTTGAGTATGTTTAATCTCATCAGTGCGCTAATTGTGTTTCCCCTAGTGGTTCATCGATGGAAACAGCTTATTCCCGGTCGATTTAAGCTGCACATTGGTACCTTTATTGCTGGTGTTGGTTTCGTTTGTTATGCCGGCGCATTTCTCTATACCGAGGTTGTGCGGGTAATTGTGCTGTTTTACCTACTACCTATTTGGGGCTTTTTACTCGCCAGAGCGGTAACCGGGGAAAAAATCACCAAAGTAAGATGGCTTTCCATGTTCCTTGGTCTATGTGGGCTAGTGGTCATCTGCGGCACAGACCAGGGAATTCCAATGCCACGGAATGCCGGGGACTGGATGGCATTATTGGCAGGTATTTTGTGGGCTTTAGCTTCGATGTTGATGTTAACGGATCGGGATGACGCCGTTAACTACACCTTGGGTTTCCTTTTTTGGTCCACCATACTCTCCCTCATTGCAGCGTTTATTGGCACATATTCCGGCGTTATTTCTAAGCCGGATTGGGGTGAACTTGAGGTTACTGCCTTATGGCTAATTCCTTTTAGTATCGTCATCATCATCCCCGCAGCATTTGCGACGATGTATGGCCCGTCACAGCTTAACCCAGGAACCGTAGGGCTTTTGTTTATGACCGAGATTTCGGTGGGAACCATTACTGCGGCAATATGGGCTGGGGAACGTTTTGGTTACGAGGAAATTATTGGCGTCAGCCTTATAACCCTGGCTGGATGTGTTGAGCCCCTCTGGCAAAAAATGCGGAGGGGCTCTAAATAGCGACGCTGGAAGCTACGATCTGGCTGAATCGACACTCCAGATACCCGGTCCTCTAGCCGCGATATACAAAAAGACGAACGTATACATCACCGCGAGCTCACCGTTATTCACCATAGGAAAAATTGGATTTCCATGGGGTGCATGAAAAACCCAATAGGCCACCGCCATGGTGCCGCTACAAATAAATGCGGCCACTCGGGTAAATAGACCGATGAGAATCAGTAGACCGCCCACAATTTCAATACCGCCACCGAGGGTCATTAGTGCATTCAACTCCCCGGGGCCCGGCACTGGAAAGTTCAGGAACTTTTGCGTGCCATGCCACAAAAAGAGATATCCGCTAATAATACGAAGCAATGCGTAACTATGTTCTTTGAAACCATCCAGAAAATTCATAAGTCACTCCAACAATCGATTGAAAGGGCCTTCATTCTATGACAGTTTAGGTTGACCGACAAACCCCCTTTTCCAGCCCCCTTATCCTACATCCTATTGATCTAAGCCTAGCCCGGCTCCCGTTTTAACGCCTGACACATACAATGGACACCACCGCCTCCGGGAGTAATCATGGAGACATCTGGATCGAATATCTCCAGGCCATGGGCTTTTGCTTTTTCCTTTAGAACCACGCTTTTCTCTGGCAACAAAATCCGATCATTACCCAATGCAACCACATTACAGCCCAAATCCAGGGTGTCCTGAAACGGAACTGAGATAATTTCAATTTGTTTGGATTTAAGCCAACTCACCACATCTGGATCGGTAGATTCCAGACAGACAGCTGCAAGTTTTGGCGCCAGCATCACAACCATTAGATCAATATGGACATAAAAAGGATCCAGATCGGTTAGTTTGACTTCCCAGCCTTCCGCTTCAAACCAGCGCTGAAGTTGTAATGCACTTTGTTCCTGGCTCCGACCTTCTTCTCCTTCCCAACCAATCAATACCGTGCCTGGTTCGATAACATTAAAGTCACCGCCCTCAAATGTTCCAGCGGTCACGTAGTCATAGATAGGAATTCCCAGGCGTTCGTAGGTTTCAATAGCACGAAAATTCTCACCCCGACGCCACCAATTTGCCATATTAGTGATGATTGCTCCATAGGGAGTCATCACTGAGGAGTCTCTGGCGAAAATATGATATTGCAATTCGGGATCGGGATCATGCAGATGAACCGTGACCCCTGCTGATTCATAGGCACTTATCATTTCCTTGTGCTGAGCCTGGGCAACCTCGGCACTAAACTGATAGTTTCGACGAATGCTCTTTTTTGATACCGAACTGGTCTTTAGCCAATGGTAGTAATCCGCCGGACCGAGCAAAACGTCCTTTAACACACCGTACTCACAATCAGCACCCCAATTGGAGAGAACCGGCGTGCCACCGCCTTCTTTCCGACATCTTAATGAAAACTCTGAATTCATATCGCTTCTCATCTGGTTGAAACCTGGTTAGAGACGGAATCTCGAATTCCGAACAATAATAGAGCCGTAACCCTATACCACCTTGCCTATCAATCGCAAGAAACCCCGAATATCCCAGGTTCAAGGAAAAAAGAAGGCCGGTTAACCGGCCTTCTTAACTACAGTACTACGGTTGATGAATTACTTAAACCACCAGCGTTCAGCATTCTTTCCGCCGTCCAGCTCCCAGTTGTTTCCAACCACTTCGGGTACTTCGAGCTTATCGTTATATGCCATAACATCACTCTGGAACAATGGGAGACATACACCACCTTCATCATGCACGATGCGTTGCATCTCTACGTAGATTTCCCGACGCTTGCCGGTATCAAGTTCAGCGCGGCCCTGAATGAGTAATTCATTAAATCGATCATGTTTCCAGTAGGTGTCATTCCAACTGGCATCCGCTGCATAGACCTTGGGAGAACATCCAGTTTTCGGTGGGACGACCACTCCAATAACAGGCACTAAATGCTTTTTGCATCCAGACATTCGACCAATATCCATCATCTGGCTCGCGGATAACCTCAATATCAATTCCCGCTGGTTTGGCTGACTCTCGCATAAGCTGACCGGCATCTACCGCACCGCCAAAACCCGTGTCCGCCGCATGGAACTGGATAGAAAGACTATCCAGCCCTGCTTGCTTGAGATGGTATTTGGCTTTATCGGTATCGTACTCCCGCTGAGGAATCTCATCAGTAGTGGCTCGATAAATGTTAGCTGGACCAATGGGGCTATCGTTGCCAATCTCACCGTATCCATAAACCACTTTTTCCAGCCACTGCTGACGATCAACAATATGCTTAACGGCTAAACGGACGTGATTATTATCAAACGGTGCCGTATCCGTTCGCATTGGCAATGTTACCTGTTTGTTACCGGTTGTCGCCTTAATATTGATGCCCGGCAATTTTTTCATTCTATCGATTGTTTTTACTTCAACGTTGTTCATACAATCAATCGCGTCAGTCCGAAGTGCATTACTCCTAGCGCTTGGGTCAGCAATTTGCAACGTTTCGATTTCATCGAAATGGGCCATTCCCTCTTTCCAGTAATTTGGATTGCGCACAGTAAATGTTCGAACTCCCGGATCATTCTCAGTCAAAACGTATCCACCGGTCCCAACACCCGACTGCCAATCAATGGTTCCGTCTCCATTGGAAGGGCAAATATTGAGGTGATAATCACTCATCAGAAATGGGAAGTCCGCATCTCCGCCGGAGAGCGCGATTACAACCGTGTGGTTGCCGTCAGCTTTTACACTCTCTATGCCACTTAGAATACCTTTTGCAGCGGAGGTAGAACCTTCACCCAAATGGTGATTTATGGAATCAACCACGTCTGCCGCGGTCAGGGACTTACCGTTGTGGAACTCGACACCCTTGCGGATCTGGAAAGTCCATGTTTTTGCATCTGCCGTTGCATCCCAACTTTCCGCCAGCTCGGGAATCAACTCACCGCTGGCAGCTACTTCAGTTAGACCATTGCGTACCTGTCCAAACTGCACGTTCAGCATATAAAGGTCAAGAATCTGACCTGGATCCAGGATATCACTGGTCGAGTCACCAGTTAATCCAATACGAAGACGCCCGCCTTTTTGGGGAGTTGCGGCCTCTGCACGAGATAGCAAGCCCGACGCTGCGGTCATTGAAACACCCAACGCCACTGCTCCCATCATGAAACTGCGCCGAGACATCTCTCCCTGCTCAAAACTGTTTTGCAGCATTTTTACTTTTTCTACCTGTTCTCGATCTGCTATCCCTAGCGAAAGATCAATAGGTTTTAGCAGGTTAAACTTTCTGAACATAAATTATTCCTCTTTGGGCATGGGTAGGCTTAGCACACCACCCGTTTTTGTGTTTAACGTATCTGAAAATCAATAAGGTTTTACTTCATACTTTGACCGATATGAAATTCCATTATACTGTGTATAACTCTTCAATAGTCAAGCCTTCTCCTGACTCGAGCTCTGGATATCTGATACGGTTATTTTGTAATGTAAATTTATCCAGGGTAAGATCTTTGTCATTATCACTCTGACTAGTGTTATCGCTTTCCATTTGGCAACCGTTCATGAATCCACTTTTTTCTCATCGAGGAGGTACAGCTTGAAAGAGATACCCGTCTTTCTGAAGCGTTGTTTCATCTCTTCGCAAAGTCACTTTCCCCGGACATTTCTAACCATTGGTCCCTGGTATATTGGGGCTTTCTTCCTTTTTATTAGCCGTTCACTCCGTACCGAATTAGCATACACACCAGCAAGGGTGTCTTGTCAGGGATTCATAGAATGAGCGATATCTTAAAAATGCTAGCCCATCGTATTTCCCTGGGCCTACTCACCCTGTTTGCGGTTTCGCTAATCATCTTTCTAGGGGTTAGTTTGCTTCCCGGTGATGCTGCGCAATCCATGTTGGGTCAAGCGGCGACCACGGAAACCGTGGAGGCTCTTCGCAAACAGATGGGGCTCGATCTTCCTCCCCATACCCGTTATCTTCAATGGTTAGGTAACATTCTTCAAGGAGATTTCGGTGTCTCTATTGGCAATAGACGGGAAATATCCGAATTAATTGGTGTTCGCTTCGCTAACACACTGTTTCTTGCCTTGTTTGCTGCTGTTATCGCGGTACCACTAGCCTTAACACTGGGAGTACTGGCGGCTTTATACCGAAACTCTATTTATGATCGAACAGTTAACGTTGTCACACTGTCTTCGATCTCCACTCCTGAGTTTTTTGTTGCCTATATTCTGATTTTGCTGGTCTCTGTTAAGGCAGGGATGTTTCCAAGCCTCGCCAATATTTCCCCGGACACGCCATTATTTGAACGACTGCACAAGATGTTTTTACCGGCGGTTACCCTGACCCTTGTCGTATTAGCCCATATGATGCGTATGACTCGGGCAGCGATTATCAACCTGCTGGCCAGTCCCTATATTGAAATGGCCACGTTAAAAGGAATGAGCCGGGCACGGGTTATCGTTCACCATGCCCTACCCAATGCCTGGGCGCCCATTGTTAATGTTATCGTTCTTAATCTTGCCTATCTGATTGTGGGTGTGGTGGTGGTCGAGGTTGTTTTTGTTTACCCGGGGCTGGGTCAATTGCTTGTGGATTCAGTTCAAAGACGGGATTTACCTGTGGTCCAGGCCTGCTGTCTAATTTTCGCTGCGACCTATGTTTTATTGAATTTGATTGCCGATATTCTTTCGATTATGACCAACCCCCGCCTTCTTCATCCAAAATGAATATGCCCAATTCAGGGGATCAATCTGCTGACGCGCTGCCTCCCCCAGAAAGACGAAGTGACAGCGCATTCGCCATTATGTGGAAAGAGTTTCTTAAAGCACCGTTTAGTGCAAAATTTGGTTTTTTTGTTATTTTCAGTTACATCTTTGTCGCCATTTTTGCCCCAGTTATTGCGCCATATGGTGAAGCGGAAATCGCCGGAGATCAGTTTGAGCTTTGGAGTCAACAGTTCCTGCTAGGGACAGACAACCTGGGGAGAGACATGTTAACCCGGATTATTTACGGCGCCCGCAATACCGTTGGAATCGCCCTGATTATCACCTTATTTGCCTTTCTGGTTGGCGGTATATTGGGAATACTAGCCGCGGTAGTCGGTGGCTGGATCGATCAACTTCTGAGTCGCACCGTGGACGTTTTGATGGCCATTCCTTTGCTAATTTTCGCCATGTTATTGCTGACCATCTTCGGTACTTCTGTGATAAATATGATTTTGATTATTGGTATTCTGGATTCTACCCGGGTTTTTCGTATCTCCCGGGCAGTGAGTCTAAACGTGGTGGTCATGGATTTTATTGAAGCGGCCAGACTTCGTGGTGAAGGTCTGGGTTGGATCACCATTAGGGAGATTCTTCCCAATATTGCTCCTCCTCTTGTTGCGGAGTTTGGGCTACGATTCTGTTTTGTCTTCCTAACTATCAGCGCATTGAGTTTCCTTGGGCTTGGAGTCCAACCGCCCACGGCTGATTGGGGCTCCATGGTACGTGATACAGCGGACCTGATTACCTTCGATGACTATACGCCTCTTATCCCCGCCGCCGCAATCGCATTACTTACGATTGGAGTAAATTTCGTGGTGGATTGGTTTCTTCACAAAACCAGTGGGTTAAAAGATGAACACTAGGGATAAGAAAGACGTGCTGCTGGAAATGAGAAATCTTCAGATTGAAGGTTTCAGTGATGAAAAATGGCATCAAATTGTTAATGGAGTAGATCTTACCTTACGTCGGGGAGAGGTCCTTGGTCTTATCGGTGAATCTGGAGCAGGTAAGTCGACCATTGGCATCGCGGCCATGGGCTATGCCAAACCCGGTTGTCGCATCCACGGGGGAAGCATTAAGTTTGATGGCTTTGAACTAACCACCGCAAGCGATGAAGAAAAAAGAAAGCTAAGGGGCTCCCGAATCGCCTATGTGGCACAAAGTGCGGCGGCATCTTTTAATCCCGCCCATCGCCTCATTGATCAGTTCTCTGAAACCGTTATTGAACATGGCATTGCCAATCGGGAACAGGCTTATGCCGATGCCAAAGCGCTGTATGAAAAAATCCGTCTCCCGAACCCTAACCAAATCGGTTTTCGTTACCCCCACCAAGTTTCCGGGGGCCAACTTCAACGCGCAATGACGGCAATGGCTTTGTCCTGCCGCCCTGATCTCATCATCTTCGACGAACCTACCACGGCCCTTGATGTCACCACACAAATTGAGGTTCTTATCACGATTAGGGATATCGTCGAGCAGTTTAATACTGCGGCTATTTATATTACCCATGATCTGGCAGTGGTGGCGCAAATGGCTGACTACATAAAGGTATTACAATTCGGCGAGACGGTTGAAGATGCGGATACCCGGGTCATGTTATCGGCTCCCAAAAAAGACTATACGAAATCCCTTTGGGCCGTGAGGACCTTTAAAAAATCCGTCACCCCCCCCCCGGCTCATGAAGCAACACCACTGGTGAAGGTTGACAACATTACTGCCAGCTATTCCAGTAGTTTATCCCCAGTTCTGATTGATGTTGATTTTGAAATACATCGAGGGCACACGGTTGCTGTGGTGGGCGAATCTGGCAGCGGAAAGAGCACCGCTGCACGAGCCATTACAGGACTGCTCATGCCACAAAAAGGGCAGATATTTTTTGACGGTGTTGCATTACCACCCAATTTTCGTAAACGTAATAAAGAGCAACTCCGCCAGGTCCAAATGATTTACCAGATGGCGGATACTGCCGTGAATCCCCGTCACAGAATCCGGGATATTATTGGACGGCCTTTGTCCTTTTATCTTGGAATGGAGGGCGCCGCCAAGGAACGCCGATTGCGGGAATTAATGGAGATGATTGAGATGGACCCCGGTCTGTTTCTCGATCGCCTTCCAGAGGAACTCTCCGGCGGACAAAAGCAACGCATATGTATTGCCAGAGCGTTGGCAGCAGAGCCTTCCTTTATCATTTGTGACGAAGTGACCTCTGCTCTTGATCAACTCGTGGCGGAGGGAATCCTGAGGTTATTGGATCGACTTCAACAGGAGCTAAACCTTGCTTACATGTTCATCACCCATGACCTTGCCACGGTAAATGCCATTGCCGATGAAGTGATTGTAATGCTCCAGGGTAGAATTGTAGAACAGGGGCCCAAAGAAAAAATCTTCAATCCTCCCCATCATGAATACACCGATCTGCTCCTTTCCTCGGTACCGGAAATGGATCCAGACTGGATGGACAAAGTTATTCAGATCCGCAAGGAAAAGGGCGTAATGAGTGCTGCGGGCAACTAGCTTACTAATCAGCAAACCTCCGTAGATGCAGTGAACGGCTTAAGCTGGCCTGGAGAAAAAATAGTCTAGGCCGTCCTGAAAAAAGGCGCGATGTCGTTAGCGATCATGCGTCATTTTCGACCTTC
>JAALKB010000228.1 GCA_011088265.1 Gammaproteobacteria bacterium
TGTTCTGTAATTCAAATACAACCTTGACGGTTGCACTTAAGAGTTGAACCTAAGACTCTCAAAAAGCAAAACCCATCATGGAAATAAAAACAGAGATGCGCGGAGATCCACAATGAATATTGAGCGGCTGGCCCAGGTTTCCGACTTTATGCAAAGATACGTCGAAACTGGAAAAACGGCAGGAATACAGGCATTGGTTTTTCATCGTGGGCAGGAGGTATTTTTTGACCAGGTAGGTTATCGGGATCTGGAGACTAAAACCCCTATGGAAGAGGACACGATTTTTCGTATTTATTCCATGACCAAAGCCATTACCAGCGTTTGTCTGATGTCTCTCCTTGAGGAGGGACACTTTCAACTAGACGACCCGGTAGAATGGTGGATTCCAGAAATGAGTGATTTGCTCGTTTATGGTGAAGGCGGGAAACTGGATGTGCTCACCCAGGCTGTAACGTTTCGCCACCTGCTTACCCACACCGCTGGTTTTACCTATGGGTTCGAGCCGGATACCCATCCCATCGAAAAGCAATATGCTGATTTGTGGCGGGTAGATGGTCCGCCGAAACACCTCCCGGATCTGATACGGGACGTTCTGAAAATTCCATTGCTTTTTCAACCTGGAAGTCAATGGAACTATAGTGTGGCGACGGATATTTGCGGGTATCTGGTGGAGCTAATCAGCGGTCAGACGTTAGCCGAGTTTATGCAGCAACGAATATTTGATCCCCTAGGGATGGCGGATACCAGCTTCGTGGTTTCCAGAAAAGACGCCCATCGACTCGCCACCTTGTATGGCTATAAGCAGGGGCAGGCCATAGAAATATTGTCCCGGGCGGATGACTTACCCTATGTGGATCACACAGAGGGAAATGAACCCAGACTGTATTCCGGTGGTGCGGGGTTGGTGTCCACAGCCCGGGACTACCTGAAATTTGCCCGAATGCTGCTGAATGGGGGAGTGATGAATGAATACCGGGTGTTGGGTAGAAAAACCGTAGAGTGGATGACTCAAAACCATCTGGATGCCTCATTACTGCCTCTGGCTAATAACGGAATTGTGACCCAGCGCTTAAAAAGCTATGGTTTTGGTTTAGGGTTTTGTATCAACCTGGATGCAGCAAAAGCGGGAACTCTGGGGAGCACCGGTGATTTTGGTTGGGGAGGTATGGCCGATACCTATTGCTGGATTGACCCCCAGGAACAACTCATTGGGATTCTGATGCAGCAATTTATTCCATCGTTATACCACGGTGGACGTCGGAGCTTTCGCAATGCGGTATATCAGGCACTGACATGAGACTTGCTTCTTAGGTTTTACGTAATAGTAAAATGATAGGTTGAGCAAGGTAGAAAACCACGTAAAAGAACAGGTCGAGGGTACCGGCCAAACCCATTACTCGAAAACCGAAAAAATCGAGGTAAAAATATGACGACAGTAATCACTTCCCCATCAATCACAGAGGCTGGTGACGAATTGATTCCCGGAACTCCGGCGGGAGAAAGTAAAAGCTGGAACTGGCATCCCGATGTACCGATTCAGTATTCCCCTTTATTTTGCGTGCCTCTGAAACCTCTGGCGATACTGAAGTGGTTTGCTAATGCCTGGTTGCCTCTAACGGAACTTGGCTGCTATTTATTGATCGCTATCATAGTGAGTCTTTGGGTACAACCGCCTCTCCAGCATACCGCTTCTCTCGAGTTCGGATGGGTCTTTGGGGTCTGGGCAAGAAACATTCTCATGATGACCGCCCTCGCCACGATGTTGCATCTGTGGTTGTACACCTGGCATAAACAGGACAGTACTTACCGCTTCTTGCGCACTTCGCCCACAGAAAAAGGCGCAAAATTCCTTGGCGGAGATCAACTACGAGACAATGTTTTCTGGGTACTTCTAAGCGGGGTCAGCGTCTGGACCCTCTATGAAGCCGGGTTCTGGTTTGCCTATGCAAACGGCTATGGATCCATTATTGGTTTCGCAGATAATCCTGTCGGATTCGTTCTGTGGTTTCCATTAATCGCAATCTGGTCTTCGTTTCACTTTTATTGGATACATCGTTTTCTACACTGGAAACCGATGTACGATCGGTTTCATTCAGTCCATCATCGCAGTGTCACTATTGGACCATGGTCTGGTCTTTCCATGCACCCAGTGGAACATCTGCTCTATCTTTCGTCCGTATTGATTCATTTTATTATCCCTTCCAACCCCATTCACGTATTATTTCATCTTTATTGGCTGACTCTGGCGACCGCTACGTCCCATTCAGGTTATGAATCTCTGATCGTCGGGAAAACAGGTAGAATTACTATCTCCACCTTTTTTCACCAACTGCATCATCGTTACTTTAACTGCAACTTTGGCAACGTCGAGCTTCCCATGGATCGGTGGTTCGGTTCTTTCAATGATGGCAGCAGCGCTGCGACACGACGCCTATTCAGACGGGAGAGAAAGTAAACGCTATCGTTATTGTCATTATCATTGTGCTGAAAGAACGGGATGTTGTGGTGGTTATCTCGCCACTTCTCCTTCTTCATTCGTGCTTCCCATTTTGTCTCTCCAGGACTCCACCCATTCATTCCGTCGGTTCAGTGCTATGTTAAACTTCCCTTCGAAATGCGTTATCGGTTTATGTGGTGGACTCCAGAAATCCACGACGTCTTAAGTTTCTGTTTTGGACTGAGCGGAGAAAACCAAACCATATCACCCAATTAGGAAATACTGACGCTACTTAAACTTTATTGCTATCGTGAGTTCTAAGCTCCACTGTTCTGCATACGCCCAGGCAAGCGAGCGAAAGAAGACAAAGACCTGAAAAGGAAAGACCCGAAAAAGAAAAGCCCCAGACAAAAGTCCACTATGAAAGCCAGTTCTATTCGATACGAAAACGACAAGGAGATGTACGACGCCCTGTTGAAAAACTCCGATGTCATCAAAGTAAATGAATACATCAAAAAGAGGGAAGAAAGTGGTCCCATGGGGACCCGTCGCCGTTTGCTCGCGACGTCTGTAAGACTGAGTCGAACCATGGCTCCCCAGGTTCATAAAATGGCTGACGAATGTATAGAGACCCTGGAAATGGATATTCCCCTGGAGCTCTATGTTTATTCCAGTCCCCAATTTAACGCCGCCTGTTTCAAACCTGAGGACGGCCAGTTATTTGTTATGTTTTCCTCCAGCCTATTGGAAGCCTTCCAGGACAGCGAACTAAAATTTGTTATCGGCCACGAATTTGGGCACCATGTCTATCAGCATCACGATATTCCCATCGGCTATCTACTCAAAGGAAAACAGCGCCCGGACCCAAGACTAGCGCTGGATTTATTCGCATGGTCCCGGAATGCTGAAATTTCTGCTGATCGCGCCGGCGCAATTTGTGCCCAGGATCTGGACGGTGTGGCCAGGGCGTTATTCAAGTTGGCCTCTGGTTTGAGTGACAAAATTATTCAATTCAGCCTGGACGATTTTCTTAAGCAGGTCGATGAGATGCGAATCGAAGATGACGAACCTGGTCAGGGTGCGCCTCAGGAAGACTGGTTCTCCACTCACCCGTTTAGCCCGCTTCGTGTCCGTGCATTAAAATTATTCTACGAATCCTGTCTGGTCGATGAAAAAGGTAGCACAGTACAGGAGCTGGAGGTTGGCGTACAAAAGCTCATGGGTATGATGGAGCCCAGCTATCTCGACAGCCGAACAGATACCGCCACCGCCATGCAAAGAATGCTCTTCGCCGGGGCTATCGCGGTGGCCCATGCCGACGGAGAAATCAGTGAAGACGAAATTACGGTATTTGAGAAGTTTTTTGGTAAAGGCGAATTCAGCGATCGCCTGAATATCGATGTAATCAAAGGCAAACTCCCCAGCCGCATTGAAAAGATGAACGAACTAACCAGCATGACACAAAAAATGCAGGTAATGCGGGACCTTTGCCTTGTTTCCAAAGCAAATGGAAAACAAGTCGACAGTGAACGAGTAGTCCTCAATGAAATTGCCGACGGCCTCGGCGTATCCCACAACTTTATCTGTCAATCCATGGAACAGGTGGTGGAGCCCGATTAATCTGGAGCTCCATTGGGGGGAAGGCTTCCTGAATCAACCAAAAACCATTAAAACACTGGCTTGGTAGCACTGGACATCACTAACCTTTTATTAGCGGCATCATCAATAAAAACCGGTATCTTTAGCACTTTGGTACCCGTTGTAAACTTTGGACCAACAATGGGAAGCCGGTGTTGTTGTTGAAGAAAGGATACTGATCCTCAATCCTTAAATGGGCAGTGATGATGAATAAAGTCTGTATGAGGTCTTAATGCAAGGGATTGCCCACTGGAACCAATGGAGCCAAGGGAAAAAGAGCAGCCCAGAAACGAAAATCCGTCTGAAGGAGCTAATCCAAAGGCCCATTAGGATTAGTGTGGCAATTCTTTGGTGTTAGCACAAGATTTAGAATATAACGATGGCGACTCTCGAAAGCGCAGCATTGTCTAAAAATCAACCTTCTCTTCTTTCTCGATAGCCTGTTGTTTTTGGTTTTGCTGAAGCGTTTTAAGATGTGCGTGATTATCTTCCAATCTATCGTAATCGGTCTGGAAAAATCTCAAAGCGTTAGAGACCTGGACATAATAGCCTTGGGGTCTTTCAAATCTAACCAAAAACATCCGACCTTGTTTCGTTGGAATAATTCGATTAAAAATGCCAGGGCCGGTGGGTTGCAATAGACCACCGGATTTCCCCTTGATCTTGCAACTTCCCCAACACAACTCATCCTTACTGTTGGTGTTTGGCCCGCCGTATTTTCGACTGACAAAAGTCGTTTCGCCATAATAGCCTACCAAGTCAGAAATCAATTTATCGTGGTTTGGTTCTTCCAGAAAGTACACGCTCCGGGATATTTTGTAGATCTGCAAGTTATGATCAAAATCGAGAACCAGGTTCTCTCTAGGAATATTGGTATTATGTAATCTTTTGGTTGATTCGCATGACATGGTTCTGGCGTATTCAGACCCGATATATTGCTCTGACTCCTGTGTACATACGAAGCCCTCCGGCAGATTTATTTCAGAAAAGCGGTCTCCAAGAGAAACCCCCAGTATCTTCGCTGACTTATAATCCCAATTGTCGAGGTTTGCCAGATGGGTATTCTTCGATTGGGACTTTTTATCTGAAAGGGAAGCAGGGCTTGAATACTCTTTTGATAAAGCGCCAATAATCTGTTTATACCCTTTTCTTTTTGCAACGCTCATCGCGGACTCGCCACCCGAGGTGATGATCGTTTTTGACGCTCCCGCCATTAAGAGTTTCTCAATCAATGCTGGATGGTTATGCCTGCTTGCAAGGAACAGTGCAGATTGTTTGGCATGATCGACAGCATTTACATCTGTACCATTAGATATCAAGGTAGCAACAACGTCTAAGTGGCCTTGCCAGGCGGCAAAAAGTAAGGACGAATTACCGTCCTGGTTTCTAGCATCAACCCTCGCGCCATTGTCTATCAACAGTCTAACGATGGCGTTATTACCTCCATATGAAGCGAGCATCAGAGGCGTATTTCTATTTGAGTTCTCGTTGTTTACTTCCGCTCCCTTTTGAATCAGTATTCTGGCTATTTCTTCCTTGCCGTTAAGGGAAGCAATGTGCAGAGGAGTGCTTCCATATCGATCCTTTGCGTTAATTTTACCTTTGGCAATTTGCCTCTTTACCTCAGAGTAGTTATCTTTTTCAACGGCTTTGTGGATTCTACCCGCATAAGCTGAATTGGCCGTGG
>JAALKB010000229.1 GCA_011088265.1 Gammaproteobacteria bacterium
GGTGTGGTGTGAAATATTGCATCTGATGCCGGGTTGACTGGTAGCCCGCCTCTCACGGCTTATTGCGCGAGCAAGGGAGCGGTAATACAAATGTCTCGAGCAATGGCAAAAGATTACTCTCCCCATGTACGGGTAATTCCCATTTGCCCAGGAGATGTGGACACCCCGATGTTAAGAGGGGAGTTTGAGCAACGAGGGATAGATGTGCAAACCGGTTTGCAAGAGTCAGCCGAAGGCGTGCCGATGAAACGGGTGTGTGACGCTCAGGAGGTTGCGGATTTGGTACTGTATGCTGCTAGTGACTCGGTGACCTTTATGACAGGTTATCCACTAGTAGTCGATGGAGGGAGTCGGGCATGATCTCGGGCATGATTATGGTATCTCTTCTATCAACCAGATCACCTGGTAATAACCAGGAGGCATTCTGGTACAGTCAATTGCTTAAGCCAGTGGCTGGACTGATTTACCACGGTATATTCGACAACCGTTCTATTCGCTAGTGGAGATTCCCTGGAAGCGGCTAGAAAGTAATACGTTAATGGCGATGCTAGAGGAGATCGTTTCCCGTGATGGAACGGACTATGGTGAAAAAGAAATCTGCATGGAAACCAGGGTTAGGCAGCTCCTAAGACAAATCCAAAAAGGAGAAGCATTTTTGTATTGGGACGCGAATACAGAGTCTGCCAGCATCCTGGCTTATGAAGAACGATATATTCGTTCGGATAATCCTAAGGATTCGAGTCTCTAGTTTGGTTGTTTGGGTTCATCGAATTTGGCTTTTGCTGAGTAGTCAGCAGGCGAACGTAGTCACCGATGCGTTGAATATCCCTGATTTTCTTCGCTAACCTATTTGTTCTTCTGAGTCTGAATAGTTTTCCAATGGGATTTCCGATAAGGTCTTTCTCATGCTGATGATTGTTGCAATGATTGGAAGTTCTGTTCGAGGGAACCCAATGATTTGATGAGTCTACCAATATTGATGCGGCTATGGATATGTTTGATTTTTTTCAATCTACGACATTCTGCGACGCTATCATTATTGATCTATCCTCAAGGCATTTCCCTAGGGTTTCAGCATTGTTAGCCCGCTGTGGTTAAAACCCGGTCGTCCCCAGGAATGACCCCATCATAGTTTTGCCACGTTCTCCAATGATTAGGTATTCATCACCTCACCTCTGTATTTCAAGCAGATTCAATAGATTCATTAGTTTTGTTCATTGTTGAGTCATATATCCCGCGTTTTAGAAGAAGAACAGTGGAAGTTGGAGTTTCACAAGTATTTTGAAAATTATAATGACAATAACTTTGTGTTGAGATGAAAGTTAAAATAAAATGACATATATGCTGTATTAGGTGACCAAAGGAATGTGTGCATATAGATACGGTTTATCTCTCAGGAATCAACTTTTGCTGGTCGTCTTTTGCTTTGATTGATCCAGCCTAAATTAGAGCAATAGAGCAATGTCCGTAAATCGAAACCTCATGGTTTGAGATGCAAAAAATATTGGCCCATGAATATGGCATACCTTCTAATCTTCTAATATGGTCAAGACTGAATTAATTTGAGCAATGCAAAATCCCAACCATACCGTTGATGTGATCCCTGATACGTTCAATGCTTTGGTGTTACAGAATTCCAAACGGGGTCCCGTAGTCACATTTTTTTGGTCAGCAGAAGCGGGGCCCTGTATGATGCTGCTACCCAAACTGACGAAGCTGGTCGATGACTACGGTGGTAAGTTTTTATTAACCTTGCTTAATGCCACCGATCACAAACGTTTCGCAGTTGAGTTGGGCGTAACCAGCATCCCATCTGTTGGGATTTTCCTGAAAGGGCAATTAGTGGAAACCATTCAGGGAGTGTTCTCCGAGTCACAATTCCGTGATTCCCTTAATCACTATTTGCCCTCATTTTCCAAAGGAACAGTTTCCGCTAGAAGCAGTGGAGATGGTCCGCATGAAACATGGCGTCTGACATTAGATCGAGCTAAACAGTTACTCGGCCGTGGTCACTCGGAGTCCGTTCAGAAGTCTTGGCTGCCTTACCTGAGGCGGCGATGTGTGATCCTGAGATTGAGTTACTCCAAACGCGGCTGGAATTGATTAATCTTGCACATGAGTTGTCTCATGCCCCGGATAAGAACGGGTTCAATGAACTAACCGGTATAGAGGCTTACCGTTCAGCTGCGATGTTTTTCATTAGAGATGACTACCACCGGGTTCGTCTTTTGCTGGAAAGAGTTATCCAGGGTGACGATGAAGAATTGTCAATAAGGGCGCAAAAAGCAAAATGGGCCGCGTTCGCATTTCTAGGCCCGGAACATGAGCTGTGTCATGGCGAAGACCCGCATATTGTTAAATTAAACGCCGAAGTATAGTCGCCGAATATAAGCGACGCTGAACCAGAGTATTCATCAGCAATAAGGAGTTCCCAATTCAATGATTGAGTCCCAATCGACGCTTAAGGCCTATTTCATGCTCGGGTTTACGACTTTGTGCTGGGGAGGGAATGCCATTTTTGGGCAGTTGGCAGTAGGGAATGTATCGCCCATGTTACTGGTAACGCTCAGATGGTTGGGTGCGCTTACTCTGTTATTGATCGTTGCCGGTAAACACCTGGAAAAAGACTGGCCAGCGTTGAGGGGAAATCTTCTTTTTCTGTTTGCCATGGGAGCAACCGGATTTACTATCTTTAATGTATTATTCTACGTTGCTGCATATTCCACTACAGCCCTGAATGTCGGAATTATCCAGGGAGCCATGCCGATGATCGTTTTGATCGGCATGTTTTTTTGCTATGGGAGTCGCATTACAGGGGTGCAGTTTCTTGGAGTATTGGTTGGCTTGGCTGGCGTTTGTGCTGTGGTGTCTCAAGGGGACTTTACCCGACTGTTGGCGCTGAGTGTAAATCACGGAGATCTTCTTATGCTGCTGGCATGCGTGTTTTATTCTGCTTATGCGGTGGGGCTGCGACGGGCGCCACAAGTGTCACCGTTCTCATTGTTCACGATAATGGCGGGCTCTGCTCTTCTGGTCTCCCTCTTTTTTAGTGTATATGAGTACTTTCAAGGTGGTTTGGAGTGGCCGACCATGCAAGGATGGGCAGTTGCCGGACTGATCACTTTTTTTCCATCTTTTTTGGCGCAACTATTTTTCATTCAAGGTGTTTCGATGATTGGTGCTGGCCGTGCCGGGGTTTTCGTCAATCTCGTCCCTGTTTTTGCCGCTATATTGGCGGTGGTTATATTGAAAGAGGACTTCCAGATTTATCATGCGGTATCACTATTTCTGGTATTGGCTGGAATTGCTCTATCCGAGATCGGAAAACCCAAGGGAACATCCTGATTTAAATACATGCTCCGGTCCCTGCTGAAAATACGACAGGGCTTATCCAACGAGAAATGCCCCTGAGTCCAAAGATGTGTTGCGTGGGTTTTTGTTTAGTCAGATAATTAAACTCTGTGGCGGTTAGCAGTTAGCTAGTGGATTCCCTTTTCGCTTCTTCATCTGAAAAGGGGGGTTACCTGTCACTCTAATACATACTCATTTTCAACAGTCGGATTATTAATAACCGAATGAACGTACTCGTTTTTGATATAGAAACCATCCCTGACACAAGGACTGGGAGTCGATTGTATAACCTCGAAGGCCTGAATGAAGACAGTATTGCGAAGGCAATGTTTGCCAAACGAATACAAAAAACTGGCGGATCTGATTTTCTTCCATTGCATCTTCATAGAGTCGTTGCTATCTCTGCGGTGCTTCGTTCAGGCAACCAGATAAAAGTTTGGTCTTTAGGGACTGAGAGTTCATCGGAAAAAGAACTAATTTCACGTTTTTATGACGGGATTGATCGATTTTCTCCAACCCTCGTGAGCTGGAACGGTGGTGGGTTTGATTTGCCTGTGTTGCATTATCGATCGTTGTTACACGGCATCGATGCAAGACGATACTGGGATAACGGTGATGATGACAGGGAATTCAGATATAACAACTATTTAAGTCGATACCATTGGCGTCATGTTGATCTCATGGACATACTGGCGAGCTTCAACCTACGTGCTGCCGCCCCTTTGGATGAAGTGGCTGTAATGTTGGGCTTCCCAGGAAAACTAGGCATGAATGGAGGTGCGGTCTGGGATACCTATCTGGATGGCAATATAAAAGCGATTCGTAATTATTGCGAAACGGATGTACTGAATACCTATCTTGTATTTCTTCGCTGGGAGCTGGTGCGAGGCAATCTCAATCAGGAAAGCTATGAGCGTGAGTGCGAGTTAGTTCGGTCCTGGTTAACGGAGGCGAATCAGAGTCATTTTACCGAGTTCCTCGAAGCCTGGAATCTTGCCAGCGTGGATAGGGATGGCTGGGATGACGACAATGTCGAATAAACGTAGCCCAATGCCGAGTATTGAGGGATTGGTTGAAGATTTGTCCCATGATGGTAATGGAATTATCAAGATCGAAGGAAAGGTATATTTTGTTCCCGGAGTACTACCGGGAGAACGTGTATCATTTTTACCAAAAAAGAAACGACGGGGAAAGTTTGAAGGGGTCGTTGAATCCATCATTACTGCTTCAAGCAAGCGGATTACTCCAGAATGTGAGTATTTCGAAAGATGTGGAGGATGCTCTTTTCAACACCTGAAGCCGGATTCCCAGTTGCGAAATAAAGAGAAAATTCTATTCGATAACTTGCAGAGATTAGGTCGGGTGGAAGCAATGAGCCGCTTTGAGCCCATTCAGTCTGGGCTCTGGAAATATCGAAGAAAAGCCCGGCCTGGTATACGTTTTGTACCCAAAAAGGGAGGAATAATGGTTGGCTTCAGGGAGCCGGGAAGCTCTTATATTACGTCTTTGCAGCACTGTAAAGCGTTGGACAGCCGTATTTCGGTATTGTTACCTTCACTGCATGAATTGATCGAAAAACTGAGCCATAATGATCGAATTCCACAGATAGAAGTAGCGGCAGCGGATAATGCTGTAGCGCTGGTACTACGACATTTGGAGTCGCTGGATGAGCAGGATAAGGCGTTGATCAAAGACTATGCAAAACGCCATCAACTGCAGTTTTACTCTCAGAGTGGTGGCTTGAATACCATTACGCCGATTTGGCCAAATGTTCCAGAAAAATTGTATTACGAGCTTAAGAATTTTGGCCTGATGATGGAGTTTGGCCCAGTGGATTTCATTCAGGTAAATGGAGAGGTTAATCAGTTAATGATCGAGCAGGCTGTAAGTTCGTTGGAGTTAGAAGATGGAGATCGGGTTTTGGATATGTTTTGCGGTTTGGGAAATTTCACTTTGCCCATTGCCACGAAGGGTGTGGAAGTTTTGGGTATTGAAGGAGATGACGAGCTAGTGAAAAAAGGCCAATCCAATGCAATGCTAAATCAGCTTCCCAATGCTCAGTTTGCTAAAGCGAATCTACATGCTTCTGATCTTGAAAATGTATTGGATCATACTGTGATCCAAACCAGTGGGATCAATAAAATGCTTATCGACCCTCCGAGGTCCGGTGCTTTAGAAGTGATCAAGCAATTGATCCCAAAATTGCGGCCCGATATTCTGGTGTACGTGTCCTGTAATCCAGCAACCCTTGGGAGAGACGCGGAGGTGATGGTCCATGTAAATGGATACGTCCTGGATAAGGCGGGAGTGATCGATATGTTTCCACATACTGCCCATGTAGAGTCAATGGCAGTTTTTCGTCGGGTAAAAAA
>JAALKB010000230.1 GCA_011088265.1 Gammaproteobacteria bacterium
GCAGTCTATTTTGGTAGTGAGGTCTTATGATTTTCATCCATAGAAAAAATACGACATAATCATTTCTTCCTGTAGTGTAAGAGAATCTATTTGAATCCATAAAAGGATAAGTGGTGGTATCCAGACAAGCGTCACGCTAGATAAAAACCAGAGTAATATCCTAAGCACACCCTCATGCTGATTGCTCAAATATTGCAACAACCCGAACACGTGCAGCCGACCCAAAAACCCTCTCGCCTCTGATTCCGGCAATGTAGCTAACGCATTTTGAAACAGCGCCAACTTTCGTGATAGCAAAAGTACAACAATGAGCACATTAATATGTACCAGAAGATAGACCCACGGTGCGAATCGATAAAACCCCTGCAAGTCCAACTCTATGTTGAACAAAGGAAGCGTTATCAGTTTCACCAACAGCAAATCCAGATCATCCGTTGAGCTGGTCACGAGGAAAATAAAGGCACTTAATGAAAGAAAGGTAAGATACAGTCCTCTTGCCACCGAGGCACTTTGATTGACGCTCTCTAGTACCTCATCAATTCCCGCAACCTGAGATTGGGGATTGGGTTTTAACGCCACATGAAATGGCTGGTCCAAATCATCTTCCCTGAGATTACCGTCTCTTTCCTGTGCCAAATCGAGCATCCCATTTACTTCTTTTTCGGACAGAGATAATACGTTCCCTAGCCGGTAACAATTATCCACTTGAATTTGTTCTACTACCGCGGAGTCCAGGGACTGCAATCGATCATTTGTGCTGATAATTCGCGGGAAAAATCGCGAATTGCCGGGTGAGAGTTGGACTGAATCCAAGTGAGCATCATCTGAATGGTGATAGTCCAGATATACCCCTCTTACGATCAAACAACGATATATCCACTGAAACGATTTACGCTCCCGATTTCCATTCAGAATTGATTTGTGGGTGCCTATAAACCATCGTTGATCGATATTCGAACCTATTTGGCCCGAACACATCACAGGTTGATATCGGGGATTAGCTTCATCTATAGCCATGGACTGGCGAATGTATTTCACATTGCTACCCAGACGAATCTGATTCGCGGTTTTTTGTTTTTCCGAACAACTTGTCCCCGGACTCCACTCAACCATACGGTTCAAACAGCGCTGAAACAGATTTGGTCTTTTGTTAACTGGCTCGATCAGACCAATAAAATCCACTTCTATAGAATGCTCACTAAATTCTGGTTGATCTGTCCAGTTCTGCTCAGTAGATTCTTTCGCCTTCGTAGGAAGTACCAGGTATTGGTTTAACAATCTATGGGATAGTCTACGCCCCGGGCCAAAAATGGTATTCCTGAACACCGTTGGGAAAAAACCACGAATCCACCCATTGCTATTTTTTTCATTACTACTTTGCTCATACAGGGCAGTGCCAACATTCTCAAGCATACCAGCAAGCAGACATGCTGCCTCAGAACTTCTCCCGCCTGCCACAAGGAAAACCCGATCTCCAGCAACATAATGGCGGCAAACAAACGCATATCCTTTGGATAGCATGTTTTTAGTTCCAATGGTTGGCTTCAACAAACCATTGGACCCCGGCAGAAATGCTGACGAAACGGATCCCATCCCACCATCGTAGAAAGAGGCCTGTTTCGATGGTAAATGGGATGAATGAGCCTTCTGCAGATCATATAAAAGCCTAACACTGGAAGCTGACCTGGAAACCGCTGAAAATCGCCCAATACGATCATCAAAGAAAATAACTATATTTTTCAATACTTCAGTTCCATTGAGAAAGAAGAGATAAGAATTGAGAGAGAAGAAATAAGAAAGAAAAAAGCCGTAGCCCTAACAGTATCACTTCAACCAGGGGTGTATATTGATAAGGGTGTATATTAATTCTGCTGTCTTAAGTTTGGCTCACCTGAGCAAAAAACAACGGGGTGCAGACATCCAGCACGGATAAATGCAAACCGTCTAAATGTGACTTTCACTGACTAGTATATTTTTGTCAACAGATGATATTACACGCGAATTATGGCCAATGAGGCCTATTTTTCCGTTGCGAGCTCCAGCGTCCATGGAAAAAATGATCTGCCAATGCCATGGCCGGGATGTTTGATATCAACCAGGTGATACACCAGTATCTCATTTTTTCTGCGACCAATCACAACCCGGAAACATCTCCTCATCTCATTCTTTCAAAAAACAGGCAGACCGTACCACCACGTCCTGCACAGCGCTTAATTCAAAAGCCCGCGGAAAATTTTTGTTCACAGCTTTTTTTGAACGAGACACGGACAACGCTAGTAGGTACTAATATCAATGCTTAATCTTTCCAGACGGCTGCTGTTGGGTAATACAGTGAATGTTTCCCCCGCAAATACTGATCGTTCGACAACCGGGAACACCAACCACTGTGCGGTCGGGGAACGCCTGCTTGAGAATGCGTTCCGCTTCGATGTCTTCGGGAACATCTAAACAGGGAAAAACGATGCCACCGTTGGCGATATAGAAATTGATGTAACCACCCCAGACATAGTCTCCTTTGTTGCGAGGATAAGTACTGTCCACCTGTTCGATACGATTTGCTTCTTCTGCAGTTAGAGGGCTTTTGGCTTTACTGAAAGAAGGGTGTTAGCCGAGTAATTCTAAAGAACAAATATAAGAACAAAAACAGTCACGTATTCAGTGTATTTGTTTGTGGTATTCGTTATTCAGGCTCGACGCTAGAAAGCATCGAGCCTGGTAACGAGATAATTTTATCTACCTAGAGGAATGCTGACAGAAAAGCTGATGATGTCAGCGCTTGAGTCGCTATAATTTCCGTTAAGTGAGTCAATTGCAGCACCAGGAGTGGTTGAAACGAGATCACTGGATTCGCCAATTGACGCATCTTTACCCAGAATGTGGGCATAACTTAGATCAAGCCTGATATTTCCAGCAGTTTTGTAGCTCATGCCTAAGGAAAGCCATTTATGCTCACTATCAGGAATTCTGGCGGTTCGGTACTGGTCAGATACTGGGCTTTCATCGAGTCCTAAACCGCCGCGATAAGTCCATCGATCACTTGGGCGATAATTCACACCGATACTATAGGTATTGGTTGATTTCCAGTTTGATGGAGTCACGTCATCAGGTAATCCATTGTCGAACTGAAATCGAAGTTCCTGGAATGAATCCCAATCGGTATGTCTCAAGCTACCGAGCAGGTCAAGTTTGTCGCTCAAGGATTTCAAACCAGAGAAGTAAAGTGTTTTAGGTAGTGTCACATTGCCACTTGCCCCAGCGCGAATTCCCAGCGGAGTGATAACCAGTTCACCTTCAGGCTTCACCTGGACTTCAGATCGATAGCTAAAACCAAATCGACCCTGATCGTCCCCTACAATTAAGCCGGCAGTCCAACCGATAGCGGTATCATCACCCTTCAGTACAGATTCTCCATCCGGACTTCCAATACCAGTGAATTGTGCGTTCGTGAGTTCCGCGTCAATCTGCATGAGTGTCAAGCCAATTCCGACCGAGACAAAAGGGCTAACCTGATAGGATAAGGCTGGATTCAATTCAAGAGTTGTTAATTCCGACTTAACCGCGGCATAACGGCCAAGCCAGGTTGAGTCATATTCAGTTGATAAGCCAAAAGGAGTTGTAAGGCCAACACCATACTGTAGGTTTTCACTGAGAGCAGAGGTGTAATAAAAACTGGGAATCAAGGAATTTGTTCCCGCATCGCTGTTTGAGCCCTGTGCAGGAACGGTTAAGACACCAGCATAGGTTTGGGTTGATCCGTTATTCTCAAATGGTGCTGAAAGAGAAACCGCGTGTAACCCAGCTTCAAACTCCCGGCCGTCCCGAAGGCTTAAGCTGGCTGGGTTGGCGAACATATCAGAGACGTTGTCTCCGGAGATGCCAGCACCTGCGTGGGCCCGGCCAATTCCTGTCGCTGAAACGGCGCTATTTTGAAAGCCTGCCCCGTGAGCGGGTAATGTCACCACAACTGCCTGCGTTATCAAAGCGGCTGCAGCGAGATAAGTGGTCTTGCGCATTATTTTAGTTCCTCGGTGGATTTTTGTATGCTTCTTTACTTGGTCGTTGGGACGCGCGTCCCCCCTATGGAGCTGATTTTATATGCATCAGGTGGTGAGTGACAGTACTTTTAGTATAAAAACTAGCGTAAAGTCCTGAAAAGCATCAGTTTATCTGTGATTTTTAACGATAAACCCCTATTTGCTGCTGAAATCGAGTTCAATCCATATTGGAAGGTGATCAGATCCGTTTGCTTGTGAGTCCACATGGCAATGCACAATAGTCGATTTCAGAGCGCTGCTAACCAGACAGTAGTCTAGCCGCGCGGGTATGTTATGGACATCACTCGTGTATCCAGTATCTTCGTCATTTCCAACAATGGTCCAGGCATCTACAAAGCCTTTTGGACTGATAATCCGTCCTCCATAGTCGCATTTTGGCCCAGTCATGATGTCATATTCTGGTGAATCTGGCTGGCAATTAAAATCGCCCATGATGATGGCGTGGGGAGAAACTTCCTGGTCATCGACTCCATCTTGCCAATCAAATCCTTCCAGATTACCGTTTACAGCAAATCCTTCGGTCTCTGCGGTGTTGTGAATATCAAAAAGCCGCTCTATCTGAGGAATTCGGGTTTGGGAAGATAGATGAGTCAGATGAACAGAATAAATGCGAAGCTTATAGGAGCATGGTTTTATTGATGCTTCAATGGCTGATCGCTGGATACTTAGTGGCCCAATACTTCCAAGTTTAGGTAAAAGATGGTGGCGACTCGATTCAATCGGGTATCGACTCAATATCATGTTACCAAACTGTCTGCGCCGGTTCTCGTGAGGAGGGGATTGACTACAGTGCAAGTCAACACCCGCACCATATACCCAGTAGTA
This sequence comes from Gammaproteobacteria bacterium, assembly GCA_011088265.1. Classification (GTDB taxonomy): domain Bacteria; phylum Pseudomonadota; class Gammaproteobacteria; order Arenicellales; family Poriferihabitantaceae; genus WLWV01. The sequence goes on from JAALKB010000230.1 coordinate 4,881, forward strand.
CTCTGGTAGTCGTTCAGTGATTTGTTGAACCTGGTCAACCATGCCTGTTCTAGGCCAAAAGCGATCAACTTCCTGAAGTGCGATCACATCCGCCCCCTGTATTTCCCCAACAATACGCTCAATATCAACGATATTATCCTGTCCTTTTCCATATTGAATATTGTAGCTGACTAATTTCATTAGTTCTGTTTCATTAGTTTTGTTTCATTATTTGTAGAGTACTCGGTATATGGAATCAGACTGGCTAATGGATGCCAGGTACTACACGGTTAGCCTGAATTGATGAAGCATTTCATAATACGGCTGTGCTGCATCCGAAATTGCCCTTTGTTCATCATTAAGTACAGGGTTTCCGGGAGTGTATTCTGCGAACCCAGTGGACTCACATACTTTGTCATACCAGTATTTCGCCCACACTCCGTCGCTGTTTCTTGGTCCTTTGGACCAGGCTATCATCTCCGTACGAAAAGAAATTGATAGCTTTTGACAGATGAGTCGCTGCATGTCTTCCGGGTTTGTCAGAAAGTCTGCAGAGTCAATCACTATGGGAATAGTGCCGCTAATTTTTATAACAAAATCAAATAGTGCTGCCTGTTGAACAAACCCAATATCATCCAGGGTTAGGTCGGCTCTGACTTTTGAGTAGGATGCGACGACTTCATCGGGGGACCGAATGAGGAAACAATTGGTGACATTTGAAAGCCAGCTTCGATCTCTTCCCGGCCAAAGATGCTATGACCTGGTGTTTGGATAAAAAGATGGGGGGTGTTTTTTTTTTTTTTTTTTTTTTTTTTTTTTT
>JAALKB010000014.1 GCA_011088265.1 Gammaproteobacteria bacterium
CTATCAGCTTACTCTATTCTAATACCCCGTAGCTTGCTGCGGGGTAGTTTATTGCTTTAGGCTGAATTGACAGCTGACCTCTGGCAAGCATATCTTTGCCGAAATCTGGAGGTATCTGAATTATTTTTTTATCCTCAGTAAGGAGTAAAACTGTTCCCTCCTCATGGAGAAAATCCCCATCAATGAGCGTCACCCCTCCTTCTAAAAGACCGAAATCCACAAACTGATTGTAGATCAGATCCCATACCTCAATAATCTTCCCACCCTTAGAAAACCCGATTCCAGCGCCATAACGAATCATGCCCATGGGCCCAAGTTGGTGGGTCACGAAACACCGATGCCAATTACGATTACCTGAGACATTCGATCAAGACATTCCTTAATTGCAACCACATTCTCCGAGTTGTTCAGGCTGGAAGCAATTTGCAGTATTTTCAGGAAGGTATTGTAATATGATCTATGCATAGCACGATCCGGATCAGTTTCAGGGTCTGGCTTTTGATTTTGATCTCGCAATACCTTCCGAATGAGATGATCATTCGAGAACCCCAGATCATCAAGAATAGTGCTAATAGTGTCGATAAAAACGTTTATCTCCAGCTGTTCTTCTTTCAAAGAATTATAATAACGGGCAGTTGGTTCCCCGATGGGATCTCCATATGTCATTTTGGTAAAATACTCTGGAATCTCTATCAGATCATCCCCCTCCATTCTCCAAAACCCAATGGGCCACCCTGGCTGCCCCCCCACCACCACAGCACTGACATGCCAATGCTTCGGAAAATGAGATGAATGCAAGGTTGTATCAAAACCTGACATAAAAGGGTCTCCCAATCCAACATGAGAGTGAAACCATCCCACCACATAAAGTTCAGTATCATTCGCAAGGTTACTGTGCAAACTCAAAAGCGCCTGACTATCAAATTCATAGTGGGTAATGCTGGTATTCGAGCTTGGAAGCTCGAGCGCTTTGGTAATCTCTACCACAACCCGGGAACCACGTTGATAATGTACCCCAAGTAACACACCACCGATTTCTCGCTTCGGGTCAGCTTGCGATACCTGACGCATTCTAATTAGTGCAATATCGGTGATGTAGAGAGTAAAATTCTGACCACTGTCTAACACATAGCTAGGAATATCCCCCGGGATTTCATAGGGCATAGTGCGCTTCTTGACACTGATCTCAAAGTCACCGGAGTTCGTCATACAAATGACCCCACAAGAGAACTGCGAAAATCAGATCCGGCTCTTGCTTCATGCTATACAACGAGACTATCCCCATCCTTCACTCCCGCGCTGTCGAGGGTTTCCGTGGTACCCAAAACTCGCTCTCCCTCTTTCCACAAGAGTTGATAGTCGATTGCACTGCCATCCGCACCTGTCTTGGGCAGTCCAATATCAGCTAGCCCTATCAGTTTTTGTACTAACTGATACGTTGTAACAGTGATGGGTAGTTCCAAGTCCCAGGTATCTTGCCCAAAAGCAGTAGTAAGACGAATTGAAATATCATTATTTGACATGGTTTATATTCACTCCATTACAATATCAGGAAAGTGATGATGCATTGTCGCGCAGGATTTCAATGGCGAAATCCTCATCATCAGCGAACTCGTTTCCATTACCCAACTCAAGTTGGTTCTTAACCGAAACATAAAGGGTAGCGACTGAAGGATTAGAAACAAGGAGAGAGATGTTTTCGATCTGGTGCTGGGCATACTTTAAAGCTGCCCTGAATACAGACATGGAATAAGGTTCCGAACACTGGTTTTTAGGGATATCAACCTGCATGATCACCCGCTGGTCCTTCAAGAGAAATTTAAATTGAGGAACTGACGCATTTGCCTCACAGAGATATTCCTGAATAGCTACCCGGCTCTCACTGGGAGTTCCTTTTGTCATAAAAAATTGCATACTCACCCAGTGTTTCATCAGTCGAATATGTACTTCGAGCTCTTTCGCCGTTTGAAATGGAAGCCGAATAGTTGTCCCACTTCGAATCCAACTACTATCCATTCGAAGATATTTCCATCCAATTCGGTCCAGATATCCCTCAAAGGTACTAATGGTGGTAGCCACTAATTTTTACACTCAATTGTCAGTATTTTTTCGCCGTACAACAGCCATGTCGAAGTCAAGGTCCACTACCGGACGATTGTCCAGAGGGAAAAGATCCTGATCCAGTTTTGCTCTAACCCAATCCGCGGCCTTGCGGTTAAGAGGGTCAGCAACGTTAAACTCTTTATACTGAACCATATGAACAATGTTAACCACCAGATCAGATAAAGAGTCCGTTCCAGCCCACAGATCGCCGAGGCACACTTCGTTCCCGTTAAAATTGGGATGAAAGATTGAGGTTTCCCATTGAATTTCGGGTGGCGCAGATGGAAACAGATGTCCAAGGGACATTCGGAACCTATGAGTAGTTACCTCGACGAGATTGAATTCCTCGTCTTCGGCGGGGTTATTACAGACTCCTCTACAATTTACGGTAACCTGGAAAGCAGTAGGGGGATCACCTTCCGGCTCAATGTCGACAATGCTGCTCCTTTCGTTCAGGCTAGCCAACTCCCTGGCCTCATGTAAAAAGCGACGTATCTTCCCGGATGTATTCTTATTTAGCATTACGTTAAGTTACTCCTTCAATCCCAATTGGTCCCATAGCACTGGTTTAATCAGAACAGAAACCTTCTTAATTTCTCCCTCTTCCTGAGCGAAAGCATAAAACCTCCCTCCATCTGGAAGTCCTAAGCTTAACAGCATCTCTGGTACCCGCCAACCGCTATTTAGTGGAATTTGTGAAACCGGTTTCCACTGACTGCTGTCTGTTAGCTCACCGGCAAACGATGCTGGTTTTATGTGTCGAACCGATCCGATGTCTCTATAAAACAAATTCACTGGAAAATAAAAATTGACTGCAGGACCCAGGGTTTGCTCGATCACCGCCTCAAACTCCTCCCACTTCATATCGGCATTGAATCGCAGAAATCTCGTATTCGACTTTTCCGGATGATACCTACAGTCGAAATTTCTGGGTAAGCTATACTTATCAATAGTAGATTTTCCAGAATGGTAGCGCAGGCTCTGTCCAGGAAGAAGGCCCTGGCCCCATCTTTCGACAAAAGTATCTCTAAAAAGATAACGCAAACCTTCCTGAACCATCAAAGCTCCAGTTACCGAGGAGGTAATTGGGGTCGTTGGAACCCCTTCACTCGCCTGGACCCTTTGAGCGAACATACTGCACGACTTACGAAGCGTTATATCCCGCATCTCGTGGATGCCGATACCACATGAAAAGCAAACGTCTTGCTCAAAGGGACGAAATGCACTTACCACCCCCTCCCAGGGAGTCAATCCACCATCCAGATACAGTGTATCTGCTTCTGCACAAAGTAAAGAGAGCTCTAACCTGGCCTCAACGTTATCAAGACACCCAAAAACAATATCCGCCTCCCTAACCAGATCCAAACCCACCTCTTCCTGTAAACGACCATTGAGCCCAACAACCCTGCAATCCGGATTGGTATTTTTCATCCCTTGCGCTGCCGCAGTAGTTTTGGGAGAGCCTACACTCTCCGCAGTAAAAAGCACAGATCGGGACAGGTTCCCTGCTTCCACATAATCCATATCCACCAATATTGTTTCACCCCATCCGATAAGCGCCAGGTTTTTTATGACCTCATTGCCCAAAGCCCCACAGCCACAAACAATAGCGCGCGCGACTTTTATACGTTTGTAATCCCACCAATCGAGTCGGGATAAACTCTCGTACCTAGGGGGAACTTGCTCGTTCACCGTCATAGAATATTTTTCCTGTTTCCTCTGGGACAAATTTACAATGCCTGCATAGACAAGGTACTTTATCCTCCACCAATGTGTCCCAACAGTCTATATGGTAAGGTGTTTTACAAAGAGGACAATAAATCATTTCCGCATCCAGATCACCTGATCCCCTACAGTATGTGCAAGATTGATCATGAGACAAAGGGGTGCGTTTGAATATTTGCCTAAATTTAAAAACCTCTCCTTGACAGACAAGCACTTGTCCGTGACGAACTACACTCAACGATTTTACACTTCGCCCATCAACAGAAACTTCAAGGTCCGTGGGTATGATGCCGCAAACCCCGCTTTCTGAATAAAACACCCAGAATCCATCGCTATAACACATCCCCTCACTGGAATCTGATTTAAAACGCTGTTTTCGACTGAGAAAGAGAGCTTCTCCCCGCTTTTGTGGAAAATAAATCCTTTCTTCTTCATCACCCAAGAAATATGGGGTTAGATCCAGATCCTTCGTCATTGGCCGACCCTCCCGTAAAGCCGGTGGAAATAGCCATCTTCTGAACCAAGCTCCCATGCCATTTCTCCTGCGAGACGACAAAGCTCACCCGAAAAATTATCATTCAATGATATTTCACCTAATTTGTTGGCTAACCGTCGAGCCAGATTAATCGGTAGCCGCCGCAATAATGCATAAATGGGCAGATTTCCCAATAACATGGAAATGCTTTGATCATCACCATCACGTAAAATATTCTGAACATCATCCATCGTTTCCGTCTCACCTTGCTCCAATCGCTCGACCATTATTTGCCTGACAATAGTAGATTTCCTGGAATTCAAATTACCAGTCTCTATACCTCTTATATTCTCCCTGAGAAACTCGTAAAACAAATCTGAAAATCCGCTGGAATTCAATTTCTCCACATCGCTCGGAAGCTCAGTTATTGGCCTGTTTAGCTTGAGTTTGTATCCCATTGAATCGTACAAAGCGATCTTGCCACTCACCCTCATTTCGTTCGGGTTATCGTTAAAGTGAGCTTCTTTTCCACTGTCCTTTGGACTCTGGCGTTTGAATTTATCAGAGCCCTTTGGAGCGCCTGATTCTACGGTCTTGTTATCTTTGTGGAATGTTGAATTTGAATTCATAGTTAACCATTGGCCACTGAGATGTGAAATCAATCCTCTTCGTCTCGTCTTGAAATTTTTAATTCGAAATCATCACTTGCTCCATCAGTGCTTTCAGATTTTTTCGCTCTAATGTTGGGGTTGACCAGGATATCTCCACACTTATTGAGAACCCATTGCACCTTATCTTTTATATCTTCAACCTTATCTGAGGAATGAACAGTCTTTATAATCGCAGTCTCCAGAGAACTAGAAAGCCTCTTCGCCATTACATTCTTATCTTCCCCGCAAAAAAACTTATCGGGTAAGCTCCATATAGGATCCACTGCAGTCAAGAGATTTCTGGTGCTGTTCAAAGAATTACCTAACCCGGACTTCACAATAGGAGGTTCTTTTTCAAATTTTTCGATTGCTGCAAAAAACTCACTCTCGGTGCTATAAAATATTAAATCAGACAACCACTGAAGATGCCCAAAATAACTTGTTGAATCCAGGTTCTTCCAATCGCATAATTCTTCAACAGCCTGATGTATTTTCGGATTATTTGGGAAGTGAAGATCTAACCAAACCTTACGATCCTCAAGGTGAGTCCATTGCAAAGCTATCTGTGTGGAAAGGCAGTGAATATGCTTTTTCTCCCCTCCAAACAAATTGGGTTGAGAATTGGAAGACCGGGAATCCAATGACACGCGATCAGTCACAATAATGGCATTACCCAATTTGGCATCGTCACAACTGGATAGCCAGCTAAAATCAGCGAACAGATCACGAAATTGCGGTGTATATTCGACCAATACCAGCTCATCGCCATTGGTCCTGGTGCCGAGAAAATAGTCTTCGAGTCGAGATAGACGGTGTCGCGTAAACCGTTTTCCCTGGTTTTGCAGATGTATCCTGATTTGTTCTATCAGCAGATTTGCCAACGAACTGTCATTACTATTAATCCATAACCATTTATGGTTATTGCCAATCTCACTGATCAACCTCTTTATCTTGTCAAAGTGTTGATAACCATAACCCAGCATGGACTCAGGCGTTGAATAAACAACTTTAGGTCTGGTATTAGTGGCTACCAGAGAACTTACGTCCTGATTCGTGGCACGGTTCCCCCCGATCTCAGTACTCTGTCCCAATGCTGACATAAACTCCGATTCCTGTTCATCCCAATTGCTGAAAATCTCCGCAGCCAACTTAGTCCAAATAGCATGCAGTGGCTCAGGTTCTCCCTCCAGACAATCATCATGCCAAGAACCAATTGATTGGGCCATATTATCCTTCTGTGGATAGACTAACGAAATGCGATGTCCCCCAGGATGCCCCGCTGAAGCCGGTGTTATCTTTCCAAGGTTAGCCTGTAACGGATCCCAACCCCAAGCAAAATAGTATTCACATCGAGAGCGGAAATATTTTTTTATTTCCTTGATGGTTTCTTGTTCTTCACCCTCTGCGTCCTCGCGTCTTTCATCAGCAGGCTCTAAGCCCAAAAACCAATCAAGACACTCGACTATGTGTGTCTCACCAAAAGGAGGCGGATTTCGGTTTGCGAAACTTTTAGGATAACGGAAATGGGAACCCTCAGGAACGACCTGGTTTACCCTCCAATTTGAGCTCCCAGTTGCAAATATTTGATCGGAACGCCCGGTTACAAACACACTGTCAAAATAACCCTCTCTGACCAGCGTTTCCAATGCAAATCGAGATAGTAGAATGTTGTTTGGAATATCTGCTGGAACACCTACAGAAGAAAATGGTGTCGACTCGCTCAAAGTCGTCTTAATGACCCGAATACACAGCCGGACATACCGAGCGAGCTCTTTCTAACCACCTCAGATCTGGGGCATCATTCCGTGGCTGCTCCCCTTTCCAATCCCGTAAACTGATATAATTTTGCATACGCATTCTGGCGTGGTTTAGCAAGGCCCGTACGCTGATGGGCTCTCGTCCTGCCATTGGATTCAGACAGACCCAAGCCCCGTATCCAACAAAAAGCGCTGTTCTCTGGCGTTCTTTTTTCGCCGTCTTTAGTGTCTTAACTAGTGTCTCCAGTTCCATAATTGTAGAAATCGCGTGCTACTAATTGTATACAGGGGTTTCATCCCAAACATCAGTGGGTAAGGCATCTAAAACCACTGAAGATGATGCTGAAACAGAAATTTGCTCGTCTTTTGGCACATAGTCTCTGTACTTTTCCTCAACTTCTTCTGCCTTATCCTTATAACCTTTATCCTGAAGGGCTTTAATCGTCTGAGATAACCACTCTCTAATATGATAGGTATCCTGTTGTTTAACGGCAGTTGATAAAACCCGGTAAGGAAGCGGCGTTGCTTCTATCGACTCTGAGTCAAGTATCTCTCCCAAATGAAGTTTGAAAGCTGTTCGCACAGCTTTTTCTATATCTCCAGGCGTCAGTCCATGGGTCGTTTTCAATAGATCATTCCAATCGATCTCTTTCGGTCTTAGGCCTTCAGGGTGGCTTGCGATATGAATTTGAAATACTGATTTTCTAACTTTTTCATCCGGCATATCAGCAGCAATCATTTCATCGAATCGGCGCAACATCGCCAAATCGATAAGATGCAAGTGATTTGTGCCTGCAAAAAATAATACCTTTCGCTTGGATTCCCTCAATCGATCCAACTCCTGTAAAAAATGAGCCACCTGAGTATTCCTCCAGTCCTGTCCAGAGCTATTTCTCCCTTGACCAAGTCCATCTATTTCATCTGCAAACAGGATACAGGGTGCTCTGTCGATTGCTTCGTTAATGACATCGGTCAGTGCTTTTTCGCTTTCACCAACCCACTTACTCATCATGTCATTGATCCTCATTCTGATAACGGGAAGATCATGACCAAAATCAGTCTTGTGTTGATTAGCAAAAGCGTTGATCACATAGGTTTTTCCACACCCGGAGGGGCCATGGAGCAAATAGGAACCCATCTCACTACCCAAAATACTGGCCACTTTGTCAAGACCCAGTGACCATTCCGAAAAATGTAATTTGTAAATCCGTCTTAGCTCATTAGAAAACGTTCCTGCTTGATCGGAACCAGCCACTTTTGAGAAATCAAGCGCGTCCGCAATGCCTTTTTCTGTCCGGTCCAGCTTTTCTATTTCTTCTTCAAAAACTTTCAGTCTGGGATGGTCAGAGCTAACAGCAGACAGCGAATTGTAGGTTTCCTGAAAGGCGTCATTGTTTCCGCTTCTCCATTGAATAAGGACTTTACTTGCCAGAACTTCTGCGGCCAAAGACTTGGTCAGGAAGGGTGATTTCAATGGAATACTATCGAGTAACTCGCGGTATTCGTCGCACTTAGCTAAAGCATCAGCTGCGTCCTCCATCTCCTCCACACCCTCCAGTATCCCTGCCAACGTATCGCAGAGAATATCAACGAGGTCAGAATAGGAAATAACTGAGTTCGCGGAAGTCAACGAAGAATGACCCAGACAATGGAGTAAACGGGGCAGCGCTTCGGTGAGATCTCTATTTGCGTAATGCGCATAACCCAGAAGTGCGGCGACATCCGGGGATTCTCCCTGGCTTTCCTTTTCTGCAATAACAAGATCATCAATGATTCTCTGCTCGGAAGCCCAATCCTCGTCATCGTCTTCAGCCAGAAGCTGGATCGAAACCCATGCTCTGACCAGAAACAGCTGCCAAACAGTCAGCGAAGAGCAAAGAGTAATAGCAGTATGAAGCAGGTCGAGCGCCTCATCCCAATCTTTTCGATCTATCGCCTTTATTGCCTGTTGATAGGCCGCGTAGTACGAATTAGTGTTCATAGTCGAGGTATCTTCATTAGTATTGGATTAATTGAAAATCGGAACCTCTGGGACTTTCAAGCCAATCCATGGCTCTACGCCGGAACGCCAAAAACACGATGTAAAACCACTCTCTTGGGCTTCGAGCGGTGAGTCATGAGTGATTCCGAGCGCCCCCAGCTGTAGCGGTGAGCAGTTTGAAAAGAATGACTCAGAACAAACAAGGGCATCCGCTTGAATATGAGTATTTATCGACAAGGAAGGATAATCCCCAAATACGATAAAAAAACACACCCGTTGCTCATGGTTTTTCGCTTGGGAGCATATCTTGCAAATTAACTTATACATCACTGGACATGGGTCACTGATATAAAAAAAAGGGGGCTTCCATTCCAACTCGCAAGATCAGAATATTTTCCAGACCTGGAATAACTCTTTATTATTTCTTCTTCTCCAATACTGATGAAGTAGCGAATGAGCAAAAATAGGCTCCGCAGGGTATCTGACTCGGTTTCCTTTTTTCTGATGTACTGACTCGATTCTCGAGGGTTAATAACTACCTCATAAGAAAACGCCTTTTTGAGTCGTGAAATCCACCTGTCAATGAAATATACCTCCCTGGCAGACACGCTAATAGAACCAAGCTTTTTGGAATTCTCACCCTGCTCGTCTAATCTCTGGATTGTCGTTTTTTCCGATGCATTTTTATCGGCTTCAAGAATCTCACTAAAATTGCTCTGGTCCAGATCGAAAATGAATTCAAGTGCCTGTTTCGAGCCTTCGGGTTCGCCTCTCGCAAATGAACGCAATAATTCTCTGCTCACAGGATGGCCTATGCTGTCAATTAGCTGCCCGAGTTGGAGATTGTTGTCTTCAAGATATCTGTTTTTTAAATCCAGGTTTGGTGGTGTGGAAGACGAAATCCATCGTATTCCACACCCTTCGTTTCGGAACTGACTCGCGATAAGAATACCAAGAGCCTCACTGTCTTTTCCGAAACCAATAATGGATCCATGGTCCGGGGTAAATTGAACGGGAGTATGTCGGGTAGCATCAAAACCCACATCCAGTTTACTTTTCTCTTCTGCTGGAAGCCTATCCTTCGTTTCAACTCCTGGAAAAACGCTCCCCTCGGAAAGACCATGGATTGCCGGACTAATATTTGCTCTGTCTCGCCGAGGACGAACGATAGTGGCATTGGATAAAATAGTCTTCGGACTCTTAATTCTTGGCGATATCAATTTCGATCTTTCAAACCATTGCCTACAAATTTGTAAAGGCAACCATTTTTGACGCTCCCCGATCCATTTCGCCTCACGAGCGTGGAGGTATTTTCCCGGTTTGCCAAATTTTGAGCCATAACGCTGCCAGTTAGCCCAAGTGCTGGGCGGCAACCCCCTAACCAGGGACCATAGATAAAAAGGATTAACAGGAGGCTCGAACTGTTTTGTGGCTGGCTCGAATGTCTCGTGGAGAGACAACAGTGTTCCCCATCAGGAATTTGATTTTCCACCATCGATGTTTTCTAAAAACCCCTTGTGGCAGTTCACAAACAGATATGAAAGTGGTTGCACTCTCCAACGCTCTCGAGCAGGAATCACATTCATCAAATCTCTAATGTCATTGGGCTTTGCCATCATCATGGAATTTATTGAGTCATTGGCAATACACATGCTCTCTAAAGCCGCCAGGGCATAGTACCAATCGTCCATTCCAACAGCAAGGTGAGCGTGGCCACCCCATGGTATATATTCACTCTCTTCCTTGCCCGATCTTCGAATCAGCTCCGTAACAAGCGCTCCCTGTGTAGCCGGACGATTCTGATCAGAAAGAGGTGGCAACTCACCCTTTCGACCAAAGGCAATAGCTAACCGTTCCTTCTTAGGCTCCCATGTTTCGAGCAAATGATTAGTGGGTTCGCTTTTAAGTTCACTATCCATAGATAGTGCCTGAGTCAAACTAATGTAGTTTCTTGCCAGGCCAAGATCGTGCGTAAAATTATTTTCAGCACGCGCACGTTCCCAAGCGTATCTGGCCGCCCCAGTATTCCCTAAATCAAGGCACAGTTTTCCAAAACCGATCCACCACTGGTCATCGGTATCAAACGTTAGTAGTACTGATCTTAGATGGGTAGACTCAACTATCTTCTTCCCGGAAGAAGAATTCGTTGACTCAAAATGGAAGTCATCCTCTGATACCAGATTAAGAACTGCATTGGCTAAAGCAAACCCATTTATCTCGCCTGCATCATATCTCGCCAGTAACTTCTTAATTTGTGTTCTAGCCCTTCTCTTTCTAGAAAACAATCTCACTCTCCATCGATCTATTTGGCACAGGCAAACTCCGCGCAATCAAACCCTTTTGTCCATACGCTTTGCCTAAAGTCCTGAAACTCAGTACATTATCACTCTGATTGTCAAATGAATCAAGAAGTAGAGCACAAGACGTCTAAATATTTTTTTGGTAGCCCAAGCCCATGTCTAGACATACAGAATACTCCTTATTGGCATAGAGGATCAGGATCTCATATTCTCACCTTTGGAATCGTAGGGGCACTGATCCAGTACTCGTAACTCAAAACGACGACCCGCTATTTCAATTTCGTACTCACGACTAATCAGCGCTTTTTTCGGTAACCCTGCTGATCTGACATAACCCAGACACAAAGCCTGGCGGCACCTCTGCGACCTAAAACCAAGCCCGCCGGAAGTGGTTCTTCCTACCCACTTTCCCTGATAAAAGATGGGTTCGTCCCTTAGGAGCAATGGTGTTTCAGCCATGACTTCGAACAGCAGGAGGTATTTCTCAACGGACTTTTCGGATACATTCAGGAGCGTATCAATACCTATAAACCCATTTGGTTTATCTTTTTTTACGGCGAAACCCAATCCAGCTTCATAGGGATTTTCTTCTGGGCCGATATCTGACCCCCAGTGCAGATATCCTTTCTCCAATCGACAACATTCCAAGCAAAAATGCCCGGCCATTCCCATTTTATAGTCATCCATAAGATCGGTAACCCTCCTCAGAATCCGGTTGGCTGCATCGGCTGGGATGTATAATTCCCACCCGGCTTCTCCGACATAACTGAGTCTAAGCGCCAATATCTCGATATCATCAATGTTCAGTGTTTTCCCAGAACCGAATGGGAAACTCTTCTGGTCAAGCTTCTCGTTGGTGATATTTTCCAGCAAATCCTGAGCATTCGGACCCATGACGCCAAGCACGGCATATTGATCGGTTTCATCTTCCATGAGTACATTCTCCGAATCGTCCAAATGGCTAGCTATCCAGTGCAAATCCTTTGTTCTTGTGGCCGCGCCGCTAATTACCAGAAAGCGATTTTCGCTTTGACGCAAAACCGTGCACTCTGCTTCAATTCCTCCCTGTGGATTTAACATCAGGGTATAAACAATTCGACCCGGCTCCACATCGATGTTATTGGTGCACAAACGTTGTAATGCCGTGATTGCATGATCGCCGCTAATGGCGATTTTCGTGAATGGAGAGAGTTCGAATATTGCGCCATGTTCTTGCAACATTCTGGATTCACGCTGAGCCATGGGCCACCAGTTTTGCTCACCATGGCTGTATTTTATTGACGTATCCTCCCCAGGTTTTGCAAACCACAGCGGTCGTTCCCAACAGGTCATTGAACCAAATACAGCCCCTAGCTCAGCCATTTTTTCATGCCATGCTGACTGCTTACGATTACGTCCGGTTTTGTATTGTTTGTATGGCCAATGCATCTGGAATTGATTGTGGACAGATTCCGGTATACGTTGCGCCAAAAAAACAGGATTATTGTCTGCAACATCAAATCTCGCAATATCAACTTCCCATAGATCCATGGGAGCATGGCCTTCAATCACCCAGTCCGCCATGACCTTACCCACTCCTGCGGATGACATAATACCGATGGAATTAAACCCCGCAGCGACATAAAAGTTGGACACCGACGTAGCCCGCCCCATGATTTGTTTGGTGTCCGGCGTAAAGCTCTCTGGGCCGTTCATAAACTGAACAATGCCTGACTCATTCAGGCAGGGCATACGATGCATTCCCGCTTCCAGCATGGGTCCCGCATGTTCCCAATCTTCGTCGAACATGAGAAAAGAAGCATGAGGGTTTTTCTTTTCATGATTCCAGATTCTGGCATTCGACTCGAAAGTACCAAGAACCAGCTTTCCCGCGTCCTCTTTAATGTAAATGCCACTATCCAGGTCCCTTAGAATCGGGCAAATTTCCGGTAGTGTTGGGATGCTTTCGCTAACAACGTAAACATGTTCCACTGCCTGTAAGGGCACATCGACACCCGCGAGTAGTCCAATCTCTCTGGCCCAAAGCCCAGCGCAATTAATGATCACATCACATGGTAAACACTCTGCGTTTTCCAGCGTAACCGACTTTGCCGTCCCGTGGACTACCTCAATGGAAGCAACACCCGCATGCTCCCGAATCTCCACACCCAGAGACCTCGCCCCTCTGGCATAGGCCATACAAAGATCCACCGGGTTAACCTGCCCATCCTGGGTTACCCACATACCACCCACGAGATCATCAGTGTGGAGTAAATTAAGCTGCTCCTTCACTTCTCCTGCATCAAGCATTTGAGTCTCAAGGTTATTCATCATTCCCATGGCGGCAATTCGCCTAAGCTCGATCATGCGTTCCGGATGCTGGGCCAGCCACAATCCCCCGGTTTGTCGGTATCCCGTCGATTGTCCTGTTTCATCTTCTAACCGACTGAAAAGCTCCACCGCATATTTCGCCAACACAGTTAGGTTCTGGCTTCCTCGAAGAGGACCCACAATGCCCGCAGCATGCCATGAGGTTCCACTAGTCAGTTCGTTTCTTTCCAGCAGACAAACGTTTTTGCAACCCAGCTTTCCTAGGTGATAAGCCGTACTCAAACCAATGGCACCACCACCTATGATGACAATTCTGCTGTTTTTGTTTACCGTCACTTTAATCGCCCTTCATCGTAGTTGCCTTGCTGTCAGTCAAAATATCCTTTCCAGGGGAGGATTCATAGCGTATGAACATTTCCTGGCACGCTTGATCGAGAAAAAACAGGCACACCCCAGAATGACCATAGACCAAAGGGCCCTATATAAGGTCCCGAGTTTTATCGACTATCATCAGGTTGCGCCCATGTCATGCCAAATGAAAATATCGCTACTGCAATTTGAAATGCAGAAACCGATTCAGACCAGACTCAGACCAGACAATGAGTCCTGCACCCTAGTAATTCATATCCGGCATGGATGACTTACGCTTTAGCACAAACTCTTCGAGTTCTTCCAATCTGGCAACATCCAACGTTGGTTCTTCATAGCTAGCCAAATGCTCCTTCCAGAGCTGATTGGCTCTTTGAGCTGAGTCCAGCCCACCGTTCGCAGACCATTGTTCCCAGGAATTATTGTCTGCGATGTTTGATCGATAAAACGCAGTTTCGAAATGATTGAGTGTGTGTCGACTGGAAAGAAAATGCGACCCTGGCCCTACTTCGAAAATGGCATCCATCGCCTGAGCTTCCGATGAAAGATCAATGCCCTGGGCAAAATCGACAATTTTTCCGCACAGGTCGGCATCCATCATGGTTTTTTCATATCCGGTCACCAAACCACCTTCCAACCAACCGGTGGCGTGATTAATAAAATTCGCTCCCGCCAGGACAGACATTAACAAACCATAGGTCGCTTCCTGCTGAGCCTGACCATCCGGCAACTTGGAGGCAGACAAGGCTCCCACAGTATGAAAAGGAACCCCCAGTCTACGCGCCAGCTGGCCCGCGGCTAACACCATTTTCGCCCCTTCAGGATTACCAAATGTCGGCGCACCGGACTGCATGGAAATTGCGGTTGCAAAGCTCCCCATTAAACAGGGCGCACCGGGTCTGACCAACTGCGTTAGCGCACAAACTGCCAATGCTTCCGCCAATACCTGGGCCAATGTACCGGCCACCGTACAGGGGCTCATGGCCCCCGCTAAAGTCCAGGGAGTACAAGCAACGGCCTGATTGTTTTTCGCATAGGTCTTCAGCGCACCGGACATTGCTGAATCCAGCACCAAAGGGGCATTGGTGTTTGCTACGGAATAAAAAACACAGTTTTGGTCCACGAACTCATCGCCAAATAAAATCTTTGCCATAGCCACGGAGTCTTCAGCACGCTCACGCCCAATTAGTGAACCAAAACAACCACGATCACTGTATCTAAAATGTCCGAGAAGCATGTCCAGGTGACGCTTGTTCACCGGGATATCTGTGGGTTCACAAACCACTCCGCCGGAGTGATGCAACCAGGGAATGGTCTGATGAATTTTTACCAGATTGTGAAAATCTGCTAATGTGCCATAACGTCTCCCCTCGTCCAGATTATGAATAAACGGTGGACCAAATGAGGGACACAGAACGGTATTATTACCTCCGATAACCACATTATTTTTCGGGTTTCGGGCATGCTGTATATATTCCGATGGTGCTGTGGCCTGAATAATCTGTCGAGGATGACCAGGCTCAAACCGAACCCGCGTCCCCTGAACATCAGCTCCTGCCTCACGAAACAGATCGAGAATCTCTGTGTCATCGGTAAAATCCATTCCGATTTCTTTAAGAATCTGGTCCGCGTTGGCCTCGATCAGACACAGTCCTTCTTCATTTAATATGTCATAGGTAGTGATTTGTCGCCGAATATAGGGGGCTCGAGCGACATCTGGGCGCGCTCGTTGGTGTTGCCTTTGTTTTTGCCGTTGGCTGCGTCCCCCTCTGGTTCGCTTTTCGTTACCAGAACGGACGGAATGGGGCAGCCCCTTTTTATCATCGCTCACGCGCATGCTCACTTTTTAAAATTTAGCGACACTGACTATAACCTGACAGTCTTATTAATGCTCCACCCTAATGCTTTACCCTGGATAGTTTTCTAAATTCAGAAATCGCTCTGCCTAATTCTACAAAAGGTAATTGACATAAAAGTGATCATGTCCGGATTGACGCTGTCATTGTGACAGGACTATTGTGAGGTTAGCTTCACCATTCTGCCCAATTGAAATGGCATCAGCGTTAAACTATCCCATCGAGTCGAGACGGACTGGAGCACTTAGTGCCGCCAAACAATCTTTGTTTGATCATTGTTCTTTTGCTATCGTTGCTGGTCGTTTATCGTGATGGTTTCAGGTTATCGGTTTGTTAACCATCCTATTTCAACTATTGTGCTCCAACTGTCAATCTCATCCAACTGCCCCTTCAAGAGACAAGAGTAATGCAAACCCATACCAGAATTTCCGCATCCATTAAGGAAAACATGGAGTCGTTTACTTCTAAAACCGATTGGACGACGGAGGCCATCGTGAATCGAAGGGAAAAGTATTATGCAGCGTCTCAACGCGCCTTCGTACCATATAGCACTCCCCTGATTTTTAAACGAGGCCAGGACCAGTATCTCTGGGACGAACAAGGGAATCAATATCTTGACTGTCTGAGTCAGAATCTGTGTGTCAGCATTGGTTATAACAACCCAGCCGTTACTGCCGCAGTACAACATCAGGCTGAGCAAATTCAACATTGCACGACCATGTTTTTTCATCCGGTACCGGCGCATTTTGCTGAAGAACTCACCGCTAAATTCCCCCAGGAAGAACAGTGGGTTGTACATTTCATGAACAGCGGTGCCGAAGCCATCGACTTTGCGTTGTTACTGGCTCGTTCGCATACGGGCAATAATGACATCATATCCTTAACCAATAGCTACCATGGCGCCACCTTTGGTGCGCAATCGGTAACCGGGATCAGCAACTTCCGACACAATATTTCATTACTCAACGGTATTCAGTTTGCCGCGAACCCGGACCAGTATCGAGGTATTCATGGTGCGGGAGTTGATTCCTATCTTGATGATCTGGGTCGAACCATCCACTATGGAACCCCGGGGAAAATTGCGGCCATGATTGTGGAGCCCGTTCAGGGATATGGCGGTATTGTTGAGCTTCCCCAGGGCTATCTTTCCGGTGCATTTGAACAGGTCCGGGCCGCCGGCGGACTCTGTATTGCGGATGAAGTCCAATCCGGGTTTGGCCGGGCCGGAGAAGGCTACTGGGCATTTACCAAACATAACGTGGTACCCGATATTGTAGTGCTTGCAAAAGGTATCGGCAATGGCTATCCCCTTGGGGCTGTGGTAGTTAAGCGTCATATCGCTGAAGCCATGGCAGAGAAATTCTATTTCAATACTTATGGCGGTAATCCAGTATCCTGTTCAGCAGGTCGCGCAGTTCTGTCGGTTATTGACCAATGCGATTTGATCGGCAATGCAAAAAGGGTGGGGGCTGAGTTATTAAATGTATTGCGCAGAATGCAAAATAAATATGACGTTATCGGCGATGTCAGAGGAACCGGCCTGATGATGGCAGCAGAACTGGTAAAAGATAAAACGACACGGGAGCCGGCAGTTGAAGAAATGCACAGGTTATTCCAACTTACCCGTAAACACGGCTTGGTGGCGAGTAAGTCAGGTGCTTACAAAAATGTACTTCGCATATGTCCTCCTCTTTGTATTCAAATGGAGGATGTCGCTTTTTTTGAACAGGCGCTAGATAATAGTTTTGCTGAAATGTAGCCACAGGCGGCGCCCGCTATTCAGCATTCCACGACATAGCGTTCCACTACACGGCATTAATGGCAAATTAAACGGAAAATCAACGTGAGCGATTTTGAAATAGACGACGAAATTCAGGCCTTTATTGATCAAAGCAACCGGTTTTATCAGGATTCTCCCCAGGTCCATGACCAGAGTCAAACCATGGGGCCTTCCCGGATGCGCGACGATTACAACCGAATGTGTCAGGCTTTTCATTGTCCCTATCCAGAAGGTATCACCGCATCTGACTCCCACATTGACCACGACAACTATGCTATTCCCGTTCGTTACTACGATAATCCTGAAACTCCCAACCACACTGCGGTTATCTACTATCATGGCGGTGGATTTATTCTCGGCGGACTGGAAAGCCACGATAGTATATGTGCGGAAATTTGTGCGAACAGTAATTTGACAGTGGTTGCGGTAGATTATCGATTGGCTCCGGAATACAAACATCCAGTTCAGTTTATGGACGCGCTTCGCAGTTTCGAATACTTATCCGAGAAATTTTCCTCTTTGATTCTCGTTGGTGATTCTGCTGGGGGTAATCTCGCCGCCGCTGTTTGTGGGGCGACCCGGAAAAGGAACCAAAAACCATCCGGGCAGGTACTCATCTACCCTGGTCTGGGTGGAGAAGAACTCCAGTTACCATCCTATGTTGAGCGGGCCAATGCACCCATGCTCACCACCGCAGACGTTTCGTTTTATCGATCCATACGGAGCCAAGATGCCCCTCCTGTCATGGACCCAACATTTAGCCCACTCATGGCAGAGGAGTTTTCTGGATTGCCACCCTGCCATGCTTTCTCAGCAGACACCGACCCTCTAAGGGACGATGCTAAAAAGTATGTCGAAAAATTGAACGAGGCTGGGACCAAAGCCCATTACACCAACGAACCAGGACTGATACACGGCTATTTGCGTGGGCGACATTCGAGCGAGAAAGCAGGCAATAGTTTCCGCTCGATTTGTAATGCCATCCGCGATCTGGCCTGAACTGTCTAGTCTGGCCGTCTAGTCTCAGTTATCTGGTCTGAATTATCTGTCTTCAGCGATCTGGTCTGAATTATCTGATCTGGACAATACGACCCTCAATCAGCTTGAGACACAACAACAATGAGCACTCAAATCAGTAAAAGGCTAGCCAGGAAAAATATCCTAATCACCGGTGGCACCCGGGGTATCGGTGAAGCAATGGCCAATCGGTTTATCAGTGAAGGGGCTGCGGTGGTGATTACTGGTAGACAAAAAGCGTCTCTCGAATGTCAGGACAGGAAATACATTCTGGCGGACTGCGCCTCCAGTCATGACATCAAGGCCGCTGTGGAATTCACCATGGAGCAGCTTGGTCGCATAGATGTTTTAGTCAACAATGCCGGAGTTGAGCTCGAAAAAACACTGGAGGAAACCACAGAAGAGAAATGGGACTGGGTGATGGATATTAATCTTAAGGCGCTGTTTCTGTTTACCAAATCGGTGTTGCCTCACATGCGTGCATCAGGAGGAGGTTCAATTATCAATCTTGCTTCTTCCAGCGCTATTCTCGCAGATCCAGGACTGGCTGCTTATAACGTCAGCAAAACCGCCGTTGTAGGATTGACCAGAAGTGTGTCAGTGGAAAATGCCGGGTACCAGATCCGATGTAATGCCATCTGTCCCGGTTGGATTGAAACGGATATGCTGTCCCAGACTTTTTCCCAGGCCAGGGATCCAGAAAAGGCCAGGCAAAAAATCAGGAATCTGCACCCTATCAAACGCCTCGGGAAACCCGATGATATCGCAAACATCGCCCTTTGGCTGGCATCCGATGAATCCACTTTCGTAACAGGTCAGACATTTACCGTCGATGGTGGATTGACATCGTCCTCCCTGGCAGACCCAAATATTTACTAACTTTTCCCATACCCACTTTAATTCTTTGATTCGCTGGTTTCCATGACAATAAAATGCCTGACCTTTGATCTCGATGACACACTGTGGGATGTCTACCCCGTTATCATGAAAGCGGAAAAACGCTTCCATGACTGGCTGACTGAACATTATCCATTAATCGCCAACGACTTTGATATGGACACCATGGTAACTCACCGGCAACACTACTTCACACAGTTTGAAGAGATGCGGCATGACTTCACCTAGTTAAGAAAAAAATGGCTTTCCCACATCGCACAAAAATACCAATGCCCCGATGAGTTCGAGACGGTAGGATTCGATGTTTTCCACAAAGCCCGAAATGAAGTTGATCTTTATGATGGGGTATTGGAAATGCTGGAATACGTGAGCCAGCATTACACGGTAATTTCGATTACAAATGGCAATGCTGATGTGAACCAGGTGGGTTTGGGTAAATACTTCGATTTTGGCATCACCGCATCGCTGGCGGGCGCGGCCAAACCAGATCCTGTTATTTTCAATAAGGCACTGTCCTGGGGTGATTTTCAGCCCCATGAAGTGATCCACATTGGCGATGACCCCATCCGGGATGTTAGAGGCGCAGCCAACCTTGGAATGAAGACAATCTGGGTAAACACCCGCCAACAGCCCTGGCCGGGTGGCTTGCCTGCTGATGCTGAAATCACCCAAATTTCCCACTTGGTTGATAGCATAAAATCCTTATAGATCAATAGACTCCGATCAATATATAGTGGCGTTTCTTAAGAAAGCTGTTTATACTGCCCTCAAATGCAGGTTTTCATCACCAGTGGGGAGGTGACCGTCTCTATGACATATTCCAGGTCTCAATGGAGATGGTGAAAACTCCGTTGTTTTTTGCTCTATTTCAGACAAAACCCAACAGTCATAAGAATACGCCAAAAAGTTAGCCTAATTGCAAGCCATGAACAAAAACCTTTCGTTCGCAGTACTGATGATTTTCGTTTCGGTTTGCGGGGTTTTAATTTGGGACCACTACACCACCTCGTTTTTGCCAGACGAGCTACTCAAACCTATTAAAACCCGAAACACTCCTCCGGCTTCTGTCGAAGAAGAACAGCCAAAGGCTGCTCTCTTTCCAGTTCCAAAACCCAATGACGTTGCCAAGCCCGACCCAGTAGAAACGAAAGAGGCAGACGAATCAACACTCTCCACCGATGACATCGTCGAGGATGAACCACTGCCAGAATTGGATCAAAGTGATCACCCAATAAGAGACATGCTGGGTGATTTTTTTCCTATTTTTCAACTGACGGAGCTCTTTTCGTTTGAAAACCTGATTCGCCATTTCACAACTACCATAGATGGCGCAATGGGACCAAAACTGCCGCGAAAATTCAGTTTTGCGAATCACCCAGAGGGACAGTTTCTAGTCGAAGAGTCGGATACAGATAAGATTTATACCGTTGATGAACGAAATTATGATCGGTATTCAGGTTTTGTCCATTTAATAGAAGACACCGAGGTCAACCACATTATTTATGTGTATGTTCAGTTCTATCCTCTGTTCCAAAAAGCCTATGAGGAACTGGGTTACCCCAACTCCTATTTTAATGATCGTTTAGTAGAGATCATTGATCACCTTCTGGCAACACCAGATATTCCAGAAAAAATTGAACTGATCAAACCCAAGGTGTTTTATCAGTTCGCCGACCCGAATCTCGAAAGCCTATCTGCAAGCCAAAAACTGTTATTGAGAATTGGGCCTAAAAATGCAGCCAAGGTAAGACAGAAACTCGATGAACTAAGAAAAGCACTGGCTCACCTGAAATAGACTTCCAGCAACACTTTATCGACTTCAATTTGGACTCGCCTATCGAATTACTCTTAGTGCGAATTATTCTTGGTGCGAATTACTCTTGGCGAAGGCAGTTGCGTGAGACCACCGTAATGATGCAAGTCAGAGATGAAAATCAGTGATGCAAGTCAAATATAGAATTAGGGCGTAACTCTATGATGGTATAACACTACGAGCTCTACGCGTCTGCCTACAGCGCTAACCCACAGCGCTAATGATAGCTTTTGAGGTGGGTCGCAATGGCCTTAATTTTCATTACCATGCTAACCAAGCCATTGGACCGGGTTGGAGAAAGGTGTTCCTTTAATCCGATTCGGTCAATGAAATACAGCTCCGCCTTACTGATCTGCTCAGCAGTTTGGTGGGATAAAACCCGAATGAGTAGCGCGATAATTCCCTTTGTTATCACAGCGTCACTGTCTGCGGTAAAAGTAATTCGATCGTTTTCCATTTCAGCATGCAGCCAAACCCGACTCTGACATCCTGGGATGAGATTTTCATCCTGCCTGAATTTCTCTTCTAAAGGAGATAACTTTT
This sequence comes from Gammaproteobacteria bacterium, assembly GCA_011088265.1. Taxonomy (GTDB): domain Bacteria; phylum Pseudomonadota; class Gammaproteobacteria; order Arenicellales; family Poriferihabitantaceae; genus WLWV01. The sequence goes on from JAALKB010000014.1 coordinate 21,577, forward strand.
TACCCAGGTCAATAATGTATTCGTATTTGTCCATCCATTGATCAAAAAACTCAAATTCCTCAATAATTTCATTCTGTATATCGTCAATCGGTGACATTGTTCTACTCGTAGCGGGTTAGTTCCCAAATGTTTTCGACTCTGATGCCGGGTTTCGAAGGGATATCAAAGCAACATACTAGCAGCCCGCTTTACCCCTGCTACCAGTGCATCAACATCGGCACGGTTATTATATATAGCAAAAGAGGCCCGAACTGTGCCCGGTATCCCATAGAAGTCCATTAGCGGTTGGGTGCAATGATGACCGGTTCTTACTGCAATGCCTTGCTGGTCCAGTAAAGTGCCAACATCAAAGGGGTGGCTCCCTTCTATCAGAAAGGATATTACACTGGCTTTATTTGTAGCGGTTCCAATAAATTTAACCCCCTGGATTTGGGACAACTGCTCAGTCGCATAGTGCAAAATATCCTGCTCGTGATCCAAAATAGATTGCTCATCAAACTGAATAAAATACGTGATAGCCGCTCCAAGACCAATGCCGCCGACAATATTAGGCGTCCCTGCCTCAAATTTATGAGGCAACGTATTGTAAGTGGTTTTTTCAAACGTTACTTTCTCGATCATATCGCCACCACCTTGATAAGGTGGCATTTGGTTTAATAGGGCTTCTTTTCCGTATAGGATGCCAACGCCAGTGGGGCCAAATATTTTATGGCCAGAAAACGCATAAAAATCGACATCCATTGCCTGTACGTCGATATGCATATGTGGAACTGCCTGGGCACCATCAAGCAGGACCGGAATGTTCTTCCCATGAGAAAGCTCAATGATCTTGTCGACAGGAGTTACTGTTCCAAGGGAATTGGACACGTGGGTCACTGCGACAAGTCGGGTTCGATTGCTCAGTAATGACTCAAAGGCTACCATGTCCAGTTCACCTGCCTGATTGATGGGAATCACTTTCATGGAAGCTCCCCGCTCTTCGCAGACCATTTGCCAGGGCACAATATTAGAATGATGCTCCAATGCAGAAATAATGACCTCATCGCCTTCATTCAGAAACTTGCGCCCGAAGGACGATGCAACCAGATTTATACTATCCGTGGTGCCCTTGGTAAACAGAACCTCATGGCTATGTTCCGCATTAATGTACTTTCGAATGATTTCCCGGGCGTCTTCATAGGCTTGAGTCGCTTCCTGACTCAGATGATGCACCCCCCGGTGAATGTTTGCGTGTTGCTCACTATAGTATCGAGCGATGACATCGATAACCGATTGGGGTTTTTGCGCAGAAGCACCGCTGTCGAGATAAACTAGAGGATTCCCATGGACCTGACGCTGTAAAATGGGAAAGTCTTTTCGGACTTCTTCTACGTCAAAAACTTTTTTGATAGAAACGTCCTGATGCGGGGTATTCGGTTGCTGATTGGACAACGACATTTTCCGGAAAAATTAGATAAATTCTGATTTATGAACAACAACCAGAGGCCAACAGTTGTGACCACTGGGTTAGTTGCAAAACCACTAATAATGTAACGACTCGATTGATACCCCAATATGGCATGAAATGAAATTTTTTCAACCTGATTTACAACCAAAATCGATGAAAAATAACCCCTAAAATCAAATGGTTATTTTCATTCCAGATTTCTGGTCATTCCTCAACTCATGGGTTTACCGATTCCAAATCCTCGTTTTCACTTAGTCCAGAGACAATTGTTCTCCCAGCCCAGCAGCGCCCCTGGAAGGAATTATCCACACAAAGATAATAAGGGCACTAATCTTTTTTGTTTTCCTTTACCCATTGGAGCAGTGTCAAACCCACAGCCAGACCTTAAAAACATTTATAATCGGGCTCTTCAACCCCAAGCCACTGATCCGCATTATCTATTACTACCTACTACTAAAGACAAAACATTAGTTAGTTGCGTTATCTCCCCCTTGTTATTTGCACCCAATGAAACTCAACGAAGAAAAAGCAGTGCATAAACACGAACAGGGATCAGCTCCTCGGGTTTTATTCATTAGCCCCCAACCCTTCTTCGAATGGAGAGGGAGTTCAATTCGAGTCAAATTCAACGTCATGGCATTAAGCGAATCTGGCTACGACGTAGACCTGCTAACCCTTCCCATTGGTCAGGATGAAACCGCAATCACCGCCCGGGTGATTCGGGTTTGGAATCCTTTCAGGTCGAAAAAGATATCCATCGGCCCATCTCCGCTTAAACTGTGGTTTGACTTGCTGTTGTTGATAAAGGGTTTGATGCTAATTACGAAAAATAAATATGCAGTTATTCATGGAACCGAAGAAGCGGGTTCAATTTGTTATCTGCTTTCACTTTTTTGCAGCGCAAAATCCGTTTACGAAAAACACTCGGACACCGGCTCCTACAAAAGTAATACAAGCAGACTCAAAAATGCCTTTCTTTACACTTACCACTGGGTAGAGAAACAGACAACCAGGCGAGCTTCCATCACCATTGCAACGGGGCCCGGTCTTGCTGAGCAGGCCCGGGAGAATGCACCTAACGCTACTATCTTCACCATCCCGGATATCCCATCTTCTACCATCGAACCAGATTCCCGGTCTGTAGAAGTAGCAAGAAACGAAATCAGTCAATCCAACGAAAAAATTGTGGTCACCTATGTTGGGTCTTTCGCCAGTTACCAGGGAGTCGATATCATTTTTGACTGCATTCCGGATGTTCTAAAGCAGCGCAACAGCATCAAATTTCTCATCATTGGTGGTGACGAATCCGAAATCAGGCATTATCAAAATCTTCTGAATCAACAGGATATATCCACCCAGGGCAATGATCAACAAGTGATGTTTGCCGGGAAAATTGCACCGGATCGACTTCCGGCTTATTTAACAGCATCAGACATATTACTTGCTCCCAGGAAATCAGGCATCAACTCTCCGTTAAAAATACTGGACTATTTCAAGGCTGGAACCGCCATTGTGGCAACCAATACGGTCGCTAACCAACGACTCCTGAATGATCAAAATGCCGTACTGTGCGCGTTTCAATCCGATGCTTTCGCCGACAGCATTCTTTGGTTGGCGCAGAACCCCAACAGCAGAACGACCATGGGACAGAACGGATATGAAGAATATAAAGAAAAATACAATTTTTCAGTCTTCAGGCAACAGCTCGCGTTAGCCTATCAAACCCTATTAGATAAACCGGAAAGTCGTTAACAGTGAAATTTATCGTAGACACCCATCTGCACATTTATCCGCTATATGACATTCCCAAAGCGCTGGATAAAATGCTCTCCAATCTGCATCGGCTTGGACCGAACGCAATTAGAGCAGCCTGCCTTACCGAACGCAGCGATTGTCATGTCTTTGATGAACTGCGGGATAATCCCTCTAGCGAAATAACCCATCGGTTTGACATCACAGTTAACAGTGACAATACGTTAAGCATCTCGCCAAAAGCCACCAAGGTGAGTGATTCCAGTCACTCCAACTCCAACCAGGTCCACCTTCTTCCCGGTCAGCAGATTATTACCCTTGAGCGAATTGAGGTGCTTGCCCTTAACACATCGACTAGAGTTAGCGAAGGTCAATCTGCAAAAGACACCATAAAGTCGATATTGGAAGTAGGAGGGCTGCCTGTTGTTGCCTGGTCACCGGGAAAGTGGTTTGGCAAAAGGGGCAAAGTTGTTAGCCAATTGCTGGATTGTTTCTCACCAGCAGAAATGGCGCTGGGAGATACCACGCTGCGGCCTTATCTTTGGATGACTCCTCTGATTATGCGAAAGGCGAAGAGTCGTGGGTTCAAAATACTTTGCGGATCTGATCCACTGCCTTTTCCCGGTGAAGAAAACAAACCTGGTAGCTATGCGTCCATAATCGAACACCCTCCTACGCAATCACCCTCCCATGTGATCCAAAACCTGTTAAATTCAGGCACCCAAATTACTGCTGCTGGAAAACGGGGATCGCTGATAGAGGTGTTCTCCAGGGTACTCGGTAATGAACGGGTCAGAAATAAATAGAACTAAAAATAGACATCAGGTACGACTAATCGATAGAAAACATGGCCGACTCATTAGAAAAATATCGCGGTAAAACTGTTCTGATTACCGGTGCAACCGGATTCACCGGGCAGGTACTTGCCAAAAAACTGGTTGATGTCGGAGCCGACGTCCGGGCCATCGCACGAAAAAGTTCAGTATTGGGAGACCTGGAAAAACTGGATATTAAATGGTATCGCGGGGATGTCTTTGATCCGGCTATCATCAAACAGGCCGTGGCCGGTGTACATTATATTTTTCATCTGGCGGCAGCATTTCGTGAAGTCAAATCATCCACAGAAGGATATCGTCTGGTACATGTGAAGAGCACTGAGCTACTCGCGAATGCCGTGGTTGGAAAACCAGAATTCGAATGCTTTGTCCACGTATCAACCGTTGGCGTTCACGGACACATTGAAGTTGAACGGGCAGATGAGAATTATCGCTTTGCCCCTGGTGATGACTATCAGAAAACCAAATTGGAAGGCGAGTTGTGGTTGACGGAATTTGCCCAGAAAAACAACATTCCCTTTAGTGTCGTACGACCTGCACCTATTATGGGGCCTGGAGACATGAGACTTCTTAAGATGTTCAAAATGGTGAATAAGGGCTTTTTCCTGATGCTTGGGCGAGGCAAGGGAATGTATAACCTGGTGCATGTGGACGACTTGACGAACATTATGCTCCTGTCAGGTATTACCCCCGCAGCCCGATCAGAAGTGTTTATCGCAGCGGGCAACGAGCCCTTGCCAATGGTGGAGATTGCCAAAATCATCGCAGACAAAATTGGTAAAACAGTCCGCATCATTCGGCTTCCCATTACTCCTTTTTATATTGCTGCTGATATTTGTGAGCGGATTTCCCCTCCCCTTGGAATTCAACCACCAATTTATCGACGACGGGTGGATTTTTACACCAAGGACCGTCAGTTTGATAATTCGAAATCCCGCAAACTACTCGATTACGAATTTAACTACACCAATGATCTTGGCATAGAAGAAACCGCTAATTGGTATAAACATAAAGGGCTTCTCGATTAACCTAATCAGTGCTGGGCATATTGGACGAGTGTCGGACACGGTATCGCATAAGACGTCAAACAGGACGTTAAACAAGTCGTCAAACAAGGAGACTGAATTAAAGAACAGCTCATAAAGATTAGAGATCTCCAATGAATAAAGAACGCACAGGCGGACAGATATTAATCGATGGACTGGTGAAACGGGGGGTCGATAAGGTTTTTTGCGTTCCCGGAGAAAGCTATCTTGGCGCATTGGATGCACTCTACGACAAGCAGGAGCATCTTACATGGCTGATGCATATGGCAAGCTAACAGGAAACCCAGGCATCTGTTTCGTCTCCCGGGGTCCTGGGGCCTCCAATGCCATGATTGGTATTCACACGGCCTTCCAGGACTCTACCCCGGTTTTACTGTTTATTGGACAGATATCTCGAACAGATACAGACAGGGAAGCTTTCCAGGAATTGAATTACCACAATGTTTACGGTGATGTGGCTAAGAAAGTCCTTCGTTTCAATTCCGCCCACCGTATACCTGAGCAATTGCAGAAGGCCTGGAATATCGCCATCGCGGGAAGACCTGGTCCCGTCGTCGTGGAGCTGCCAGAAGATATGTTGGTAGACACCGCAATTGTAGATGATCTGGAACTGATCACACCCAGCCCCTCCGCACCGGATCCCTATCGAGTTGAACAATTATTGGACTGGATTACTGCCGCTGAAAAACCCATGATTATTAGCGGAGGGGCTGGCTGGACCCATCAGTGCAACACCTTGCTGGAAGACTTTTCTCAACGCTCACTCATTCCCGTTGCAACCTCTTTTCGACGATCGGATACCTTCGATAATCAACACCCCTACTATGCGGGTGAACTCGGCCTGGCACCGAATCCTGAGCTGATAGCCGCTACCCGGGATTCGGATCTGCTCATCGTTATCGGTCCAAGACTGGGCGACATTACAACATCCAGTTATCAACTACTGACTCAATCCAGCCAGAGTCCCATAAACCTGGACCAGAAACTGGTTCACATCCACATTTCAGCAGAAGAAATCAATACCGTTTTTCACGCAGATTCAGGGATCACCAGCCATCCTGACGCCATGCTACAGAGACTTTGTGACAACCCAATCGAAATAACGGAATCACAAAAAGAAACAAGAAAAAGCCGGATTGACAAGCTAAATCAATCCTATTTAAATTTCCTGACTACCCCTCGTTTCACAGACGCCGACGTACGCATGGACAAGGTTGCAGCAATGCTCAGAAACCATTTGCCCGGGGACGCCATTATCACCAATGGTGCTGGAAATTACACCACCTGGGCACAACGCCACTACCAGTTCCGCCAATTTGGAACCCAGCTAGCTCCAACGAATGGATCCATGGGATATGGTGTACCCGCAGCAGTTGCGGCAAAGATAGTTCATCCAGAGCGGATGGTCGTATCTTTTTCTGGCGATGGTTGCTTTTTGATGAATGGTCAGGAACTTGCCACCGCGGTTCAATATGGCCTGAACATTATTTTCCTAGTGATAAATAATAATACTTACGGCACAATTCAAATGCATCAGCAACGACACTATCCCGACAGACCGTTAGGAACTGGATTAAAAAATCCGGACTTCGCCGCGTTAGCGAATGCCTACGGGGCGTTCGGTATCACTGTCACGCTCACCGATCAATTCGGGGCCGCCTTCGATCAGGCGCTTAGCTGTGACAAACCTGCTTTGATAGAATTGAAAACTGACTATTTCTGAAACCAATCACGCTCTGCCATCCCATCAACTACGTGAGATCCGTATCAACTGATAGACGCAGAAATGGGTTTTGGAGATAAATATTACCAATTAGCTAATGGAGTCCATTATGTTAGACAAAAAAGTAACAATTATTACTGGCGCTTCTCGCGGTATTGGCTTTGCCTGTGCCCAACGCTTTATCCAGGAAGGTGCCCGGGTAGTGCTATCCGATGTAAATGATAGCGAGGGTGAAGCTGCTGCACAGCAATTGCGTGATGCAGGCGGCGACGCCACCTATCGACATTGTGACGTTGGCTCCAAACAGCAAGTGCAGGCCCTGTTTGATGAGACCGTTGCCTCCCACGGAAGGGTTGATGTCGCCATTGCAAATGCTGGCATTGTGCATGCTGCAGATATATTGGACCTGGAAGAAGAGGACTTTGACCGAGTCATTAATGTCAACCTCAAAGGTGTTTTTCTGACTGGCCAGATCGCTGCCAAACAAATGATCACACAATCCCCGGATGCTGATGGTTTTCGCGGCAGTATTATTAATATGTCATCGGTAAACGGAGTATTAGCCATTCCAGCGATAACTCCGTATGTCATTGCCAAAGGCGGTGTCAATCAGTGGACCAAATGCCTGGGAATTCGCATGGCAGGCGAAGGGGTTCGTGTTAACGGCATTGGCCCGGGATCCATTAATACTGAAATGTTCCAGAAAGTGGCAGACAATCCTCAGAAAATGCGCGAGGTCTTATCCCGAACACCAATGCAGAGGCCTGGCGAACCTGATGAGGTCGCCAAGATTGCAGTTTTCCTCGCAAGCCACTATTCGAGCTATGTAACAGGACAAACAGTATATCCAGACGGTGGTCGCATGGGCTTAAACTACGTAGTGCCAGTCGAAGACTAATCTGTCCTTTTGGGGTTCATGGCGTCCATCGGATTCGTCATGAATCTTCCTCATAACTACTGGTAGCTTTTCCAGCTAAAAGCAATGAACTTATCTGTTTTTTGCTATTGCTGCCAATTTTTCACAGAACCACCCAGGTCTTATCCATGCTTCCTTTAGACGGTATCTTGGTTGTCGCCATCGAACAGGCTGTCGCCGCTCCACTTTGTACAGCTCGCTTACAGGAAGCGGGGGCAAGAGTCATAAAAATCGAACGTGCCGGCGGTGATTTTGCCCGGGGATACGATACCGTAGCGGGAGGAGATAGTTCTTACTTTATGTGGCTCAATCAGGGTAAGGAGTCTCTGGTTCTGGACTTTAAAAACGAACAGGATGCCAGGCTGCTACATCGAATCCTGTCAAAGGCAGATGTGGTGGTGCAAAACCTTGCTCCTGGGGCATTAACCAGAGCGGGATTTGGTAGTGAACAACTAAGGGAGAAATATTCTCAGTTAATTACTTGTGATATCAGCGGATATGGAAGCAACGAGTCGGTAGCTGATATGAAGGCCTATGACTTTCTTGTACAGGCAGAAAGTGGGCTCGTCAGCATCAGTGGCGGAGAGAATGAACTGGGAAGAATTGGTGTTTCGATTTGTGACATTGGAGCTGGGATGAATGCCCACGCTGGGGTATTGGAAGCCCTGCTAAAGAGGATAAAAACGGGAAAAGGAAGCGGCATCGAAGTCTCTCTTTTCGGCGTCGCCGCGGACTGGATGACCGTCCCATTGTTGCATTATGACTATGGCGATAAAGCCCCCAAAAGAGTAGGACTACATCATCCATCCATTGCGCCTTATGGCGGATATCAAACCCGGGGAGGAGAAATTGTTATTGTTGCGATTCAAAATGAACGGGAGTGGGCACGCTTTTGTGAAACCATTCTTGGGGACATCAGCATAGCTACCAACCCATTATTTGATAGCAACAATAACCGGGTAAAAAACCGTAAAGCGCTGGATGCGATGATATTGAATATAACCGAATCACTTAGTCGTCAGTCCTTTATTAGCCAATTACAGGAAGCAGATCTGGCCTTTGGATCTGTCAATGAGATCAACGACTTCTCGGATCACAATGCCCTGCAAAGACGAACCGGCGTTTCCTCATCAGGGCAGGAAATTCACCATCCAGCTCGACCCATTGTGAATGTCGAAGGGCTTCTGGATGGTCATCCAAAAGCCAATCGGGTTCCCACCGTCGGAGAACACACTGATTTAATTCGATTAGAGTTCTACCAATAGAAAACCGGGAGACGGGGAAAGGAAGGGGTTAGTCCCGTACTAGCTTTCGAAGCCGAACAATCAAAGAAGCCACAAAGGACAGACTAAACAATGCACTAAGACCCAAAAGGATATGGGCCATACTAACTTTCATGAAAATAATCGGCGTGTAACCGCAAGGCTCATGAATCCTGAAAATAAAGGGAAACCATTTCTCCAAAGCAAACCATTGGGGAAGTCCTGAACTCATTTCACATTCACCCACAATAAAACCCATTTCCACTCCGAGGACCTGCCAGGAACGCTCCAGCATCCAGAGCCAAATAAAGGTAGCAATGGCAAAGAGAATGATTGAACCCATGGGATGGGGTGGGGTCAGCAATGCCAATATACAAACCAGTAATAATGCGGCTAGTAACATTCGAACATGCACACAAAGAACACAGGGCAGGTAGTCCAACTGATATTGATAGAACAAAGCCACGCTTTCCAGGAACAGACAAAGTACGGCCAGAGACACCCACAAAAGACGGGAGGTTGGGGAGACAATTAATGAACGGAGCAAATACATTTTAGGCGGCTTAACACATCAAAAATAGAAGAACCATAAAAATAAAAGAACAATCGTAACAGATCTACTGCACACCCTTATCAAAAGCTAACCGTAAACCAAGGCCAATTAACACCGTACCGGACATTCGATTTAACCAAACCTGCACACCCGGCCTTGCCCGCAGCCACAGGGATAAGGTTCCCGACAAATAACCAATGGGCGCCTTAACCAAAAAGGTCAAAAAGGCGAATAGCGAACCCAGAACCAATAAAATGACCGTAGGATTCGACACATCCGGTGAAACGAATTGTGGTAGAAAGGCGAAATAGAAAATAGCAATTTTGGGGTTACTTAAGTTTGATAATGCGCCCTGCAGAAACATGGATTTCGCTGGCATATCCATGGTTGAACTGGATTCAAGTTCAATCGGAGGAGAACGAAAGGTTTTGATGCCCAAATAAATCAGATAAATTCCGCCAACGATTTTCATTGCGAAAAACAGCAATTCTGAAGCCTGTAGCACTGCGCCCAAGCCAAGCGCTGCCAAAAGAGTATGGCCAAGCAATCCAACGCTAACGCCTAAAGCAGTGACGATTCCTGCTTTTGACCCCTGAGCCACTGATCGTGACATCACCAGAATCAGGTCCTGACCGGGGGGTAATAATTAACGCCAGGGAAATCAGCGAAAATGCGAGAAACGGAATGTCTGCATTATCCAGGGCTAAAAATATTGATGATAAAGTTAAGAAGAAAAGCCAGAAGCACTCATAAAATTGCGATATAGCTGACGTGCGCTTGTGAGAAAGCCATCCATATTTTCATCACTTTTTTCTTTCATCATTGATAATCCCGCAGGCCCCAGAGCAGCTTCCAAAGCATTCTTATAAGCAGGGATCTCCCCCCAATTACTCACCGTGTCTGGCTCAAGTTCAATGTGGTATTGCATTGACCACGCGTGACTCCCGACCCGCATTGCCTGTACTTCACAGATATCTGAACTGGCAAGGACAACGGAGTCCTCGGGTAATTCCGACACGCAGACTGAATGCCATTGCAGACATTTTTGTTCCTTCGCCATATTAGCGAATATGGGATCTTCGATGCCGCTCGGAGTTAGCTGGACGTTGAGGATACCTATCTCCGGCGGAGTTTGCAGTGCACAAGCTCCACCCAGAGCATCGGCTAATAACTGGTGTCCAAGGCACAACCCTAAATAGGGTCTATTCAGTTCTTTCACCCAATGTCGAATGGCTTTCTTTTCTTCAACCAACCAGGGATGCTCATCCGTGTCCCAAACATCCATGGGGCCACCCATAACCCATAGCGCGTCATATTGTGTCAAATCAGGAATGGGTTCACCCTGATCCAATTCCACGGCGACCCAATTGACATTATCTTCCGCCAGAAATTTTCGCAGAATGCCCGGATGTTCGCACTCAACATGCTGAAAAACCAATAATCTCATAGGTATAGTCTCATGGGTCAGGTCCTATTTTTGATGCTTATTTTTGTTATATTTCCCAGGTTCAACAATTAAGCGCAACCGTATTCAACGTTGCTGATTGCGCCGCAAAATAAAGTAACGAAATAATAAACCACCATATGATCGCGAGGCGATCACGACCAGATCAGTGGAGGTTCATTCATCAATGCCGCCTGCTCTCGCAAAGCGAGCACGTGGCCTCCCCAATACTGTAGAGTATTGAACCAGGGAAAAGCAATGGGAAAAGCAGGATCTTCCCACCTTGATGCGATCCAACTGGCATGATAGATCATTCTCAAGGTCCGCAACACCTCAATCAGATGCAGCTCAGCAGGGTTGAATGCAAAAAACTGCGTATAGCCCTCCAGTAAATCAGCCAATTTGGCCGACATGTAGCCACGCTCTCCGGAAAGAAACATCCATAAGTCCTGTATCGCAGGCCCGGTTCGCGCATCGTCAAAATCAACAATGTGAGGGCTTTTTTCAGTCCAGAGAATATTACCAGGATGCAAATCTCCATGCAGGCGAAGCTGTTTCACGTC